>JADLFF010000060.1 GCA_020845735.1 Dehalococcoidia bacterium
AGCCCGCGCGCGTCGCCTCCGACACGCGCAAGTCGCTCGCGCTGCTCTCGACCATGGACCGGCATCGGCGGCGCGTGACGCGGAAGAAGCCCGAGCCCGCTCCCGAGGAGCCGATCGACATCGGACGCACCCACGAGCCGTCCGCGAGGGCGCCCCAGACCTCGATGTGGGAGCGCGCGAAACGTGCCCGCGACCGCGTCACCGAGGACGCCGAGTAGCGCCTCGGCCCCGCACGCCGCTTTCATCCGTTCGTGCCGTCGGATCCTCGACTCGCGCCTCTCGAGGACGGCGTATGTGGTTCGCCAGGCTCACCACGAACGGATGAAAGCGGCCCTCGAGGGATGAAGGCGGTGCGTTGGCGCGCCGATGCCGCCTACCCCGTTCGCCCTGAGGCTCTCCTAAGCCTGTCGAAGGGCCCGCCATCCTCGAGGAGTGCGAATCGAGGATCCGGAGCCGGGAGCCGCCCTCATCCGTTCGTGGTGAGCCTGGCGAACCACACGCGCCGTCATCGCGGCCCTCGAGTCCAGGATCCGACGGATCTTGGGTCGGGCTTCCGATGCAGGCGGGTGTGGTCCGCCCGGCTCACCACGAACGGGTGAGGGCGGGGGTAGGCCGCGGGGCGCCGCCATCCCCGTTGGCCGGGCCCCGCCATCCTCGAGGAGTGCGAGTCGAGGATCCGGAGCCGCCCTCATCCGTTCGTGGTGAGCCTGGCGAACCACACACGCTGTCATCGATGCCGCGAACGGAGCACCTCCGACGCCGCCACACACGAAGGAGCCCCGAGTCACCCCGGGGCCCTTCGTGCGTACCGTCCTGGCCTCGTGCCTGGCGGGGAGCGCTAGCCCGCCTTGATCTCGATCTGCTTCGGCTGTGCCTTCTGGGGCACCGGCAGCGAGAGAGTGAGGACGCCGTCCTTGAGCTCGGCGCTCACCTCGGCGTCGGACACCGCGCCCGGGAGGGCGACGCGACGCGAGACCGCACCGTAGCGGCGCTCGCGGCGGTAGAACTTCGCGTCCTGCTCCTCCTTCTCCTCGGTGTGCTCTGCCTTGATGTAGAGGACGCCGTCGTGCACCTGCACGTCGATCTCCTCCTTGGTGAAGCCGGGCAGCGACGCCTTGACGACGACGTTGCCGTCCTTCTCCATCACATCGAGGGCGAGCGACCCCTCGTCGCCGAAGGCCGCCGGCGAGCGGAAGAACGTGTCATCGAAGACACGATCCATCATCCGGCGCAGGTTGCCGAAGTCGCGGTCCATGAAGCGAAACGGCTCGGATGGAACGATATCTGCCACGTGGTTCCTCCCATAGAAGGGCTGCGGGCCGTGTGCGTTGAGGCGCCTCGGAGGGGCCCGCCTGGCCTCCTCGGCGGTTTCACCCGGCATGTTATGAGGACGGTAGTCATCATGTCAATAGACTTGAGTGATGAACACTCAAGAAAGATTGATAGCGAAGCGCGCAGGTCATATACTCCGAGCCATGGCAGCAGACTTTTACGAGGTGCTCGGCGTGAAGCGCGATGCGGCGGCGAAGGACATTCGCCAGGCGTATCGCCGCCTCGCGCGCAAGCTCCACCCGGACGTGAACCCCGGTGACAGGCAGGCCGAGGACCGCTTCAAGGAGGTCAACGCCGCCTACGAGGTGCTCTCCGACGAGGACTCACGGCGCAAGTACGACCGGTACGGCGAGCACTGGAAGCAGGCGGACCAGATCGAGGAGATGGAGCGACGCGGCTTCCGTCACGGCGGTCAGCCCTCGGGCGGGCCAGGTGGCGGCTCGTTCGAGTTCAACACGAACGACCTCGGTGACCTCGGCGGGCTGGGCGACCTCTTCGGTCGCGGCGGCGGTGGAGGTGGCGGCGGGGCCGGCATCTTCGACTCGATCTTCCGCCGGGCCGCCGGGCGCCAGCGCGGCCAGGACGTCGAGCACGCCGTGCGCATCACCCTCGACGAGGCGTACAACGGCGCGACGCGCACCATCGAGGTCCGCGACCGCGTCGAGGAGTGCCGCATCTGCGGCGGGCAGGGCACGCTCGCGGGCGCGACCTGCCACGCGTGTCGCGGCTCCGGCAACGCCGCCCCCGTGCGCCGCATCGAGGTGACGATTCCGCCCGGCGTCGACAGCGGCACACGCATCCGCGTCGCCGGGAAGGGCGGCGCAGGTGCCAACGGCGGGTCGCCCGGCGACCTGTTCCTCCGCGTCGAGGTGGGCACGCACCCGCGCTTCGAGCGGCGGGGCGACGACCTCCACGTCGACGTGGACGTGCCGGTCGCCGATGCCGCCCTCGGCGGTGAAGTGGGCGTGCCGACGCTCAAGGGGCGCACGCTGATGCTCAACGTGCCGGCCGGGACGCAGGGCGGACGCGTGTTCCGCCTCGCCGGGCAGGGCATGCCGAGGCGGAGCGGCGGCTACGGCGACCTCCACGCGCGCGTGCGCCTCGTGCTGCCCGAGCCGCTCACCGCCGAGCAGCGCGCGCTCTTCGAGCAGCTGCGCCGCGCCACGCCTCGAGGTGCGGGCGGCGCGGGTGCCTCGAGTGGCGCGAGTGGCGCGGGCAGCACCAGCAACGGCGGCGTCAGCGGGGGCCGTCCATGACCATCCCGCACGACGAGCCCGTGTTCGAGATCTCCGTCGTGGCGCGCATCGTGGGGGTGCACCAGCAGACGCTGCGCTCCTACGAGCGGATGGGCCTGGTGGCCCCGCAGCGCACGCGAGGCAACACGCGGCTCTACTCGCAGCACGACATCCAGCGCCTGCAGCAGGTGCGCCGCCTCGTCAACGAGCTGGGCATCAACGTCTCGGGCGTGGAGGTCATCCTCAGGATGTCGCGCCAGATCGAGGAGCTGCAGGCCGAGCTCGCCACGCTGCGCCACGAGCACGAACAGCTCCGCGCACGCCTCGGCGGGCTGTGACCGCTCCGGCCCGAGCCAATCAACCGACTACTGACCACTACAGAACGGGGTGATCGCCAGTGATGCGACAGGACCGATTCACCGAGCAGGCGCAGACCGTCCTGCAGAACAGCCAGCAGATGGTGCGCGACCAGCGGCACGCGCAGTGGGATGTCGAGCACGTCCTGCTGGCCCTCGTGCAGCTGCGTGACGGCCTCGCGCGCGAGGTGCTGCAGCGCATCGGCGTGGAGCCCGAGGCGATGGCCTCCGCGATCCGCCAGGCGCTCGAGCGCTCCCCGAAGCTCGCCTACGACGTCGTGCAGATCTACACGACGCCTCGGATCGTGCGGATGCTCGAGAACGCCAACGCCGAGGCCGACCGCCTCAAGGACGACTTCGTGGGCGTCGAGCACCTGCTCATCGCGATCTCCGACGAGCCCGACGGCGACAGCGCGCGGATCATGCGCGAGTTCAACATCACGAAGGAGCGCGTCTACGGCGCGCTGCGGCAGGTCCGAGGCTCCGCGCGAGTCACCTCGCCCACTGCCGAGTCGCAGTACCAGGCCCTGGGACGGTACAGCCGCGACCTCACCGAGCTGGCGAAGACTGGTCACATCGACCCCGTCATCGGTCGCGCGACCGAGATCGCGCGCGTGATGCAGGTGCTCAACCGCCGCACGAAGAACAACCCCGTCGTGATCGGCGAGGCGGGCGTCGGCAAGACGGCGATCGTCGAGGGCCTCGCGCTGCGCATCGCGGAGGGCGACGTGCCCGATCGCCTGCGCGAGAAGCGCGTGCTCGCGCTCGACATGGGCGCGATCGTCGCCGGCTCCAAGTTCCGAGGCGAGTTCGAGGAGCGCCTCCAGGCGGTCATGCGCGAGGTCAAGGAGTCCGAGGGCGAGGTCATCCTCTTCATCGACGAGATCCACCAGGTGGTGGGGGCGGGGGGCGCCGACGGCGCCATCGACGCGTCGAACATGATGAAGCCCGCCCTCGCGAGGGGTGAGCTGCACGTCATCGGTGCGACCACCCTCGACGAGTACCGCAAGCACATCGAGGCCGACCCGGCCCTCGAGCGGCGGTTCTCGCCGGTGTTTGTCGACGAGCCCTCGGTGGACGAGACCGTCCAGATCCTGCAGGGCATCCGCCCGAAGTACGAGGAGCACCACGGCCTGCGGATCACCGACGAAGCCCTCGACGCTGCGGCGCGCCTCTCGGACCGCTACCTCACCGGCCGCCAGCTCCCCGACAAGGCGATCGACCTCATCGACGAGGCTGCCTCGCGGCGGGTGATCGAGGGCGAGGCGCTCTCGCCGGAGCTGCGTGACCTGACGGCGCGGCTGCGTGACGCCTCGGCGCGCGTGGATGCCGCGGCTGAGCGGCAGGACTACGAGGAAGCGGCGCGCGTGAAGCAGCAGGTGCTGCAGATCCAGTCCGAGTACGAGGCGATGAAGGCCGAGTGGCAGCAGGCGCACGGCCTCGCCGGGGACGAGGTCACCGAGCGCGACATCGCCGCCCTCATCGCGCAGATGACCGGCGTGCCCGTCGACCGCATGCTCGAGGGCGAGGCGGAGAAGCTGCTCCACATGGAGGAGTTCCTCCACCGGGCCGTGGTCGGGCAGGACGCCGCGATTGCCTCGCTGGCGAACGCCATCAGGCGTGCGCGGTCCGGCCTCAAGGACCCGCGCCGGCCGATCGGCTCGTTCGTCTTCGTGGGTCCGACCGGCGTCGGCAAGACGCACCTCGCGAGGGCGCTCGCCGAGTACATGTTCGACGACGCCGACGCGCTGCTGCGCCTCGACATGTCGGAGTACCAGGAGCGCCACACCGTCTCGAGGCTGATCGGCGCGCCTCCCGGCTACGTCGGCTTCGACCAGGCTGGTCAGCTCACCGAGGCCGTGCGGCGGCGTCCCTACCAGGTGGTCCTCTTCGACGAGATTGAGAAGGCACACCCGGACGTGTTCAACACGCTGCTGCAGGTGATGGACAACGGGCGCCTGACCGACTCGCAGGGGCGGGTGGCTGACTTCCGCAACACCGTCATCATCCTCACCTCGAACCTGGGGACCGGCCAGCAGGCCGCCCCCCTCGGGTTCGTGCGCGCGAGGAACGACGGCGAGCGCGACCACCTCACGCGCAACGTCGAGGAGGCACTGGCGCGGGCGTTCCGCCCCGAGTTCCTCAACCGCCTCGACGAGGTGATCGTGTTCGAGCCGCTGACCGAGCCGGAGATCGCGCAGATCGCCACCCTCATCCTCGACGAGGTGGGGCAGCGCCTCGCGGAGCGGGGCGTGCGCTTCGAGGTCACCGAGGCCGCGCGAGCGGCGCTCGTCCGCGAGGGCTACGACCCGACGTTCGGCGCGCGCCCGATGCGGCGCACCATCGAGCGGCGGATCGAGAATGAGCTGGCGAAGCGCATCCTCAACGGTGAGTTCGAGGCGAGCGAGACCGTCCGCGTGGACGTTGATGGTGAGGGCAACTACGTCTTCGCGAAGGTTGACGCAGCTACGGAGGCCGTCGCCTAATCTCGGGGTTGGCGAACGCAGTTCAGGAGAGGGCCCGCGAGGGCCCTCTCGTCGTATCGCGCTCTGGAGGTCTACGTGCGCGGCGGCATGAATGAGGCGAGCGCGGCGCGCTGCTGTCCTGCGTCGTCGAAGTTGGAGGGTGCGAGCCACCCCTCGAGGGCGGCCCGGATCGCCGGCCATTCCGAGTCGAGGATCGAAAACCAGGCGTTGTCGCGGTTGCGGCCCTTCATCACCACGGCCTGCCGGAAGGTGCCCTCGGCGCGGAACCCGAGGCGCAACGCCGCGTTCCGTGACGGCGCGTTGAAGGTGTCGCACTTCCACTCGTAGCGGCGGTACCCGAGATCGTCGAAGGCATGGCGCGCCATCAGGTACATCGCCTCCGTGGCGACCGGCGTGCGCTGGAGGAGCGGCGAGAACGCGAGGTGCCCGACCTCGATCACCCCGTTCACGGGATCGATCCGCAGGTAGCTCGCGACGCCCACCGCCCGATCGAGCGCGCGGTCCACGATCGCGAACCAGAGCGGATCGGTGCTTGCCGCCGCGATCGTGAACCAGTCCCGGTACGCCTCGAGGGTGGGGAACGGCCCGTAGGGCAGGTACGTCCAGTTGCGCCCGTCGACATCGAGCTGGTTCGCCTCGTGCAGGGCCTCGAGGTGCCGCGCGGCGTCCAGCGGTTCGAGCCGGCAGCGGCTCCCCTCGAGGGGTGCGCGCGCGGGCAGCGCTCGAGGCGTCCACCCCTCGACGGGCGCACCGATCGGCTGTCCGAGCTCGTTCGTGCGATCAGCTATGCGATCGGCCATGCGCGGACGCTCCCTTCGAGTGGCCGCCCACCCACTCGAGCCACGCGCCGTGCGGCTCGAGGTCCTGCGCCGTCACGGGCTGCCCTCCCTGCCCTCCGCGCCGTGGACCGGGGCCGCCTCGAGGGAGCGCTCGGGGCTTGATGCCTCGCGCGTCGCGCCTGCCTCGCGCTCCACGCGCAGCCAGAGGATATAGGCGGGCACCGCGAGCCCCGCCGTCAGCACGGCCAGCACCGCGAACGCCAGCGGCAATGACCGCTCGCCGAGGCCGCCCGCGAGGGGAGCCGCGAACGCGAGCACGAACTGGATGCCGAGCCGCCGCACCGCGAGCACCGTCGCACGTACCTCGGAGCCCACGCGCCGGCTGAGGTAGTCCGTGAAGATCGGCTCGCGCGTCATCGAGACCACGCTGATCGCGCCGATGGCCAGCACCATGACCACGTGGTCGACGGCCGCGAGGGCCACCAGCAGCACCACGGGGATGGCGATGAGGAGCCCGAAGGCGCGGCGTTCGCCGAGCACCCGTTGCAGCTGGTACGAGTACGTCGAGCCGGCGACAGACCCGAGACGGGCAGGAACCATCAGCAGTCCCCACCAGCCGACGGGGACCGCGTAGGCCTGCAGGAACGGCTGCAGCAGCATCATCTGCGAGGCGACCGCGAAGGCGAGGCCCGCCGCGATGACCACCACGAGTGCCGCCGCGCGGTCGCGCCAGAGCTCCGTGACCCCTCGCCCCATGGTCGCGAGGTAGCTCAGCCCGCCCGCCGCGCTCGTCCGTCGCGGCGGCTCCTTGAGCATCAGCGCGATCACGAGGGCGCTCCCGTACGAGACCGCGCTCAGCAGCACCGGCACCTGCAGCGTGGTCAGCCCCGCGATCGGTGCGCCGATCAGCGGACCGAGCAGCATCCCCGCCATCCCGAACCCCGAGAGCCGCCCGAACTGCTTCGAGAAGTCGCCCTCCCTGCCCTCGGCAGCGAGCGCGTCATAGAGGTACGCCGCGTGCACGGGGTCGCGGAACGCGCTGCCGCCTGCCCAGAGCACGTACGACAGCAGGATCAGCGGGTAGCTATCGGCAAGCCCGAAGAGGAACAGCCCGCTGCCCTCGATCGCCATGGCGAGGGCGAGCGAGTTGCGGCGCCCGAAGCGATCGGCGAAGGCGCCGGCCGGCACGCGCGCGAACAGCCCCACGAACTGGAAGAACGTCTCGAGGAGCCCCACGAGGAAGAGCGAGACGCCTCGGAAGTCCGTGAGGTAGGCGATCCACGTGCCCATCCAGGGCTGGAAGGAGAGGAGGAACCAGAACGCGTAGAGGAGACGGACGTTCCGTCCGCTGACGAAAGCCGCGGCTGGGGCGGTCGTGGCCATGCTGACCTCGAGCAGGTGCGCGGCGCACGAGCGTAGCGCCCTCGGGCGTTGTCGGCGGCGGTCGGTGCCCGGTACCTTGGAAGGGCAAGTAGTCCCTCTCGAGGCGGACCTCTGGGTCAGCGCCACGTACGCAAGGAGGCCTCCTCGTGTCATCGCGAGGCAGTCAGTCCCGTCGCTCGAACGCGAGCGCCACGCCCGTTGTGCCGAGGTCCACGCTGCGCGAGCGCCTGGAGCCGTTCGGTGGCCTGACCACCGTCACCGTGATCGTCGCCGCGGTGGTCTTCCTCGCGTTCATCGCCTGGCAGGCCCGGCCGCGATCCGTGTCCACGGCCGACCTCAAGGGTGTCGAGGTGGCGATCGCCGCCGCCACGCACACCACCAACGTTGCCGAGCTGATCATCCCGGAGGGCGACCCGCCGGTCGGTGGTCCGCACTTCCCCGTGCCGCTGCGTGCCGGGACGTACGCCGACCCTGTGCAGGACGGGAACGTGATCCACTCGCTCGAGCACGGCATGATCTGGATCTCTTACAACCGGGACCTCCTGCCCGCGGCTGAGATTCAGAAGCTCGAGGCGATCCAGGGTGCGCACTCGCGCGATGTGGTGCTGTCACCGCGGCCCGAGAACACCTCGCCGATCTCTGTTGCGTCGTGGGGTCGCCTGCTCAAGCTGGACACCGTGAACACGCAGGCGATCAACGACTTCATCGAGGTGAACCGCGACCGATCGCCGGAACCGGGCGTCCGCTGACCTTGGTCGGGCAGGTGCGTGCCGAACGTCCTCCCGACCGTCACCCGGGACCGCCCTACGGTAGAAGCGTGTGACGGGAGGTCACCGGTGTCGCGATCGCGCTCGAATGCGGGGCGTCCGCCTGCCCGAACGAAAGTGGACAGCCGTCCGGGGTGGCGTCGGCAGATCGACGCCATGGGCGGGCCCGTCCTCGTGGGCTCCGTCAGCCTGGTGCTCCTCGGGGTGTTCGCCCTGGTCTGGGCGAACCGCCCCGGCAGCTCCGCGGGGACCGGCGCCTTCGAGGTCCTGACGCGCAGCCAGGTGGCCGGGCGCACGTGGGGCGACCCGGCTGCCCCGGTCCGCATCGTGGCCTTCGAGGACTTCCAGTGCCCGTTCTGCGCGCAGTACACCCACAACGTCGAGCCCGCGCTCGCGACCGAGTTCATCGACACCGGCAAGGTCAGGTACGAGTTCCACCACCTGGCGTTCCTCGGCAACGAGTCCACGGCCGCCGCCGAGGCCTCCGAGTGCGCGGTCGAGCAGGACCAGTTCTGGCCGTACCACGACGTGCTCTACCTCCGCCAGGGACGCGAGAACTCCGGCGTGTACACCGTCGACCGGCTGAAGGCCTACGGAAACGAGGTCGACGGCGCACTGCCCGCCGGGTCCTGGGACCAGGCCGCCTTCGAGGCCTGCATCGACAGCGGTCGCACCCGCACCACCGTCGAGCGCCTGACCCGCGAGGCCGGCGAGGTCGGTGCGCGGTCGACGCCGACGCTGATGATCAACGGCAAGCTCCTCGCAGGCGTGCGGAGCATCGAGGAGATTCGCCAGGCGATCGCCGCGGCGCAGGCGGGGAACTAGCCATCGACGCGGCACGTTCGGCCGTTGCAACGCGCGCGCCATCGATGTCGTGGCGCGTGCTGTTGATGACCGCGCTGACGCTGGTGGGCACGGGTGTCGCGATCTACCTCGTGAAGGTGGCGCTGGACCCGAACAAGGTCATCGCGTGCGGGCCGGTCGGTGACTGCCACACCGTGCAGGCCTCGCAGTACGCCGACATCGCGGGCATCCCGATCGCCGCGTTCGGACTCGCCATGTACGTCGTGCTGCTCGGTCTGCTGGCCGTGCGGTTGCTCCGAGTCGGTTCGCCGGCCCTGCAGGAGGCCGTGCCGCAGCTCACGTTCGCGCTGGCACTTGGCGGCGTGCTGTATTCGGGCTACCTCACGTACCTCGAGCTCGCCGTGATCTACGCCATCTGCGTGTGGTGCGTGACCTCCGCCGTGATTATCACTGGCGTGTTCCTGCTCACCATCCCGGACGTCCTCGGGCGAAGTGGCCGACGGGAGCCTCCCCCCGTATGATGCGGGCCGGCGCGCTCGCGCGAGACTGGAGTGGGCTTCCCGATGGTCGCTGATCAAATCCGCCAGCAGGTCGACGTGTCCTTTGAGGACATGGGCGTCCTCGTCGACGAGAACACGGGCGCCGAGGCCTTCATCCTCGACTGGAATCTCGACCCGGCGCCTCCGCCCTTCTACCTCATGGTCGAGGGGCGGCGGTTCGCGTACAGCGGCGAGACCCTCCTCGTGAAGGGGCATGGCGCCAAGTTCGGCGGCATCGTGAAGGGTCACGAGGCCGAGGGCCGCCTCGCGATGTTCGTCGAGCGGGAGGGGCGGCTCATGATCTACGTCCACGACCCCGCTGCGACCGACGACGACGCCGAGGAGTAGCCCTCGACCGTCACGGTTCGTCGACAGCCCGTCGATGGCCCGGCATGCCCGGGAGGTTGGTGGTGAGGGAGCCCACTTCCGAGGCCTCCGGCGTCCGTCGCGAGCTCGGGGGCTGGCCGTTCGTCCTCGCGCTGATCGCCGTCCACTTCTACTTCGTCGCCTACTCGATGTCGATCGTCGGCGTCCCCCAGTCGCTCGAGGGGCAGCCCGACTGGCTGGTCGGGCTCGTCGTGGGCTCCATGGGCATCTCCGGCATGGTCACGAGGCCGCTCGTCGGCGTCTGGGTCGACGGCGGCAATCGCCGGCGCTGGCAGCGCCTGGGCGGCGTGCTCACCGTCGTCGCGTACGTGGGATACGCCGTCAGCCCGGACCCCTGGATCACGATTGCGTTCCGCCTCGTCCATGGCGTCGCGATGGGCCTCTTCACGACCGCGCAGCTGGCGATCGTCAGCGGCATGCTCACCGAGCGTCGCCGTGGGCTCGGGATGGGGCTGTACCAGTCGGCGAACGCCGTCTCGCAGATGTACGGCGCACCGCTCATGGTCGGGCTCGCCCTCGGCTGGTCGTTCCCTGCCGCGTTCAGCGTCGGCGCTGTGTTCTCGCTGCTTGCCGTCGGGACCGCCGTCTTCATCCCGGACCACGAGGGCAATCGACTGGCCGCGGTGACGCGGGCGCGCGTCTGGATCACGAGGCCTGCGGTCGCGCCTGCCCTCGTGTTCCTCACGATGACGACCACTGTCGGCGCGATCCAGGCCTTCCTCCCGCTCTTCGCCAGCGAGCGCGGCCTCGGCAACGTCGGGCTGTTCTACACCGTCTGGGGCTTCGCGCTGCTCGTAGCGCGCGCCCTCAGCGGCGGCCTGTCGGACCGGATCGGCCGCTCGCAGGTGATCCTGCCATCGCTCGCGCTTGGATCCGTCGCGCTCTTCATGGTGACGGGGTCGCACTCCCTCACGATGCTGCTCGCGGGGGCGGTGGTGTACGGCCTGTCGTTCGCGGCCGTGCAGGTGACCGCGCTGGCGCTGATCATCGACCGGACACCGCCCGAGCTACGCGGCGGCGGCGCGGCGACGTACACCATGGCGTGGGACGTCGGCGCCGTGCTCGGCGGCATCCTGCTCGGGTTCGTCATCGACGCGACGTCCTACGCGACCGGCTTCTACATCTGCGCCCTGATGCCACTCGCGGGGATGGTGCTGTACGTCGTCACGCGCCGCCCGCCCGCGCCCGTGCGAGCGCCGCTCGCCTCGCCGACGGCCGGAGACGACGCCGCCTAGCGGTCCGCCGCCGGCGTATCGACGCGATCGAGCCACACGACCTCCGGGTAGCGGCCATCGAGCTCGGCGCGGATCGCCTCGAGGCGTGCGCGCTGCTCGGTCCCGTCGAGGTCCGGCGTGAGCATGATCAGGGCATCCTCGCCGTTGTTGGCGTAGTAAGCGCGGTGGATGCCCATCTGCGCGAATCCGAAGCGCTCGTAGATGGCGCGCGCACGGAGGTTCGACGGCCGCACCTCGAGGGCCACGTTCCGCAGCTCGGCCGCCGCGGCGCGGTCGAAGCACTCGAGGAGCATGTGTTGCGCGATGCCGTGCCCCTGGTAGGCGGGGGCCACCGCGATCGTCACGACGTGCAGTTGATCCACGTGAAACCACGCGCCGCAGTACCCGACGACCGGCGCCTCGGTCGGCCGCGGTGCGCCGATGATGCGCGCCCACCAGGGCGTGCGAGGCGCGTACCCCGGTGGGTCCGACACGTCGACCACCACGAGGTATGTCGCGAAGGCGTTGCGCAGCTCCTGCTCGAACGTGGTCTGTGGCCAGGCGTCTTCGTACGCCGCCACCTCGATGCGGCGGACGGCGCTGATGTCCTCCGCGGTCATCTCGCGCAGCAGGAGCCGGAGCTGAGGGCCGGTCATCGTGCGAGTGTACGCACGCGTACGAGTTCCGTATGGCGCGCCATTCGGGCCTCGGGATAGGCGCACGCGCGTGCAACCCTCCTTCCTCCACGACAGCGCGAGGAGCCGAAGGAGGCCCCGGTGGGCGGCAACGAATGGGACGAGCTGGAGCAGGACGGCGCACGGGGACTCGACGAGCCGGTCGCGGCATTCGAGGGCGCGCCGCACGAGTTTGCCGACCTCGATGGGTACGATCTCGCGGACCGGGAGCCGCCGCTCGACGCCCTCAACGAGATCGAAGCCCTCGAGGCACTCGCGGCCGCGGAGTCCGGGCAGCTTGCCGAGGCGCGCGCGGAGCTCGAGGTGGAGCGCGCCCGGACGCAGGCCGCGATCGACCGGTATCGGCAGGCAGTGATCGCCGCCGAGCCTGACCACCGGCTGGAGCGTCACCGCCTTCGCCAGCATCAACGGCCTCGCCGCGATGGCCACCGCCGACTACGACCTCGTCGTGAGCGGCGTGCTCACCGGTGGTGGCGGCGGGCACGCCGTCGCGTACGCCTACCGCCTCGGTGCCGGCGTCGTCGTCCCCTCCGGCGCCTGGACCGCAGCTACCGAGGTCAGCCTCGCCTCGAGCGGTACCGGCGTCACGCTGCGCGCGCTCGCCCTCAACGTGCAGCACGTCCCGAGGGCGCTCGTCCAGGAGGAGTACGCCGGCCCCGCCTACGGCCCCGTCCAGATGAGCAGCGGCCTCGCCGGCACCGACTTTGACCCACCGCGGCCCGCCGACCCGCGCGCGCTCGACTACACGCAGCAGTACGGCCTCGGCTTCGCCGCCTCCGCCACCCTCGCGTTCTGGACCAGCGCTCGAGGCGTATGGGCCGCCACCATCCGCGACACCAGCTACGACATCACGCGGGACGTGCTCAGCCTCGAGTACACCCAGGAAGTCAGCGCCTCCGGCCGGCTGCGCCTCACCCTCCGCGACGAGGACGGCCGCTACGACGACAGCGGCGCCACCGCACCACTGCATCCCATGGCCCAGCTCACCGTCTCACCGGGCTACGTCACGACCTCAGGAGCGCTCGCCAGCCTCGGCCCGCGCTACACCATCGAGCGCGTCACGCGGCGCCGCGCCGGCGGACGCCAGCTCGCCATCGTCGAGGCGACGGACACCTTCGGTGCGCTTGCCGCCTGGCGCGCACCGAGGCAGTACACCTGGGCAGCCGGCGCGACCACCGCGAGCCTCATCGCGACGTACATCGCGCAGCGCGCCGGCGTGGACACCTTGAGCAACTGGTCCACCGAGGCGAGCGTCAACTACAGTCCCGCGTTCACCGTCCCCGCCGGCGAGACCGCGCTCGCTGCCATCCGCCGGCTCCTCGCCGACCTCCCCGACGAGCTGCGCCCCGACCTCGACAGCGTCATCGCCTTCGAGCCGCTGAGCGGCGACACCAGCGTCTACGCGTACGGCGCCGCGCACCCCATCGCCGAGATCGAGATCACCACCGAGCGAGCGCGCCTCGGCTGGGCGCGCGTCATCCGGCCCGGCGTCCGTGCCGAGCGCACCGACCCGACCGCACTGTGGCGCGGAGGCCCCGCCGTCGTCGAGGTGGACAAGGGCCTCACCGTCCAGGCGCGCGCCGACGCGCGCGCCGCAGCCCTCTTCCGTCAGGCCGCCAACGAGGCACCACGCGGCGCCCTGCTCGCGCTGCCGCACGCCGGCCTCGAGGTCGGCGACGTGATCGACCTCACCGAGCCGCCGCTCGGCCTCGCCGGCACCGCGCTCCGCGTGCGCAGCCTGCGGCTGCGCTACGACACCGGCCGCGCCCCCAAGTACGACCAGACCATCGAGCTAGGAGACGTGTAGTGAAGAGGAGCACGGGATGACCATCGAGCGCGGCACGCTGCGCGCGTGGGACTCGACGAACTACCGCGCGACCGTCCAGTTCGCCGGCTCGCTGTCGACCACCGTCGCGGCGATCCCCACCTCGAGGGCGATCGCCAGCGCCGAGATGGTGACCGGCCGCACCGTCGCCGTCGCCCTCTTCGACCGCCACAACCCCGCCGACGCCCTCATCGTGGGGGTCTACTGAGGGGAGGCGGTCGGGAAGCGCCCGATTGTGTCGCCGGCCGGGCCTCGACTAGACTCGCGGGACAGGCTGCGAAGGAGAGAGTAGCCCGGCTGGCGCCTCGCAGCGTCCGTGACGCCGAGGCGGTGAGCGACCCAGCGAGTCCGGGGCGGTGGAAGCCGGACGTCGTGCTGCCGGGTGAAGATCACTCCAGAGCCGCCGACCGAACGCCCCTCGAGGCGACGCTGCCATCGAGGGCGCCAGTAGGCTCGGCCGGAGCGCCCACCGTTACCAGGGGCAGTGCCGTGACCGCGCTCCACTCCTCGGGAGTCCGAGCACGAAGCGGCGCGGTGAGCGGCGTCCACACCTCGGCCTCTCGAGGGGGACGCAACGCGGGTGGTACCGCGGGCTGGCGGCGTGTCGCCTCGGCGTCACGCATCGAGGCTCGTCCCGTGACGGGGCGGGCTTTCTTCGTGCCCGCCGTACGCCGGTCCTCCGCTCCGCGGAGAGCCGGGTGGCGGGAGGCACACGCATGACAACGACATCCGGACCCCGGTTCGAGCCGGTGGGCTCGCGGTTCTCCGCGCGGGAGCTCGAGGAGGGCATCCTCGGCTTCTGGCGCGAGCGCGACGTCTTCCGGCGCTCCGTCGACGAGCGCGCGGGCGGCCCCGTCTTCTCCTTCTTCGAGGGCCCGCCGACCGCCAACGGCAACCCCGGCGTCCACCACGTGCTCGCGCGCGTCTTCAAGGACCTCATCCCGCGCTACAAGACCATGCGCGGCTACCAGGTCCCGAGGAAGGGCGGTTGGGACACCCATGGCCTCCCCGTGGAGCTCGAGGTGGAGAAGCAGCTCGGGCTGAGCTCCAAGCGGGAGATCGAGGACTACGGCGTCGCCGCCTTCAACGAGCGCTGTCGCGCCTCGGTCTTTGCGTACGTCCAGGAGTGGGAGCGCATGACCGAGCGCATCGGCTTCTGGGTCGACATGCAGGACGCGTACGTCACCTACTCGAACGAGTACGTCGAGACCTGCTGGTGGATCTTCAAGCGGCTGTGGGAGCACAGCCTGATGTACCTCGGGTACCGCGTGACGCCGCACTGCCCGCGCTGTGAGACCTCGCTGTCGAGCCACGAGATCGCGCAGGGCTACCACGAGGACACACCCGACCCCTCGGTGACCGTGCGCTTCCGCATCCTCCCCACGCATCTGCACGCGAGCGCGCCGACGCCGCACCTGCACCTCGAGGACGGCGTGCCGACCTCGATCCTCGCGTGGACGACCACGCCGTGGACGCTCCCCGGCAACACCGCGCTCGCCGTGAACCCCGAGGCCGGCTACGTCCTCCTCGAGCTGGACGCGGCGGATGGCGGCCGCGAGCGCGTCGTCATCGCTGCGGACCGCGTCCAGGCCGTGCTCGGCGACGCCGGTGACGTCCTCGACGCCTTCCGCGGCCGCGAGCTCATCGACGTGCTCTACGAGCCGCTGTTCGAGTCGACCGAGTGGGAGGGCGTCGAGGCGCTCGTCTTCGCGCCCGACGGCCGCCCGCAGCGCCTGAAGGCCAACGAGTCGGCGCCTCCTCGACGGGTGGTTCCCGGCGCGTTCGTCGGCACCGAGGACGGCACGGGCGTCGTGCACATCGCGCCCGCCTTCGGCGAGGACGACTACCAGCTCGGGCGCAGCGAGGGGTTGATGTTCCTCCAGCCCGTGTCGCTCTCCGGCACGCTCGTCGGTGGGCCGTGGGCCGGGCGCTTCGTGAAGGAGGCCGACCCCTCGATCACCGCCGACCTCCGCGAGCGCGGGCTCCTCTGGAGCGCCGCGACGATCCGCCACACGTACCCGTTCTGCTGGCGCTGCGACACGCCCGTCCTCTACTACGCCAAGCCCTCCTGGTACATCCGCACGACGGCGATCCGTGACCGCCTCGTCGAGACCAACCAGACGATCCACTGGGTGCCCGAGCACATCCGCGACGGCCGCTTCGGCGAGTGGCTCGAGGGCAACATCGACTGGGCCGTCTCGCGCGAGCGCTACTGGGGCACACCGCTCCCCCTCTGGGTCTGCGAGCTGTGCGCGCACACCGAGTGCATCGGCTCCTTCGAGGAGCTGCGTGGCCGCGCTCGAGCCGGCACCCTGCCGGAGCCGTTCGACGACCCCCACCGCCCCTTCATCGATGGCATCGAGCTCGACTGCCCGCAGTGCGGCGGCACCATGCGCCGCACCCCCGAGGTCGCCGACGCCTGGTTCGACTCGGGCGCGATGCCCTACGCGCAGTGGCACTACCCGTTCGAGCACCGTGAGGAGTTCGACGCGCGCTTCCCCGCCGACTTCATCTGCGAGGCCGTCGACCAGACGCGCGGCTGGTTCTACACGCTCCACGCCCTCGCGAACCTGCTCCACCGCACCGAGGACGTCCCGGAGCCGATCGCGTACCGCAACGTGATCGTGCTCGGCCACATCCTCGATGGCGACGGGCAGAAGATGTCGAAGTCGCGCGGCAACGTGGTCAACCCGTGGGACATCCTCGACGACCACGGCGCCGACGCGCTGCGCTGGTACCTCTACACCGCCTCGCCGCCCGGCAACTCGCGGCGCTTCTCCTCGGAGCTGGTGGGCGAGACCGCGCGCCGCACGATCGCGACGCTGTGGAACACCTACTCGTTCTTCGTCACCTATGCGAACGTCGCAGGGTTCCACCCGGGCAGCGCTGTCGACCCCGCGCGACCCGTCGAGGCAGGCACCCGCACCGAGCTCGACCGCTGGGTGCGCTCCGAGCTGCATCGCACCGTTCGCGCCGTCACGGAGGCCCTCGACGCGTACGAGCCCGCCGAGGCCGGTCGCCCGATCGCCGACTTTATCGAGCAGCTCTCGAACTGGTACCTGCGCCGCAGCCGGCGTCGGTTCTCTCGCCCGGACTCCGAGGCCGACCGGCAGGCCGCGCTGCACACCCTCTACGAGTGCCTCGCGACCACCGCGCGCCTGCTCGCGCCGTTCACCCCGTTCCTCGCCGAGGCGCTCTACCGCAACCTCGAGGGCCGCCGCGTCGGCGCCGCGGAGTCGGTGCACCTCGCGACCTGGCCAGAGGTCGACGCGACCGCCATCGACGAGCCGCTCTCGGCCGAGGTGGCGACCGTGCAGCGCATGGTCTCGCTCGCTCGCGCCGCACGCTCGAAGGCCGGTGCGCGCGTGCGCCAGCCCCTCGCGACCGCCGTGCTCGTGCCGCGCACCGAGGCCGAGCGCGCCGCCCTCGAGCGCCTGCGCGACCAGATCGAGGACGAGCTCAACGTGAAGCACGTCGAGGTGGCGGCCGACGCCGGCGAGCGCGTGACCTACACCCTGCGCCCGAACCTCCCCGTGCTCGGCCCCCGCCTCGGCAGCGAGGTGGGCAAGGTGCGCCAGGCCCTCGCGAGTGCCGACGGCAGCGAGATCGCCCGGCGCATGCGCAGCGGCCAGCCGATCAGCGTCGGCGGCGTCGACCTCGCCGCCTCGGACATCCTGCTCTCCGTCGACGCCGGTGAGGGCTGGGCGGCCGCGGAGGACGGCGGCTACATCGCCGTCCTCGATGCGCGCCTCACGCCGGAGCTGGAGCGCGAAGGCCTGGCCCGCGAGATCGTGCGCCGCCTGCAGGACCTGCGCCGCGAGGCCGGCCTCGAGCTGTCCGACCGCATCCGCGTCACGTACACGGGCGACGAGGCGATCACGGCAGCCCTCGAGGCGCACGGCGACACCGTCCGCGAAGAGACCCTCGCCGACACCCTCGAGGCGGGCGCCCCAGCCTCAGGAGCCACCAGCTCCACCGCGGAGATCGACGGCCACCCGCTCACCCTCGCGCTGGTGCGGTCATGACCTGGGCCCGCCATCCACCGTTCGTGGTGAGCCTGGCGAACCACACCGCCGTCTTCGAGGGGTGCGAATCGAGGACACTGAATTCGCGCCCCTCGATGACGGCGCGCCCTTCGACAGGCTCAGGGCGAACGGTGGACGGCGACGGTCCCCGGATCCTCGATTCGTACCCCTCGATGACGGCGCAGGTGGTTCGCCAGGCTCACCACGAACGGTGGAGGGCGGACGGTGAGGGCGGACGGCGGAGCGCGACGAGGGGGACCTCCGGGCCCAGCCGCTATCCCCAGACCGAGGTGCAGAGGAGACACACGTGCCCACCATCGGACAGCCCATTGAGGGCATCACCGCGGACCGCTTCGCGCAGGGGCTGACCTTCGAGGCGTACCTCGACGACATCGCCACGCCGGAGAACCTCGCGCGCGAGGGCTCAGACGGCGCCACGCGCAGCGACCAGAGCGGCTGGATGCGTCAGTGGTACGCGGGACTCGCGCTGACCGACGCGCAGGCCGCCTCGATGCGTGACCTCGCCTCGAGGCCGGACGGGCCCGCGCACGTGCTCGTGATCTCCGAGGAGTGGTCGTCCGACTGCCGCCGCGACGTGCCCGTTGTCGCGCGGCTTGCCGAGGCGGGCGGCCTCGACCTCCGCGTGTTCAACCGCGACGGGCAGCGCTTCGGCGCCACGCCCCTCCCGGACCCAGCGCTCTCACCGAACGCCGACCTCATGGCGCCGTTCGTCAACACGAAGCGCAGTGAGACCTACCAGTCGATCCCCGTCGCCGCGTTCTTCACGAGCGACTGGCGCTACCTCTACCACTTCGTCGAGCACGCCGCCGTCTATGACAAGGACGCGTGGGTCTACGGCCACCTCCGGGTCCCGAGGCCCGGCGAGACCACCGAGGAGACCGGCGCGCGCATCGGGAGGGGCATGGGCGAGCTCATTGCGTCGCCGTTCTTTCGCGTCTGGGCCTCGGCCACCGCCGACGAGATCATCTCCGCGCTCTACGGCGTGGCCACGCTCGGCCTCGCGAGCACGAGCGCGCCGAGCGGCGGGAGCTAGCGCGCGCGGCGCCGGCGCGCCTCGAGGTCGACCTCGGCGTCAGGCGGCGCGTGCGGCCGCGGCTCTGGCTCCGGCGTGTCCTCGTCGTCAGGCTCGGGTGGCCTCGGAGCGGGGCCCTGGCCGGGCGCCATGACCAGCCCCACGAGGAACTGGCCGAGGGCCGTGCGCCAGTCACGCTCGCGCGCGGGAGGGCGCACGCGGCCGTGGCGCGGCTCGCCGCGCATCACGTGCGCCGTCTCGGCGGCCACTGCCGCTCCGACGAGGAGCATGTTCGCGCTGAGGTAGACCCAGAAGAGCAGCGCGACCACGCCACCAATCGAGCCGTAGATGACGTCGTAGTTCCCGACGTTCGTGATGTAGAGCGCAAAGCCGAACTTCACCAGCTCGAAGCCCGCGGTCGCGACGAGGGCGCCGCCCCAGAGGTAGCGGATCGGCGTGCGCCGCCCGGGGAGCACTCGGTAGGCCGCGAGGAAGCCGAGGAAGACCATCGTGGGTGGCAGCAACTCGGCGCCGAGGTCCCACGCCCAGCCCAGGCGATCGCCGAGGAAGGGCAGGCGCGTCTCGAAGAGGCCCTGCAGCACTCGCCAGGACGTGGTGACCGTGAGCGAGAGCAGCACCGCCGCGCCCGCCAGCGGCGCGAGGATGAGGTCGAGCGCCTTCGCGCGCAGTGGCGGCACCCAGCGGTCGGCAGCGAACGCCACGTGCAGCGAGCTGCGCACCACGGAGAGCAGTGCGCTCGCCGCCCAGAGCGTGGCGATGCCGGCGACCAGCGTCAGCGTCGGGCCGCGGTTGGCGACCGCGAAGATCGAGTCGGAGATGCCCGCAGCGTCGACCGGGAGCGCGTCCACGAGCGCCTGGATCACCAGCTCGCGGCGCGCCTCATTCCGGAGCACGATGCCGACGATCGACACCATCAGCGTCACGAGGGGGAACAGCGAGAACAGGCCGTAGTAGGCGATGGCTGCGGCCATGTGCGTGCCGCGGTCCTCGACGAAGTTCACGGACGCGCGCTGGAAGATCAGGCCGAGGGTGAGCCAGGCGGGTCGGCGCTCGTTGCGGGCGCGGTCAGGGAGCAGGGCGGGCTGGGACACACGGCTCCTTCGCGCGGGCGCCGTGCCGGCCGGCGCGCCTCGACGCAACTGCACCGCTCGATCATGCTATAGGAGAGGGCAGCGTCACAGCCCGATTATCGAACGTATGAGCGCCCTGTCGGAGGGTTGTGCGGTGACCAGGACCGAATCCCCGGATGCAGGTGGACTCGCGTACCACCGGATCGTGGTCAAGGCGGGCACGAACCTCCTCACCGGGGGCACGGACCACATCGATTCCGGCACGCTGGCCGGCCTCGCGCGGCAGGTCACCGACCTCCGGCGGCGCGGAGGTGAGGTCATCCTCGTCACCTCGGGGGCGATCCATGCCGGGCGCGAGCGGTTGCGCTCCCTCCCCGGCGGCGGACTGGCCTCGAGGCAGGCGCTGGCCGCCGTCGGTCAGAGCCGCCTCATGTCGCTCTGGGACGAGGTGTTCGAGCCGCACGGCATCGCCGTCGCGCAGGCGCTCCTCACGAGGCGCGACCTGGCGGACCGGCTGGGCTACCTCAACGCGCGCAACACGCTGCTCGCGCTGCTCGATCTCGGCGTGCTGCCCGTGGTCAACGAGAACGACGTCGTCGCCGTCGACGAGATTCGCGACTCCGTCATCGGCGACAACGACAACCTCTCGGCGCAGGTGGCGAACCTCGTGGACGCCGACCTGCTGCTCCTGCTGTCCGATGTCGACGGCCTCTACGACGCCGACCCCACGAGTCACGCCGACGCCCGGGTCATCGAGGTCGTCGAGACCATCGACGAGGCGATCGAGCGTGCCGCCGGCAGCGCGGGCGCGCTCGGCACGGGCGGCATGGTGACCAAGCTGCAGGCCGCGCGCGTTGCCACCTCATCCGGGACGCACGTCGTGATCGCCCACGGCCTCGAGCGGGAGGTCGTCCTTCGGGCGGCGAGCGGCGAGCCGATCGGCACGCACTTCCTGCCTCGCGGTGACCGCGTGGAGAGCCGTCGGCGCTACCTGCTGTCGGGACTCCCCGTGCGTGGCCGCGTGACCGTCGATGGGGGCGCCGCGGCCGCCCTCGCCTCGGGAGGCAGCTCCCTGCTGCCCGCGGGCGTCACCGGCGTCGAGGGCACGTTCGAGCGTGGTGACGTCGTGCTCGTGATCGACGCTGCGGGCCACCACCTCGCGAGTGGAAGCGCCAACTACAGCGCCGCCGACATCGCGCGCATCCGCGGGCTGCGCTCGGCGCGGATCGCCGAGACCCTCGGCTACGAGTACGGCGACGAGGTCATCCACCGCAACAACATGGTCGTCGTCTAGCCCTCGCTGGCCGCCTCCGCTGACTCAGCCGCGCCGGCGGAGCTCCGCAATCACGAGCTGCAGCGCGCGTTGCGCGTAGACCACGTACTCACCGGCGGGCAGGCCCTCGAGGGGGACGCGCTGCTCCTGCTGCGCGAGCACCGGCTCGTTCGCGCCCGCTGCCAGCGAGTCCGCCTCCACCTCGAGCTGCAGCTCGTAGAGCTCGCCATCCTCGGCGAGCACGACACACCCGCGACGGTCGCCGCTGCCCGTGACATCCAGCTCGATCGCGCGCGAGTTCGGTGCTCCCGGGAACGCCGGGAACGGTTGCAGGCCGCGTGCGCCCTCGTGGAGGAGCTCGCGGAGCTGCGTCCGGACGCGTTCGTAAACCGCGTTGGCCTGCGCCTCGAGGAGGTCGGGGTCCGTCGGCATCCAGTTCCCTCCCGATCCGGAGTGTGCAGGGGGCACGGAGGCCTGCGGTGGCGAGGCCCGGTGCTGTCAGCATCGTATCGACCTGCGCGCACGCCGGCAGGGGCCCGAGGAGAGGCGTCGACGCGTTCCCGCCTGCGCGACTATCATCGTCCGACTCGCGAGGCGCACGGAGTGCGCCCTCGCGCGCGACCGAGGCGGTGCGGTCGCGCAGCGGGATGCGGGTTACCCGGTTTCTTCGCTCGTCCAGGGGCTACGCCGGAGACGAGACACGGCGGGTACATGGGCGTCTGGGTCGGACGATACGCGATCGCGCAAGGTGAGGTGCTCGAACACGGCCCCTGGCTCGTGGAGCGTCGGCGCGCCCAGGATGACCAGCGCGTGCGCCTGCTCGTGCTTGCCGAGCCGACCGACGAGCGTTCGGCAGAGTTCTGTCACGAAGTGGCCGACGCCATTGCGGCGCTGTTTCGTCGGGAGTCGCTCTCCGTCACCGGCGGCTTGCTGCGCGCGCTGCGCCAGGCCCACGCGAACCTCGCCGAGTGGAACCGCCGTTCCCTGCGGGAGCACCGGGTGTCGGTCGCCGTCACCTGCGTTGCGATCAAGGACCGCGAGGCCACCGTCGCGCAGGTCGGGCCCACCGTTGCCTACGCGCGCAGCGGCGCGCTGCTGCGCCGCCTCAGTCCGAGTGGTGCCGCCGCCCAGCCCCTCGGCGGCAGTGACGCGATCGAGCCCGCCTTCGAGCGCGTCTGCCTCCCGGAGGACGAGCTGCTGCTGCTCACCTCGAACGTCGAGCATGCGATCGGGCTCGACGAGATCGAGTCCTCGCTCGCGGTCGGCCCCGAGCGTGCCCTCGCCGAGCTGTTCATGCGCACCCGCGAGCTGCAGGACATGACCGCCGTCCTCGTCGCCGACCTGCCCCAGGTCGAGGACGAGGTCGACGGCGCCGATGAGCCCGAGGCGGCCCTCGAGGAGCCCGCAGAGCCGGCGCCCGTCGCGCGCGTCGAGTCGGCGCCGCCTCCCCTTCCGCGCGAGGTCGCGCCGCGTGCGCGGGCGCCTCAGATCCGGCGGCCCCGCGCGAGCCTGCTCGCGAACCCCTCCCAGCGAGCGCAGGTCCTCACCGCCGTCGTTGGTGTGGTCCTGCTCTCGGCCGTGGCGTGGTTCACGCTGCCGGGCCTGCTCCAGAACGACCGCGCCGTGCGATTCGACGAGATCGTCGCCGCTGTGCAGTCGCGTGTGGATGCCGCCGCGAACGCCAGCGACCCGGCGAGCGCACGCGCCGCGCTCGTCGAGGCGCAGTCACAGCTGGCGACCGCGCGTGCCGCGGCGCCCGAGGGCGACGCTCGTGTCGGGGAGCTCGACGCACGGGTCAGCGAGATCGCCGCGCGCCTCGACCGCGTGACCGACCTGCCCGAGCCGCGGCGGCTCCTCGAGATCCGCGGCGTCCTGACGACGCCGATCCAGCGGGTGTCGCTCGTCAGTGCCGAGGCGTTGTGGATCGTCGACCACACCCGCGGCCGCATCCTGGTGACCGACGCGCAGGCGAGCGCCGCACCTCGCGAGGTCTACCGCGCGGGCGAGCGCTACGACGGCACCGTCGCGCGGGACCCGGCGGCGGTGACCTGGGACCAGGTGGGCAGGCGGCTGCTCGTCATCGACAACGAGCGCGTGCTCTGGCAGGTGCCCGAGACGGGCGCACCGACGCACGTCGCGCTGCGGGGCGCCGAGGACCTGCGCAGCGTGAACGCGATCGCGGCCTACTCGGGGAACCTGTACGTCCTCGATGGACGGGGTGGCGAGGTCTGGCGCTACCTGCCCGCGGGATCAGGCTACGACTCCGAGCGCACGGGCCTCCTCGGCGGCGCGAGCTTCACGGATGCGCGCGCGCTCGTCGTCGATGGCGACGTGTTCGTCCTCGATGGGTCCGGGCTGCGCCACTTCCGCCAGGGGCAGGAGCAGGAGCAGCTGCTGCGCGGCATCGACCGCGCACCCCAGGCCCCGGTCGCGCTCGTCCAGGACGTGGCGCGCAACCGGCTGTACGTGGGTGACCCCGTCGCGCGTCGCATCGTGATCACCGACCGCGCGGGGCTCTTCCAGGGCCAGCTGCGCCACAACAGCCTGCTCGACCTGACGGCGATGGCCCTGTCGCCGGACGGCGCCACCATGTACGCATTGACCGCCGACGGGATCTACGCGCTCGACCCACTGACCGCGCGCTAGTCTCAGAGCCATGGCCACGTCGAGGCGCCGCGTGCGCATTCTCGCCATCGAGAGCTCGTGCGACGAGACCGCCGCGGCGGTGGTCGACGACGGCTGGCGGCTGCGCTCGAACATCGTCGCGTCGCAGTCCGACCTCCACAGCGCGACGGGCGGCGTGGTGCCCGAGGTGGCCGCGCGGCAGCACCTTCGCGCGATCGTGCCCGTCGTGCGCCGGGCCCTCGCGGACGCCGAGACCAGCTGGGACCAGGTCGACTACGTCGCGGCGACGCGCGGCCCCGGCCTCCCCGGTGCGCTGCTCGTGGGCCTGAACGCCGCGCGCGGACTCGCCTACGCGCGCGGCCTCCCCCTGATCCCCGCGGACCACATCGAGGGCCACGTGCGCGCCGCCTGGCTGCGCGAGCAGGACGAGGGCGCGCCGCCGCTCCCGGCCCTCGCCCTGGTGGTCTCGGGCGGGCACACCGAGCTGCTGCTGGTGCAGGAGGACGGCACCTTCGAGCGCATCGGCGCGACGCGCGACGACGCCGCCGGCGAGGCGTTCGACAAGGTCGCGCGGCTCCTCGGCCTGCCGTACCCCGGCGGCCCGCCGATCTCGCAACTGGCGCGGACGGCGACCGAGCGGAAGCTGCGCCTCCCGCGCGCCTGGCTCCGCGGCAGCGACGACTTCTCGTTCTCCGGCCTCAAGACCGCCACCCGCCAGCTGCTCGAGCGTGACGACCCGCCCGCGCGCGCCGAGGTGGCGTGGGCCTTCGAGGAGTCGGTCTGCGACGTGCTGTCGCTGAAGGCCGTGCGCGCGGCGGAGCGCCTCGGGGCCCGGGGGCTGATCGTGGCGGGCGGCGTGGCGGCAAACGGACGGCTCCGCGAGCGCGTGCGGGAGCGTGCGGCCCTCGTGGGGCTGCCGGTGCACATCCCGCCGCCCGTGCTCTGCACCGACAACGCCGCGATGATCGCCGCCACCGCCTTCGAGCATCTCGACGACGCCGTCGACCCGGCCAGCCCGCTGGACATCCTGCCGACCGCGGCGCGCCTCGGCTCGCGGTCCCGCGCCGTGCGGCGGCGGAGCGCCTAGTTCGCGCTGATCGCGAGCGCGCGCGCCGCGGTGGGCGGCGTGAGCTCGAGGGAAACGGGCGCGGAGAGCGGGCAGACGCCACAGCCGCCGCGGCTGCACCAGAGGTCCTGCAGGTGCAACAGGCCCTGCTGCCAGAGCGCGCCCCCGCCGCTGCGGAGTGCCGCCCGGGGCGCGTCGCCGCCCGCGACGAGCGCCGCCTCGAGCGCCTCGGTCCGGCCGTACGGGCGCGGCGCGGGCCACGACGCCGCGAGGCGTGCCGTGCGCTGCGCCAGATCGGCGTCCGCGTACGCCGTCGCGAGGGCGATCAGCAGGGGGAGCGCCGCGTTCCATGCCACCTCGCCGGCGCGGGCCAGGCCGAGCCGCCCGTCGGCGCGCAGCGCCTCGACCAGCCGCGGCCGGTCCACGGCGAGGGCCGTCAGCGCCCGGGCGACCGTCGTCTGCCGAACGAGCAGCGCCGTCGTGATCGCCTCGGCGAGGCCGGCGCGCGCCGCCGGGCCCTCGGCGTGGCGTCCCGCGCTCTTCGCCAGCGCGCGGTCGAGGAGGCGCGACCACGCCTCGGCCCACCCGTGGGCCACGGCGAGCGCGCCCGCCTGCCACGCGCGTTCCGCGAGGCGGCGCTGGCCCTCGCGTCGCACCGCCCGCTGGAGGTCGTCGACACCGCCGCGCGCGAACTCGTGGCACGGCGGCCGGCCGCTGGGACCGCGCGCGAGGAGTGCCCGCACGCGCGCCGGCCGGAGCCCGAGCAGCGGCCCGACGGCGACCGTGGGTGCCGTCGCGCCGAGGGGGAGGGAAGCGGGCGTGCCGCGCGCGGGCGCCGGGCGGTCGTCCTGCCAGACCAGGTGCAGGATGACCTGGGCGTACGCGAGGTCCTCGAGGTGGCCGTGGCGCGCCAGGTCCGATGCGCGCAGGTGCACCTCGACGTCGCCCACGACCGGCACCCCGTTGCGCAGGAAGGTCGCCTCGCGGACATCGGGGCCCGGACCTCGACCGGCGCGCCCGGCCCGCAGCAGCGGCCACGGGAGCGCCTCGGCGGGGACGCGGCCCGTGAGCCAGAGGGCCGTGAGCTCGTGCTCCGCGAGGGGTGGCTCGTCGGCACGAGGCCGCTGCGCCGTCACTCCACGTGCCCCGTCACTCGACGTGCCCCGTCGTCGGCCGGTCGTCGGGCTGCGGTCCGGTCTCGGGCGTCCCGTCCGCCGAGTAGTAGCCCCGTTCCTCGGCGAGCAGGTGCAAGAGCCGGCGCGCCATCCGCCGAGGGCGGCTCGTGCCCGTCTCCCACTCGGAGACCGTCTGCTGGCGCGTGCCGAGGCGCTCGGCGAACTCGGACTGCGTGTCTCCGAGGTACCCGCGGAGCCGCCGCACGTGATCGCCGTCCCACGCCGAGGGCGTGTCCTCTGTCATGTGGCGAGCCTAGTCGATACACGATTTCATGTACAGGGCCGGAGGGCGCTCGCGGTGCGGCGCGGCGTCCCCGAGTGCGCCGGATGCGACGCCCAGGGTTGGCACTCTCTCGCGTCGAGTGCTAGCATCCGCTCGCCACACCAGGACCAGCGGTGTACGCGCGCCTGTCATCCGCCCTCCGCGCACGTGCGTGCCGAGGGCGGCCTGCTCGCGACGCACCGCCGCGAACCGGGCTCGGCGCCCCCGCTCCCCGGGAGCGGGTCGACTCCGTCAGATTCGGGACACCACACTCGCAGGCGAGGAGGCAACAGGTTGGCTACGAAGGTCGTGCCGCTCACGGATCACATCGTGCTGAAGACCGTGGAGCAGGAAGAGGTGACGTCGTTCGGCATCGTCATCCCTGACTCCGCCAAGGAGAAGCCGCAGCACGGCATCGTCGAGGCCGTCGGCCCCGGCAAGATGAACGACGCGGGCGTGCTCGAGACGATCGAGCTCGGCGTCGGCGACCGCATCCTGTACCAGAAGTACACCGGTCAGGAAGTCACCGTCGACAAGCAGGACTACATCGTCATTCGCTTCCAGGACGTGCTGGCGCGCCTCGACGAGGTGGACGCGCCGGCTCCGAAGGCGTCCTCGCGCCGCAAGTAGCCCGCGGCGGAGCGCGCACCCGCGCGCGCCCGGCCCCGGGCACCGAGGACCGTTCCGCGGACTGTTCAGCCACGGCGCTCCGCGTGGGTGCCGGGAGGAGATCATCCCCATGACCGCCAAGCGCATCCGCTTCGATGAGGACGCGCGCCGCGAGCTGCGCCACGGCGTGGACGTCCTCGCGAACGCAGTGAAGGTCACGCTCGGCCCCCGCGGCCGCAACGTCGTCCTCGACAAGTCGTACGGTCCCGCCGTGATCACCAAGGACGGCGTCACCGTCGCCAAGGAGATCGAGCTCTCGGACCGCTTCCACAACATGGGCGCCCAGCTCGTGAAGCAGGTGGCCGTCCGCACCAACGACATCGCCGGTGACGGCACCACCACCGCGACCGTGCTCGCCCAGGCGCTCTTCCACGAGGGCCTGCGCAACATCGCGGCCGGCGCCAACCCGATGGAGATTCGCACCGGCATGGAGAAGGGCCTGCGCGAGATCACGCGTGCCCTGCGCGCGCTCGCCGTCCCCGTCGAGGGCAAGGACACCGTCCAGGCCGTCGCCTCGATCGCCGGCAACGACCCCGAGATCGGCGAGTTGATCGCTGACGTGATGGAGAAGGTCGGCAAGGACGGCGTGATCACCGTCGAGGAAGGCCGCACCGTCGGCTTCGAGACCGAGGTCGTCGAGGGCCTCCAGATCGAGAACGGCTACCTGTCGCCGTACTTCGTGACCAACGCCGATCGCCAGGTCGCGGACCTCGAGGACCCGTACATCCTCATCACCGACGCCACGATCGACCGGGTGAACCAGATCCTCCCGATCCTCGAGAAGGTACTCCAGGTCACGAAGAACCTCGTGATCCTCTGCGACGGCTGCGAGGGCGAGGCGATGTCGACCCTCGTCGTGAACAAGATGCGCGGGAACGTGAACCCGCTCGTCGTCCGTGCGCCCTCGTTCGGTGACCGCCGCAAGGCCGCACTCGAGGACATCGCCGTCCTCACCGGGGGCACGTTCGTCACCGAGGACATGGGCCGCACGCTGGAGCAGACGCAGATCGCCGACCTCGGCCGGGCGCGCCGCGTCGTCTCGGACCACGACCGGACGACGATCATCGAGGGCGTCGGCTCCGACGAGGCGATCCAGGCGCGCATCCGCCAGATCCGCGCGCAGGTGGACGACACCGGCTCCGACTTCGACCGCGAGAAGCTCCAGGAGCGCCTCGCGAAGCTCGCCGGCGGCGTCGGCGTGATCAAGGTCGGCGGCGCCACGGAGACCGAGGTCAAGGAGAAGAAGTTCCGCGTCGAAGACGCGCTCTCCGCCACCCGGTCGGCGATCGACGAGGGTGTCGTGCCCGGTGGTGGCGTCGCGTACATCCGCTGCCAGGGCGCCCTCGATGGCCTGCTCACCCAGCTCGAGGGCACCGACGAGGCCGTGGGCGTCCGCGCCCTGCGCCAGGCGCTCGAGTCGCCGCTGCGCCAGATCGTGGAGAACGCGGGCCTCGAGGGCTCCGTGATCGTCGAGGACGTGCGTGCCGCGAAGCAGAACCAGGGGTTCGACGCGGCCGCCCAGCGCATGGGTGACATGTTCGAGCTCGGCATCATCGACCCCGTCAAGGTGAGCCGCGTCGCCCTCGAGAACGCCGTGTCGGTCTCGGCGCTGATGCTGACCACCGAGTCAGTCGTCGGCGAGATCCCCGAGAACACCGGCCCCTCGCGCGGCCCCAGCGCCGCCGAGATGGGCATGGGGGGCATGGGCTTCTAGCCCACAGCCCCTCCCCGAGGTCCATGCATGCAGAGGCCGCCGACGGGCGGCCTCTGTGCTTTCCGGAGTCCTCGACTCGCGCCCCCGGGGACAGCGGTGTGGTTCGCCGGGCTCACCACGAACGGATGAGGGCGCTCGGATCCTCGGCGTGGACGGCCATCGGGATGCTCACCGCCTGAGCGCGTGCAGCCCTGGCGCTTCCGGCGACCGTTCGCCATCCACCGTTCGTGGTGAGCCTGGCGAACCACACCCGCCGTGCGAGGGAGGCCCGAATCGAGGACTCCCAATGGTGCACAGGCGAGCCGGAAGGGTCGTCGATTCGCACCTCCCGCTGACAGCGCGTGTGGTTCGCCAGGCTCACCACGAACGGGTGACGGCGGCGTAGCAGGAGCGCGAGGGGCGCAGCCCCTCGCTGAGAAGAAGGGTGGGTGGGTGGGTAACCGGCCCGGAGGGCCGTCGACGCAGCCCGCCGTCAGCCGAGCGCGGCTGCCCGACGCAGCAACGCCCGCTCGACGTCGCTCGTCAGCACCTCGAGGGCCTCATCGAGAGTCAGCGCCAGCACCGCCTCGAGCAGCGGATCGGGTTGTGGGTCGCCCTCGACGCGGACGAGCGCGGCACGCAGCCAGCCGAGGCCCTCGCCACCTCGTGCCTTCTTGCTCATCCGCACCGGCTGGCGGTCCGGCGTGAGGGCGACGGGGCCCACGACCCGCACGGCGATGCGGTGCCAGAGCGTGTCGACGACCGCGGGCTCGAGGGCGGCGGCGTCCGAGGGCACATCGAGCGAGAGCAGCGCGGGCGGTGGCCAGTCGCGCCATTGGACGAGCAGGTAGCGAGGCTCCTCGCCCGGCCGCTCGAGGCGCGGCACGACGATCACGCGCTCGGGGTCGGCGGGACGGGCGGCGGCGTTCCGCGCGGCGACCTCAGGCGTCGACAGAGACACCCTCGAAGAGGTCAACGCCCTCGAAGGGGCCCACGACGGCGAGCTGGAGGTCGCGGTCGGTCAGCAGAGCGGCCGCCACGCGTTGCACGTCGTCGATCGTGACCGCCTCTGCCTTCGCGATCGCCTCGGCCGGCGTCAGGCGGGGCTGGTCGAGGATGACCTGCCCGCCGTACCACGCCGAGACCGCGCGGCTGTCCTCCATCCGCAGCAGCACGCGCGAGCGGATCAGCGCCCGGGCCCGCTCCAGCTCGTCGCTCGAGACCGGCTCGCGGATCTTGCGCAGCTCGCTCACGATCTCGCGCACCGCCTCGGCCGCCTTGGGGGGATCGACGCCTGCGTAGACACCGAAGGAGCCCGCGTCGCGCATGTGCGAGGCGAACGAGTGGATGTCGTAGCAGAGCCCGAGCTCCTCGCGGAGGCGCATGAACAGCCTCGAGGACATGCCCTCACCGAGGACGACCGACAGCATGTCGCTCGCGTAGCGGTCGGGATGGTCGAGGGCGAGCGCGCGCGTGCCCAGTGAGATGTGTGCCTGCTCGGTCGCCTTGGCGAGCGTGTCGGACCGTGCGCCACGCGGCTCCTCGGCGGCCGGCGCCCAGCCTGCCGGTGTGCCCGGCGACCACGAGTCGAACGACGCGCGCACGAGATCGAGCCCCGCCGCCTCCTCGATCGCTCCGGCGATCGAGACGACGCAGGCATTGGGCACGTACTGCTGCCGGTAGTAGCCGATGAGCCGGTCGTGGCTGATCGCGCGCACCGACTCGGGTGTGCCGGCGATGTCGCGCCCGAGGGCCTGGCCCGGCCAGAGCATCGCGTCGAGGAGGAGGCCGGCCTGCTCGTCGGGTGAGTCCTCGACCGCCGCCAGCTCTTCGAGGATGACGCCGCGCTCGCGCTCGATCTCGTCGCCGACGAACAGCGAGTTGCGCAGCATGTCGGCGATGATCACGACCGCGCGCTCGGCGAACTCCCGCGTCACCTTGGTGTAGTAGACCGTGTACTCGCGCTCGGTGGCCGCGTTCATCGTGCCGCCGATCGAGTCGATCTCGATCGAGATGTCCTGCGGCCGGGGCCGGTCCTTCGTCCCCTTGAAGGCGAGGTGCTCGACGAAGTGGGAGAGCCCGGCCTCGGGCGCCGCTTCGTAGCGTGACCCCGCACCGACGTAGACCGAGACGGACACCGAGGAGGCGTGGGCCATCGGCGTGATGATCACGCGCAGGCCGTTGTCGAGCGTGTGAACAGCGTGCATGGCGCTCGATGCTAAGCGTGCCCCCGAGGGCGGTCAAACCGCGTTACGCATCGCGACGGCAGGTGTGATGGCCTGGGCAAGGCGTGCCCGTCGGCGGCTCGGCGACACCGCGCCGAGTGCGCGGCATGGCTCCCGCGCACGTCCGACTTGCAATCGATTAGAGGATTAGCTAAACATCGACACATGAATCGAGTCTTCAAGGCGCTCTCCGACCCGACACGTCGTGAGGTGCTGCACCTGCTGCGCTCGGGCCCGAAGACCGCCGGTGAGCTCGCCGCTCACTTCTCGGTGTCCCGGCCCACGATGTCGGCGCACTTCGCGGTGCTCCGTGAGGCCGAGCTCGTGGGCGTCGAGCGTTCCGGAAAGCAGCTCATCTACCACCTCAGGCTCTCCGTGCTGGAGGATGCGCTCATGGGGTTCGCCGATTCGTTCGGTCTGGGGACGGCCGCCACTCCCGCCGCCCGGGCGACTGCCACCCATGTTCCGAGTGGCCGGGAGGTCACACCATGACGGTCAGGACGGGACTCCTCCTGGCGGTGATGCAACTGCTCGCGGCCCTGCTTGCGACGGCGGGGGTCAGGCTCGGCTACGTCGACCAGGGCATGGCCGTGCGGATCACGATGGTCGCCATTGGCCTGATGTTGCTGGTCAACGCCAACCTGATTCCCAAGACCGCGTCGCACTCACCGCGGGCCATGGCGGTCCAGCGGTTCCTCGGCTGGTCGATGGGCGTCGGCGCGCTGGTCTGGACGGCGCTCTGGCTCCTCGCGCCGATGGAGATCGCGACCGTCGGTGCGCCGGCTGCCGTGGTCCTCGGCATCCTCACCGCCGTCGGGTACGGGCTCCGCGCGCGCCCGAGGGCCACGCTCCAGTAACGAGGACCCTCGTTGCCACTCGCGGCCCGGCGCTTCGAGGCGCGAGGTCCCGCAAGTGCGCTCCGGTGGCCGCCCCCGTTACGAGCTCGCCCACAGGACGTCGCCGTGGAGGTCCGGGGCGTGCTCCCTCGAGGCGAACACGGCGTGCTCCGCGCGCGAGGCGCCGATCGTCGTGCCGTCGCCGTGGCCGGGGAGCACGAGCGTCTCGTCGGGCAGCACGTACAGCTTGCCCGTGATCGACAGGATCTCCTGCAGCAGCGCCGCGTGGTCCCTCGAGTAGCCCGGGCCGCCGGGGAAGAGCGTGTCGCCCGTCAGCAGCGCGCCGTTCGCGCGGAGACAGATCGAGCCGGGCGTGTGACCGGGCGTGTGGATCACCTCGACACGGCACGCGCCCACGTCGAGGGTGGCGCCATCCTCGAGGCGCGCGAGCGGTCCGGAGGCCGCCACCGTCTCGAGGTTCAGCTCGCCCGCGCCCACCGAGAACGGCACGCCGACGCGGGCGCGCAACACCTCGTGGCCTGCCCAGTGATCGCGATGCGAGTGCGTGAGCACAAGGGCTGACACCTCGTCAGCACCGAGCGCCTCGACCACCGCCTCGGAGCCCTCCGGGGCATCGACCACGAGCACCGGACCGCCCCCCACGGGCCGCACGAGGTAGGCGTTGTTCGCCAGCGCGCCGAGCCCCTTGAGGAGGTCGATCGTGATCTGGTCGTCCGCGTAGACACGCTCGGGCGCGGGCATGGTGGCTCCGTTCGTATGGGCCGGGGCGACAGCCCCCGCAGTCTACTCGAGGCCGCCCGCGACCGTTCCTCACGCGACTCAGGGTCCGCGCGCGAGCGGGATCGACGGCGTGCCCTGGTCTGACTCGGGGCCCTTCGACAGGCTCAGGGCGAACGGATAACGGCGGACCTCAACAGCGGTCCGACTCCCGCCCGGGAGGCGCGGGCGACGAAGCCTCCGGGAGGGCCTGTCGAGAGGCGCTCGCCTTCATCCGTTCGCCCTGAGCCTGTCGAAGGGCCCGGAGTCAACCCATGTCACGTGATCGATCCCGCGCGAGCGCCCTCAGCGTTCGCCGAGGCCGCACCAGCCGCCCCGCGACCACGCCATGCCTTCGACGCACAGCGCCTTGAGCAGAGCGCGCACGCGAGGCGTGTCCGCCGTCGAGGCCCCCACCGCCTCGAGGAGCGCGCCGACGCGGATTGGACGCGCCGCCGTGCGCAGCTCGTGGAGGAGCCGTCCCCGCCACTCGCGATCCGAGTTCGCGAAGGCGCCCTGCGCACGCACCGGGACCGCCTGCTCGCCGGCCGCGAACCGAGGGCGTGCCACGCAGGCATCGACGACCACACACACGTCGCAGCGAGGACGAGCCGCGCAGACCAGCCCGCCGTAGTCCATCAGCGCCGGGTTCCAGCGCGCCGCCTCGCCCGGGGGCAGCAGCTCGTGCGCCCAGCGCTCGATGTCCCGCGGCGACGACTCACGGGCCGGTTGCAGGTCGCCACCGAGCAGGCGACCCAGCAGCCGCACGACGTTCGTGTCGATCGCCACCGCATCGAGGCCGAAGCCGAAGCAGCGGACGATCGCCGCCGTGAACGGACCGACCCCCGGGAGCGCGAGGAGCGCCGTGGTGTCCGCAGGGAGCGTGCCCCCGTGCTGCTCGAGGCAGAGGCGCGCGGCGTCGCGGATCGCGAGGGCACGCCTCGGGTAGCCCGCGCGCGCCCACGTCCGCAGCGCCTCGGCGTTGGAGGCCGCCGCTGCCGCCTCGAGGGTGGGGAACGCCGCGATCCAGCGCTCGAAGGTCGGCAGCACGCGCGACATCTGCGTCTGCTGGGCGCACACCGCCGCCACGAGGGCGAAGTACGGGTTGCGCGCCGTCCGCCACGGGAAGTCCTGGCCCGTGGCGTCGTACCACTCGAGGAGGCGCGTGCGCAGCAGACGCACCCCCTCCACGGGCAGTGGCGCGGGCAGTGGTGTGGACGGTGAGCCGGTGACCGAGGTGGACGCCATCCGTCGAGGGTAGCCCGCGCGCCACCTCGCGTTCGACGCCTCGGGAGGGACGCACGCGGCACGCGGAGTACGATGCTGGCATGGCTACCAGCGCCGCTCGCATCGCCCACACGCACGCGAGCTCGGGTGGAACCGAGCGCTGGCGGCTCACCGTTGCCCTCGGCATCGCGATCGTGACCGCCCTCGGGGAGGTCGTGGGCGGCGGGATCACCGGTTCGCTGTCGCTGCTTGCGGATGCGTCCCACGTGGCGGGGGACGGGGCCGCGCTCCTGCTCGCGCTGGCTGCGACCATCCTCAGCGCCCGCCCGCACACCGCCCGGTGGACGTTCGGTCTCCACCGCGTCGAGGTGCTCGCGGCGGGCGCGAACGGGTTCGTGCTGCTCGGCCTTGCGGTGCTGCTCACGTGGCAGGCGGCGCACCGCCTGCAGTCGCCCTCGGCGGTAAACGGCGGTGGGCTGCTGCTCATCGCGCTCGCGGGGCTGGTGGCCAACGGTGCGCAGTTGCTCGTGCTGGGGCATGGGCGCTCGCTGAATATGCGCGCCGCGCGCCTCCACGTCCTGTCCGACCTCGGTGGATCGGTGGTCGCGGTCACGGCCGGCATCGTGATCGCGTTGAGCGGCGAGCCACGCTTCGATTCGCTGGCCACGCTCGTCGTCGTGGCGCTCATCGTCATCGGCGCGCTGCGGCTGCTGCACGAGGTGCTCGACGTGCTCCTCGCGCGCGTGCCGCACGAACTGGACCTCGAGGCCGTCGAGTACGCCCTGCTCCACCTCGAGGGGGTGCGCGCCGTGCATGACATCCACGCATGGACCGTCGCCAGCGACTTCGTCACGTTCGACTGCCATCTGGAGCTGGCGGAGGGCGCCGACGCGCCGGCCGTGGTCCAGGCGGCCGCCGCGATGCTCGAGCGTCAGTTCGGATTGACACACGTGACGATCCAGCCCGAGCGCCGGCCGATCCTCGACCTGGAGGACACCCGAAGCGCCACGCCCTGACGCGCAGCGGCGCATCGGGGTTGCGCCCGCTGGCCCCATGGCGACGCACCGTGCCATAATTTTCGTGGCAGCGCCGCGAGCGAGTGCGGGCGCGCCGACGGCCGACCGATGCCGGATCGGGGCCGTACCGACCGAACAGCACTCCGCCCTCCGGGGTGGCATCCGCATGACAGCCATCGACGCGCGAGCGCTCCCGTTCGCGCACGTGCTTCCGCTTTCCGCGTCCCTGTCGGCCGAGGGGCACCTCGCGCTGGGCGGGCTCGACACGGTCGCGCTCGCGGCCGAGTACGGCACGCCGCTGTACGTCTTCGATGCCGCGACGCTCAAGGCACAGTGCCGCGCCTACCTCGATGGGTTTCGCGCCGCCGATCCGAGCTCGCAGGTCCTGTACGCCTCGAAGGCGTTCCTGAACCGGCCGTTCGCGCGCTTCATCGCGCAGCAGGGGCTGGGCTTCGATGTCGTGTCGGGCGGGGAGATCGAAGTGCTGCGCGCCGCGGGCGTCGACCTCGCGACCGCCTACTTTCATGGCAACAACAAGACCCCCGCCGAGCTGCACCTCGCCGCCGAGGCCGGCGTCGGCTGCGTCGTCATTGACAACCTCGGCGAGGTCGCCCTCGTCGAGGAGGCCGCGGCCGCGGCCGGGCGCACCCAGCGGGTCATGATCCGCGTCTCGCCGGGGATCGACGGCCACACCCACGAGAAGACCACGACCGGCATCCTCGACTCCAAGTTTGGGCTGCCGATTGTGACCGGAGCTGCCGAGGAGGCCGTGCGGCTGATCCTCGCGTCACCGCACCTCGAGTTCCGCGGTCCGCACATGCACCTCGGCAGTCCCATCTTCGAGACCGACCCCTACGTCCTCGCGACTGAGCTGCTTGCCGAGTTCATCGCGGACGTCTGCATCGGCAAGCTCGGTGCCGAGGTGAGCGACTGGTCTCCCGGGGGCGGCTTCGCCGTCGCCTATCGAGGCGAGGACGAGGCGCCGGCCATCGCGGCCTACGCCAGGGCCACGGTCGGCGTGATGCAGCGCGAGGCCGACGCGCGCGGCTTCTCGATGCCCCGCACCAGCGTCGAGCCGGGGCGCTCGATCGTCGGGCGCGCCGGGGTTGCCCTCTATACCGTTGGTGCACGCAAGGACGTACCGGGTATTCGCACCTTCGTCTCCGTCGACGGTGGGATGGCCGACAACATCCGGCCTGCCATGTACGGCTCGAGGTATGAGGCGCTCTCCGCCGAGCGGCCGCTCGCCTCGCCGGAGGAGACCGTCTCGATCGCAGGCAAGTACTGCGAGTCCGGCGACATCCTGATCAAGGACGCGCACGTCCCTCGATTCCACCAGGGCGAGGTAGTGGCGATTCCCACCGCCGGCGCCTATCAGCTCGCGATGGCCTCGAACTACAACCTCGCGTACCGTCCCGCGGTCGTGATGGTCGAGGACGGCGCCGCGCGCCTGATGCGCCGTCGTGAGACGGCCGCCGACCTGATGGCGATGGACATCGACTGATGTTCGCCCCAGCAGACGGGCCTGCCGAGTCGTCGGCGCTTGCCCCCTCGACGCCACACGCGCCGGGCGACACACGTGGCGCGTGGGGCATGGTCGGGCAGCAGCACGCCGTGGGCGCCCTCCGGCAGGCGCTGGAGCGCGACCGGCTGGCGCACGCGTACCTCTTCAGCGGTCCGCGCGGCGTCGGCCGGGCGACCCTTGCGAGGCGGCTCGCGCAGGCGCTGTCGTGCGAGCGTCCCACGGGCGTCGACCCCTGCCTCGAGTGCCGGCCGTGCCGCCAGATCGAGGCGGGCACGTGGCCTGACTTCCACGTCGTCCGCATCGGTGGCATCTGCGACGAGTCGGACCACAAGGACCACGCCGCGGACGGCTCGACGCGCATTCGCATCTGCCAGGTGCGGCGCATCGCGCGGCAGTCGGCGATGCCGCAGTGGAACGCGAACGCCGCGAGCACCCTCGCGTTCGACCTGGGCGACGTGGACGACGCCGGCGGCGTGCCGGCGCGTGGCCGGCCCCAGTGCGTCTTCGTCATCGATGCAGCGGAGGACCTCCAGACCGAGGCCGCGCACGCCCTGCTGAAGACGCTCGAGGAGCCGCCGGAGAGCGCCCTCCTCGTGCTGATCGCCAGCGACATCGACGAGGTGCTGCCGACGATCCGTTCGCGCTGCCAGGAGCTCGCGCTGCGGCCGCTCGGGCGTCGCGAGCTCGCCGAGGCCCTCGTCACAGAGGGTGTGGACAGCGAGCGCGCACGCGACGTGGCGGATGCCGCCGAGGGCCGGTACGGCCTCGCGCAGCAGTTGCTGCAGGACCCGTCGCTCGGCGTGCTGCGCGAGACGACCTTCGAGGACATCGCGCGGCTGCTCGGAGCCGGGCGCAACGAACGGTTCGACTACGCGGCGGCACTGGGCCGCCGCTGGACGCGTGAGCGCGAGAGCGTGCTCACGACGCTGGACCTCTGGCGCGACTGGTGGCGCACTGCCCTGCGCCGTGCCGCCATCGAGAGCGAGCCGGGGCAGCCCGGTCCGCGCGAGCTGGTGCGCGCCCTGCGTGCCGTCCAGCGCGCGCGGGAGCATCTGCTGGAGAACACCAACCCGCAGCTCGCCCTGGAGGTGATGCTGCTGGACATTCCGCGCGCGCCGCAACTGGCTGTCGCGCAGCAAGGAGAGGAGATGCGCCGGGGCACCGAGGCGTACGCACAGCACTAGCGCGCGCCACCCCCGACGCTGCACCTATGGACGATCCTGCTGATCCGATTGTTGGCATTCGCTTCGCGGAGTCTGGCCCGGTTGCGTACTGCAAGCCCGGTGGCCTCCGCCTGGGCGTTGGGGACTACGTCGTCATCACGGACGACCGGGGCGAGCGCCTCGGCTGGGTGGTGATTGCGGCCGACCAGGTCGCCGCGTCCGAGCACCCCGGCCCGTTGCGCGTCGTCGACCGCCTCGCGACCGAGGCGGACGTTGAGGCGTGGCGCGAGCAGAAGCGCCGCGCGCAGGAGGACATCCTGCGCGCGCAGGCGGTGGCGACGCGGTCTGACCCCCGCATCCGTGTCGCCCACATCGAGTACAACCTCGCGGGGACGAAGGCCGACCTCACGTTCACCGCTCCCGAGCGCGTCGAGCACGACTGGCTGCGGCGGCAGGCTGCGGACCTCCTCGACTGCGAGGTGCGCGTGCAGCAGGTGGGGGACCGCGACCGCGCGAAGGCAGCGGGCGGCCTCGGCGTGTGCGGGCTGGCGCTCTGCTGTGCCACCTGGATGACCGAGTTCCCGGCGATCTCGATCAAGATGGCGAAGGACCAGGACCTCGCGCCCAACCCCTCGAAGATCTCCGGCGTGTGTGGCCGGCTGCTCTGCTGCCTCTCGTTCGAGGTGGAGGAGTACCGCGAGCTGCGCGGCGGGCTCCCCCGGGTGGGCAAGAACGTCACGACGCCCGTGGGGCGCGCCCGGGTGCTGAGCATCAACCTCCTGCGTGGTGTCGCGCGCCTGCGGTTGGAGCACAGCGGCGAGGTGGTCGAGCTGACGACCGACGAGCTGCGCAGCCAGTTCGGTACGGCGGTTCGCCCCGCGGAGCTCGAGGAGGTGGTCGAGGCGCCCATCCGCGAGCGCCAGTCACGCCTCGACCGTGACCTGGTGGCCGTCCTCACGCCCGTCGAGGAGCGCCGCCGTCCGGCTCGCGTGGTCGTCGAGGAGACCGCGTCCGTCGAGGTGATCGACCTCGAGGCGGACGACGCCGAGGACGGCGCGATCCTGGCCGAGGGAGGCGAGGCGGGTGAGGCGGGCGAGGCGGATGACGCCCCGCGCAAGCGCCGCCGCCGTGGCCGTCGCGGTGGCCGCCGCCGTCGAGGCGAGGGCGGCGTCGAGGGAGCCGAGACCCCCGAGGGCGCACCCACCGACTAGCTCGCCATCACCCGTTCGCCCTGAGGCGCCCGCCCTCATCCCGAAGTCCGGAGGTGCCGACTCGGGGGTTTCGAGGACGGCTGGCCCTTCGACAGGCTCAGGGCGAACGGAAGTGAGCGCGATCCCGCGGGCGCCCTGATCCGTTCGTGGTGAGCCTGGCGAACCACACCGCCTTCTCCACCCAGCCCGAATCGAGCACCTCCGGAGGTCCGCCTCCCTCCGTTCGCCCTGAGCCTGTCGAAGGGCCAGCCGTCCTCGAAACCCCCGAGTCGGCACCTCCCGAGCCCCGCCTGGATCCGTTCGTGGTGAGCCTGGCGAACCACACCGGCCTTCCCCACGCAGCCCGAATCGAGCCCTCCCGAGGTCCGGCACGAGGGCGCTTTGGGGCGAACGGGTGTACGTTCCCCGACTCTGTCGGAATGTCGTGATCGGGTGGTGGCCGGGGGCACACGGTCGAGCGCAACGGGCCGGATGAGGGCTACCGCGCCCGGGACCAGGGCCGCGCGGAAGCTCAGCTCCCCGAGGTGGCACTCAGCGCGGCGAGCTCCGCCTCGTAGTGGGCGGCGCTGCGCCGGACCTGCTGGCGGAAGGAGCGGCGCTCGGGGAAGAGGCCCGCGCGGCCCCAGGCGGCGTCCGGCTGGTCCTTGAGCAGGTCCACCGTCTCCGCGATCGCCTTCGTGAACCGGTCGAGGAGCTCGGCGGGACGCTTCGTCGCCCACTGCTCCGCCTCGGCGGCCGCGTCGAGGTCGAGTGGGCGGATCACCGGGTCCGCCATCCACGCCATGCGGTGCAGGGCGACCTGGTCGTGCTCGGCGTAGGCCACGAGGTCGCCGAGGATGCGCGCGACGCCTCGGCCGCTGGCGTCAGCGCCACCCTGCGGGACGGCTGCCTCGAGGCGATCGGGCACCGTCGCGAGGGACTCCACCTCGGGCAGGTAGATCAGCGCGTTGCCGGTGACGAAGTCGATCCGCGACATCAGGACACCTCCAGCAGCAGTTCGACCTCGACCGCCGCGTTCAGCGGCAGCGACGATACCCCGAGCGCGAGCCGCACGCCGATGCCCCGCTCCTCGCCGAAGATGTCGCGCAGCAGCTCACTGGCCCCGTTGACGACCGCGGGCTGGTTCGTGAAGTCCGGCGTGCCGGCGACGTAGCCGACCGTGCGCACCACGCGCACCCCCTCGAGGCTGCCGAGGAGCGCCTGTGCGGCCGCGAGCGCGTTGATCGCGCAGACGCGCGCCGCCGCGTAGGCCTGCTCCACCTCGACACCATCGCCGAGGCGGCCCGGGTGGAGGATCTGTCCGTCCTGCATCGGGAGCTGGCCGGAGACGAAGACCAGGTTGCCGGCGCGCGTGGCAGGCCGGTACACGGCCAGCGGAGGCGTCACCACCGGCAGCGAGACCCCCAGTTCAGCCAGTCGTTCCGCCACCGCCATCGAGCACTCCCGCCACCTGGACCGAGTCGTGGATGCCCTAGCCGAGGGCGGGTCGGTCCGCGCCCAGCAATCGGTCCAGAATCGTATCCAGTTCTTCGTCGCTGAAGAAGTGCAGCGTCAGCTGGCCCGAGCCGGTGTTGGTGCGATTGAGGGTCACCTTCGCGCCCAGGCTACGACGTACGGCATCGGCGAGGGCGTCCAGCTCCGGATCGGGAAACACCGGCTGAGGCGGCACGAGCGGCCGCTCGGGCTGGGGGCGGCTCCAGAGGCGCACCAGCTGCTCGGTCTGGCGCACGTTGAGCCCCTGGTCCACCACGCGACGCCACGCCTTGCGGCGCTCGTCGTGGTCGTCGATCCCGAGGAGGGCGCGCGCGTGGCCCTCCGAGATCTCGCCGCGGGCCAGCGAGGCGCGCAACTCCTCGGAGAGGTCGACGAGGCGCATCGTGTTGCTCACCGCCGCGCGGCTGCGCCCGACGCGCTCGGCGATCTCGCGCTGGGTGAGGCCGAACTCCACGGCGAGCCGCTCGTAGGCCAGCGCCTCCTCGAGGGGGTTGAGGTCCGCACGCTGCACGTTCTCCACGATCGCCAGCTCGAGGAGCTCGAGTGGCGTCGACTGGCGCACGGTGACCGGCACCCGTTCGAGGCCTGCCTGCTGCGCCGCCCGCAAGCGGCGCTCCCCGGCGATGAGCTGGTAGAGCGAGACGCCACCCGGCCCCGCGTGGGGCAGCTCGGAGACCAGCAGCGGCTGGATGATCCCGTGCGTGCGCACCGACTCCACGAGCTCCGCGAGCTGGTCGGGATCGAAGCGCGTGCGCGGCTGCTGCGGGTTGGGCACGACGCGCTCGATCGGCACCTCGGTCGTGCCGTGTATCGTCCCGGGCGAGGCGCCCTCGAGGTCCGCGTCCACGCGCGCTGCCTCGAGGTGGGTGCCTGCCTCGAAGGCTGAAGCGACACCTGCCGGCGGGGCCTCGGGGATGAGGGCGGACAGGCCGCGACCAAGACCGGACTTACGAGGCATCGCGGCTCTCCACTCGCGCGCGTTGACCAGTCGCCACGACCTCGCCTCGCATCTCCTCCTGCAGCCGCTCCAGCAGCTCCGCGGCGACGGCGTTGTAGGCCGCCGCACCCGTCGAGGAGGGGTCGTAGCGCTGGATCGGCTCCCCGTGGCTGGGGGCCTCGGAGAGGCGCACGGAGCGCGGCACCGAGGCGTGGAACGTGTTGGTGAAGTGGCGCCTGACCTCCTCCTCGACCTGGCGGGCGAGGTTGGTGCGCGAGTCGAACATCGTGAGGAGCACGCCTCGGATCGTGAGCCGCGGATTGAGGCTCGCACGGACGCGCTCGATGGTGGCGTTGAGGTGCCCCAGCCCCTCCAGGGCGAGGTACTCCGTCTGGACCGGGATGATCACCTCGTCGGCGGCGGCGAGGGCGTTCACCGTGAGCAGCCCCAGCGACGGCGGGCAGTCGATGAAGATGAAGTCGAATTCGTCACGCAGCGACTGGACCGCGCGGCGCAATCGGAACTCGCGCGCCTCGGCGTTCACGAGCTCCACCTCGACGCCCGCGAGCTCTGGCGTCGTCGGGAGGAGCCAGAGCTGAGGCGTGTCCGTTTCGACGATGAGCGACTCGATCGGCTCGTCGTCGACGAGCACCTCGTAGAGGCCCGCGGTGTCCGGACGGCGCTGGCCGAGGGCGGACGTGGCGTTGGCCTGCGGATCGGAGTCGACGATGAGCACGCGCATGTCGAGGGCCGCGAGCGCCGCGCCGACCGACACCGTCGACGTCGTCTTCCCGACGCCGCCCTTCTGGTTGGCGAACGCGATCACCCGCCCGAGTCGTGCGCGCGACGCGCTCCTCGGCGAGGTGGCTGCGGTGCGGGTCGCTTCCTGCGACAGGGTCTCGCTGGTCATCATCCCGACTCCAGTGGGTGCACGGTACACCGCCTCGCGTCGTGCGAGGACCTCGGACAGGGTGGGGAGGGGTGCGGGGCCCAGCCGCTCGAGTTTGGCTCCGGCGAAGACACTGGCGACCTCGGCGGCGCGTCCGAGCGACTCGGCGACACCCGTCTCCAGGGCCAGCATAAAGGCCGTCGCGAAGACATCCCCCGCCCCCGTGTCATCGAGCGCCGGATCGACGAGCGGGGCCGCGTCCACGTGGAGGCGCTCCGTCCCCGAGAGGACATCGACGCCCGCTGCTCCACGTGTGACCACGAGGGCGCGCAGTGCGGTCGGAGTCGCCGCCGCGTCCTCGTCGAGGTCCTCCTGCGAGACGAACGCCGTGAGGTCCGGGCGGGCGACCGCGCGGAGGATCGCGGATGCGGCCTCGGCGCGGTGGACCTCACCGAATGCGCCCACCTCGCGGAGGACCCCCTGCGCGATCAGCCCTCGGTGGCGCGGACCCGGCATCGCGAGGAACGACAGGACATCGATGTCGTCCGGCAGCAGCGGCGCCAGCAGCAGCACATCGGGCGCCGGCCACTCCGGCGGCAGGTCGAGGGGTGAGAGCGTCCACCCGGCGTCGTCGATCACACGGAGGTGGCGACGGCCCTCCACCGTGCGATGGCGGAACGCCAGGGTCGCGTCGGCATCGACGGCGTGCAGCTCGTGGCCGTCGAACGGGGAGCGGTCGAACCCCGGCTGCGCCGCCGTCAGGATGTGTGCGCGCACGCCAAACGCCGAGGCACAGCGGGCGGCGTACGTCACGGCGCCTCCTGCGGCGACACGATCGTCGAACACGTCCAGCGTCACCGGCCCGACGATGAGCAGTCGGAGCTGATGCGGCTCACGCGGCCCGGCGGCCGCACCGTTCATCGCCGTGCGCGGAGACGGCGCGGGCTGCCGGGCCGGCCGTCGTCCTGACTCGTCACGCGGGCATCACTTCCACCTGGCGGTTGGCGCCGTCACCGACGCTCGCCGTGGACACGCCTTCCTCGTCCTGGAGGGTCAGGTGGATGATGCGTCGCTCCGCCGGCGGCATTGGCTCGAGCGTGATCACATCGCCGGTGGCGCGCACCTCGCTGGCGACGCGGCGTGCGAGGTCGATGAGAGCCTGCTCGCGGCGACGGCGGTAGCGCTCGATGTCGACGGCGAAGATCTGGTCGCCCTCGTAGCGTGACGAGACGATCACGTTGAGCAGGTACTGGACCGCCTGCAGCGTCTCGCCACGCCGGCCGATGAGCAGGCCCAGCTCGTCCGAGGTAGCCTCATCGAGGCCGGTGACGTCGAAGACCTGGGACATGAGACCGGCGCCGTCGCCGGGCGTCTCCGGGTCGCGCGCCGCGATGTCGGTCTCCGTGAGCCCGAGGAGCGTGAGGAGGTCGCGAAGCGTGCGCCCCGCGAGGTCGATCTCGTCCTCGGCGTCGCCGATCGGCGCGAGCGGACCGTCCGCGGGCGCGCCGGGAATCAGCACGGGCAGCTCGATCGGCGCGCTCGGGCGGTCGAACCCACGACCGCGGCCGCCGCCGCCACGAGGCCGGCCCCCGCCATCGCGGCCGCCTTCTCGTCCGCCATCGCGACTGCCGCCGCGTCCGCCGTCACGACCGCCGCGACGCTCACCGCGTCCACCGTCGCGGCTGACGGGGGCACGCCCCGAGTAGCCGCCTCGTGATGACGAGGGCGCTGAGGCCGCGACATCGCTGCGTCGTGGCGGCTCGTCGTCGTCATCGTCCTCATCGTCGTCTCGCGCCTCGGCAGCGGCGCGCGCGATGCCCTCGCGACGCTGCTGCTCGGCCTCCTCGTTGCGCGGCCCGCCGCCGGGTGCGCCACCACCGGGTCCGCGACCGCGACCACGGCCGCCGCCGGGTCCGCCACCGCCACGTCGAGGGCCGCCGCGATCGGTGGAGCGGGGCGCGGCCACTGCGCTGGGTTTGGCGGTGACCCGCACGATCGACTCCTCGGCGCCAAAGCCGAGGAAGCCCCGCTTACCCTCCCGGACTACCTCGATGTCCACCTGTTCCCGGCTGAGTCCGAGTTGACGGAGAGCCCGCGCCACGGCGTCTTCGACGTCCGCCCCGCTGACCTCCACGACCTGAGCCATCTGCAGACCTCGTTTCGGAACTGCCGTCCTGGTCAGCGGCCGAGGCCACGCCGGTGGCTCCGCTGACGGACGCGTACTGGGGCGAGTGAGAGCGGGCGGGCCGGCCGAGGCCGATGCGCTCGCGGAGGAAGTCGGGGATGAGGGAGCCCCAGGTGAAGTCGCCGGGGCCGACGAACAGCCACTGGAGGACGATGCCGATGATCGTGGTTGCCGCCCAGTACAGCGCCAGCCCCGAAGGGGCGGTGTACGCGACCCACCCGAAGATGAGCGGCATCCAGACCTGCATCATCTGGTTCATCTGCTGTTGCTGGGCGTCGCGGATCTGCGAGCGGGACGTCGAGATGCGTTGCTGCAGCCACATCGAGGCGACCACGATGACCACGAGCGGCAGGTTCTGCGCAGCGCCGAGGTTGATCCCGAAGAAGTGATCGCTGAGGGGGAGGGCGTCGCGCAGGTACTGCACGTCGTACAGCCGGTCCTCGAGGTGCACGAGCGCCTCGGGGTTGCCGCCGAGCGTGATCCGGATCACCTGGTAGAGGGCGATGAAGATCGGGAACTGGAGGAGCTGGCCGCCCAGGCAGCCGAGGGGGTTCACCCCCGCCTCCTTGTAGAGCTTCATCGTCTCTTCGGTGCGGCGTTTCGGGTCGCTGTACTTCTTCTGGATCTCCTGGATCCTGGGATTGAGCTCCTGCATCGCGCGCATCGAGTGGAGCGTGCGCAGGGTGAGGGGGAAGGTCACTACGCGTGTGATCACGGTGAACAGCAGGATCGCGGCGCCGTACGAGCCGAACGCCAGCGCGGAGAGTGCCACCAGGAAGTTGATCAGTGGCGTCTCGAGGACCGTCTGCCAGATCAGGCCGATAGGCATGCTGTTCCTGAGCTACGCCAGCCCGAGGGGCGGCGTGGGTGTTCGGTGGGCTGCGCTGTCGCCCCGGGTTGTGGCGCTGTTGTGGCCCTGCTGGGGACGCCTCGGGTAGGGCTGTTGCGCGTTCACGGTGTTCGTCCGCTGCTCGTTCGCGTCACTTCGGTGTGTACAGCGTCTCGATGGCCCCACTCGCGGGCTGGACGCGGATGAGCGTGCCGGTGTCGGTGACAAAGAGGACGCCTGATTCTAACACCAGGGGCGAAGCGAGGAGCTTCCCGGACCCGGTGAAGCGCGATGCCCAGACCTCGGTGCCCGTGGCGGGGTCGAGGGCGTACACGGTCGTCTCCGGGGTGAAGATCAGCGAGCCACCGGCGATGACGGGAGCCGCGCGGACGTTGCCGCGCTCCGCAACGTTGCTCCAGCGCTCGGCGCCCGTGGCCGCCTCGAGGGCGTACGCGCGGCCATCGAGATCCACGGCGTAGACCACGTTCCCGGCGACGAGGGGTGCGGCCCAGAACCACTCGGCGCCGCTGAACGACCAGCGCTCGGCGCCATCGGAGGCGTTGTAGGCGCGGACACGTGAGTCGAGGGTGCCTACAACGAGGGCGTCATCGAGTGCCACCAGGTTGCTGAGGAGCGGACCCGCGTCGACCTCCCAGCGCTTCGCACCGGACGTGGCATCGAGGGCAAAGAGGTGCTTGTCCAGCGTGCCGTAGTAGACGGAGTCGCGAACCGCCGCGCCCTGGCCGTAGACCCGCCCCTCCGCCTCGAGCTTCGAGGGGAAGATCGTGCCGCTGCTGAGGTCGACCGGGTGAATCGCGCCGTGGTCGGTGGCGACGAACATCTGGTTGCCGCTGGTCAGCACCGGGTCCGCGATGATCTGGCCGCCGACCTTGCCGCCCCAGCCGACCACCGGCCGGCCCGAGGCGGCATCGAGCGCCAGGACGTCACCCGAGAATCCGGCGACCACGATGTTGCTGCCGCGGACGATCGGGGTGGCGTAGATGGCGCGGAGCGCCTGATCGTCGTCGGGACCGGGGAACGTCCAGCGCTCGGCGACCCCGGCGGGGGTAATCGCGAGCTGCGTGAGCTTGCCGGGCGCGGACTGGATGACGACCAGCCGCTCGTCGCCCGTGCCGCCCGTCTCGACCGGGCTGGGCCAGCCGCGAGCCGGAACGACATCGCCACAGGCCGCGGCCAGTACGGCGACGAGCCCGACCATCGTGGCGAGGCCGCGCACACCGCGAATCCCGCGAACGCCGAGGCGGGCCCGCGGGCGCCCGAGGGCGAACGGGCGGCATCGATCTTCCGGGGCGCGCGGCAGATCGAGGGGTTCGGTGGTCGTCGGGATCCGGTGCGACGGCCGGTCGTGTGACGGCAGGTGCGACGGCCGGTCGTGCGACGGCGAAGTGTCCACGTGCAGCGCGTCCATGCCCGTCCAGTTCACGCCCGGACTCGGTGGCCGGGGTTCGCGCTCCGGTGTCGCCGGAGTGGGGAGGTCCACGATCGCACGTCGGGGCTTCACGTGGAACACCCGGGTGCCGTGGCCCGTCGTGACTGGCGTGGTCTGTCGTGGCTGTCGTGGCTGTCGTGGCTGCCATCGGCACCGTTGCGCGCGTCGGGGCACCGGGGGAGGGCGCGGGCCAGCGGCCCAGGTTTCACGTGGAGCAGCGCTCGGTGGTGCTGACCGCCTGACCTCGAGGCCGGGCCTACCCGTGCCGTATCGGCGGGCCCACCGGGTGCCTGCGGGGAGCTACGAGTGCCTGTCGGCGCTACGGGGCGCCAAGGACGCCCGAAACACGGAGTGCCGCCGACATCAGGACCACGAGCACGTAGACGAATCCAACCAGCCGCAACTGCTTCCCGAAGCGCCGGGCTCGATGCGGGCCCATCACGATCATCACGGCCACCAGGCCGAGGCCCACCACCAGGAGGAGACGCAAGAAGGTGGACATGGCAGCATCCTACGGCGACGCGGGCGGGGAGACGAGGGCGGGAAGACGAGGTAGGTATGCAGTACCGGCGGCTGGGGCGCACGCACATGATGGCGGCCGAGGTCGGGCTGGGGCTGCGGAGCCTGCTCCCCCTCGGGACCGAGGCGGCCGCGGCAGTCGTGCGCAGCGCGGTACTCGGTGGGTGCAACGTCGTCGAGGTGGAGACGGACTCGCCAGAGCAGCTCGCCGTCGTCGAGGCGGTGCTGCGGCAGCTCCGTCCCCAGCTGATCGTGGTCGGCGTCGGCGGGACGGACCTCGAGGGCGTGCGCGCGGCGCAGGCGGCGATGGCCCTCGACTACTTCGATTGCTACCTCGCCACCGGCTCCAGCCCGGACCTCGGAGCGCTGCAGGCCCTTGCCACCGAGGGGCTGGCGCGCGCGGTTGGCGTGTCGACGAGCGACATGGCCGAGGCGCTGTCGGCGATTCTCGACGGGGGCGTCGAGCTGGTGCAGATCCCGTTCAACCTGCTCGAGCTCCGCGCGCCCGCGGGTGTCGATGCGGTGCTCACGGCGGCGCGTGACGCGGACGTCGGGGTGCTCGCCTGCTCGCCGCTGGCGGGCGGCAGGCTCGGCGCCGGCGGCGAGCGCGCACTGCTCGAGGCCCTGGGCTTCCTCCTCGATGGCCCGCACCGCTCGGTGGCGCAGGCGGCGATTGCCTGGGCGCTGAGCGACATGCGCGTGAGCGCGGTGGTGGCGGGACCGGCGTCCGAGGAGCAGGCGTACGAGAACGCGGGCGCCTCGTATCTCGCGCCGCTCGAGGCGCCAACGCTGGACGCCATCGGCTGGGCGGTCGCGCGGGCGTAAGCATGGCGGAAGCCGGGCGAGCGCGGCCATCCTGGGGCGGCATCGCCAGTGCTAGCCCTTGGCATGGTGCCAGCCCTCGATGTGGTGCGCCCTCGGTGCGGTGCGCCCCAGTGCAGTGCCATCGGGGCTTGACTCGCACGGGTGTTCTGATTAGGCTGGCGTCTATACGAACGCGTGTTCGGATTGTCGACGCGAGGTGCCCGATGGCTTACACGGTGACGATCCCCCTCCCCGGCTTCGCTGCCGGCTACTCCCCGGGCAGCACGCTTGGGGCTCCGAGCGAGGCGCTCACCCTCGACGGCGGCGTGGCTGCGGCTGCCGTCGGGGTTGGCGTGACGAGCGCTGCGCCCACCGAGGCCCCACCGCTGCGGCGCCTGAAGCGCATGGTGGCGTATGGCCCTCGATGCCCGGACTGCGCGGGGCCGCTCGTCTTTGGCGAGGGCTGCCAGCTCTGTCCGGTCTGTGGCTACTCGGGGTGTGGCCCGCATCGATGAGCGCGCGAGCGCGCGATCAGGCGTCGAAGACCGACCAGCAGATCGCGTTGCGGCGCTGCTGGTCATCGAGGACGAGCTCGCGGATCGCCTCGGGGAGCTGCTCGCGCTGCCAGCGGCACTCGAGGCGTCCGGCGCGCTCGCGGTCGCCTGCCGCAGCCGCCGCTCGTGCGGCCCGGATCGCGTAGGCGGCCGCGCCGAGGTCGTGCGCGGCGACGTGAGCGACGGCCGCCGCCTGACCCGCCGCGAAGGCCGCGTCGCGGGCGGGCCCGCGGAGGTCTCGTGCTGCGGCCATCGCGTGGCCGCCGGCGGCGCGCGACTGCGTCATCGTGGCCTCACCTCGTGACCATGCGCGCACGTGCTCGATGGCGTCGCGTGGCCGCGGGTCCGTCGGACGGGCGGACTCGAAGTGATGGAGGACGTGCTCGGCGCAGGCGGCCGCCCAGCGGGCGAGCAGGCGGTGGTCGGCATCGGTGAGCGTGCCGCCTCGACGGATAGTGACGAGTCGGGGGTCACGGACGTGCGGCAGGATCACGAGTCGCTCGTGCGTCCTCGAGGAGGGGCGGTGGGCTGAGACAACTGCTCGATGAGCGGGACGAGGCCGGACAGGCTGTCGAGTTCGAAGTCGACCTGGGCGGAGTACGCGGGCTGCTCCTGCAGCAGGCCGCCGTCGCGGTTGAGCCAGATGCCGGCGGCGAGGCCCGCGGCGCGCGCTCCGAGGACATCCGCGCCGATGTCGTCACCGACGTGGATCGCCTCGCCGGGTGCGACATCGAGCTGTTCGAGCGCGTGGCGGAAGATCGCGGGCTCCGGCTTGCGCGTGCCGAGCTCGCTCGAGATGGCGGCGACCTCGATGTGGCGGTCGAGGCCAAGCGGCTCGATCTTCAGCCGCTGCTCGACGCCCAGTCCGTTCGAGACGATGGCGAGTCGGTAGTGGCGCGCGAGCCTCTCGAGGACCGTGGGGACCTCGGGATAGAGGCGCACGTGCCGAGGCCAGGCGGCCTCGTAGTGGGCGAACATCTGCTCGGCGACCGCGGGGTTGGGACTGCCGAGCTGCTCGAGGAGCAGGACGAACGCGCGCTGGAGGAACTCGCGCTGCCACTCGCCGCCGCCTGCGTCGCGGTGCGCGCGGTGCACGAGTGGGCGAAAGACCTCGAGGTGGGCGCGCGGCCCATCACCGAGGTGGCCGAGCGCCGGCACGTGAGGCCGCCCGACCTCGAGGGCGTCGCCGAACGCTCCGCCCCACGCGCTCATCGAGTCGACGAGCGTGCCATCGAGATCGAGCAGAACCGCCCGGATCATCGCCTCAGGCCGTGCGCGGTTGGGAGCGCCCGGGCGTCATCCCCGGCCGTTCGACTCGCCGTTGTCCTCATCCTCGAAGTCCTGGTCGTCGTCATCCTCGTCGTCCGAGTCGTCGGCGAAGACGCCGACTTCCTCGCCTCGCCAGACCGTGACGACGAGGTCCTCGCGGTAGGGGTCGGCGGTCATGACGAGCTGCTCGTCGATCTCGCCGATGAGGTCCTGGATCTCCTCGTCGGCGACCGACTCGTGGACCATCAGGGTGCCGAAGGTGACCGAGGAGGTGAAGTGCAGCTCGACGCGGCCCAAGGAGTGGTCGGTGTCCTCGATCGAGTAGGACTCGGAGTACGGCGTGCGCGCCTCTCGCTCGAATCGGTACGTTGCCACGCTGCCTCCTGCTGGTCCGAATCCTGGGGTCGATGAAGCTGGAGCGAGCTTACGCTCGCGTTTGACCGTTGCCGAGCACGACCCACTTGTACGAGGTGAGCTCGCGCAGCCCCATCGGACCGCGCGCGTGCATCTTCTGCGTCGAGATGCCGACTTCGACGCCGAGGCCGAACTGGGCGCCGTCGTGGAAGTACGTCGAGGCGTTGACGAAGACGGCCGCCGCATCCACCTCGCGCTGGAAGCGCTGGGCGTTCGCGTAGGACTCCGTCACGATCGCCTCGGAGTGACCGCTCCCGTGCTCCTCGATGTGTGCGAGCGCCTCATCGAGGGAATCCACGACGCGCACGGAGCAATCGAGGGACAGCCACTCGCGGTCGTAGTCCTCGGGGGCGGTGGCGGCCGTGGGTGCGGCGCTCCCGGCGAGGGCGGCCGCGCGGCGGTCGACGTGGAGCGTCACGCCTCGGGAGCCGAGCGCGGCAGCGAGCTGCGGGATGAGCGCGCTTGCGGCATCGACGTGCACGAGGAGAGTGTCCATGGCATTGCACACGGACGGGCGCGCCGTCTTCGCGTTGATCACGATGTTCGTGGCCATCTCGATGCTGGCGTCGGCATCGACGTAGGTGTGGCAGACGCCGATGCCGCCCGTGACCACGGGCATCAGCGCCTCGTCGCGGACGCGGCGGATCAGGTCGGAGCCACCTCGGGGGATGAGCAAGTCGATCGAGTCGTGTGCGCGCAGCATCGCGCCGACCTCGTCGCGGTCCGTCGACTCGATGAACTGGAACGCACCGGCGGGGAGACCGGACGCCTCGGCGGCGCGCGCGACGATCCCGGCGAGGACCGAGGAGGTGGCGTGGGCATCGGAGCCGGAGCGCAGGACGACCGCGTTGCCTGACTTCAGGCAGATCGCGGCGATGTCCACCGTGACGTTGGGGCGCGACTCGTAGATGGCGCCGACGACACCGAGGGGTACGCGGATGCGGCCGATCTGGAGACCGTTCGGCCGCGTCGTCATGTCGATGGTCTCGCCGACGGGATCGGGGAGCGCGATGACGGCGCGGGTGTCGCGAGCGATGCCCGCCACACGCTGCTCGTTCAGCACCATGCGGTCGAGGAACGAGTCGGTCAGGCCCTTTGCCCGGCCGCGCTCGACGTCGCCCGCGTTGGTCTCGAGGATGCGCGGGGTCTCGGCGACCAGGGCGTCGGCGATGCGGTCGAGGGCTTCGTTCTTCTGCCCCGTGGAGAGCGAGGCCATGCGGCGGCTGGCTCGCCGGGCGAGCGCGGCCTTCTCGACGGCCTCCGAGCGTGTCGAAATCGCCATGTCCCGATCCTACACGAGGGTGCGGGGGAGCGCTCTGAGAGTTCGTTGCAACGGCGGGCGGCCGCCTCGGGGACGATTCGAGGGTTGGCGTACGTCGGACGGATGAGGGCGGAGGCGCGGTACGGGAGGGGCTCGATTCGGGGCCTGCCTCGACGGCAGGGGTGGTTCGCCAGGCTCACCACGAACGGAGGAGGGCCACGCCTCGGAAGCGGATGGCGGCCACGCCGAGGAACGGATGGCGGCCGCGCCCGGGGAACGAATGACGCAGCAGGCTGGCTGGCGCAGAGGGGCGGTCGAGCGGCCTAGTCGGCGCGGTAGTCACCGGACTGGCCACCGGACTTCGCGACGAGGCGCACGGCCTCGATGGTCATGCCGCGCTCGACGGCCTTGCACATGTCGTAGACCGTGAGGGCGGCGACGGAGACCGCGGTGAGCGCCTCCATCTCGACGCCCGTCTGCGCGGAGGTGCGCACCGTCGCCGTGATCTCGAGGGCAGCCGCGTCGCCATCCGACGAGGGGGTGAGGTGGACCTCGATGCCGGAGATGGGGAGGGGGTGGCAGAGGGGGATGAGGTCGTGCGTGCGCTTCGCGGCCATGATGCCCGCGACCCGCGCAACCGCAAGGACATCACCCTTGGGGTTCGTGCCCTCGAGGATCTGCGCGAGGGTCTCGGGGCGCATGACAACGCGGCCTCGAGCGGTGGCTTCGCGGGTGGTCACCGCCTTGGCCGACACGTCGACCATCCGCGCGTGGCCCTCGGCGTCCACGTGGGAGAGCGTCACTTGCTTGCGCGGTGTGCTGTCCGAGGTCATACGTCGTCCATCGCTAGCCGCCGAGGTGTGACATCTCGAGTCGGGGGAGGGTGGCCGTCGCGGCGGAGCGGATCTCCGAGTAGCGGTCGTCGCGCTGAGACCAGACGCCGCGGATGACGTGCACGAGATCGGCGTCCGAGCTGCCGTCGCGGAGACGCCCGCGGAGGTCGAGCCCGTGTGAGGCGAAGAGACACGTGACCAGCTCGCCCGCCGCGGTGAGGCGCGCGCGGGTGCAGTCGCCGCAGAAGGGCTCAGTCACCGAGGTGATCACGCCCACCTCGCCGCTGCCGTCGGCGTAGGCCCAGCGCTGGGCGACCTCGCCGCGGTAGTTCGCCTCGAGGGGAACGAGCGGCATCGCGGCCGAGATGCGCTCGACGACCTCGCGGCCTGGCACCACCTCGTCCATGCGCCAACCGTTGGTGTTGCCCACGTCCATGTACTCGATGAAGCGGAGGACGTGGCCGCTGCCCTTGAAGTGGCGCGCGAGGTCGAGGAGGGTGTGCTCGTTCACGCCTCGACGGACGACGGCGTTGACCTTGACCGGCGCCAGCCCGGCGCGCTCTGCGGCAGCGATGCCGTCGAGGACGAGCTGCACGGGGAAGTCCATGTCGTTCATCGAGCGGAACACCGCGTCGTCGAGCGAATCGAGGCTCACCGTGATCCGTCGGAGGCCCGCGTCGGCGAGCGCCTGCGCCTGGTGCGCGAGCAGCGAGCCGTTGGTCGTGAGCGTGACCTCGAGGTCATCGATCGCGGCGAGCATGCGGACGAGGGCCGGGAGGTCGGCGCGCAGGGTGGGCTCGCCGCCGGTGAGGCGCACCTTGCGCACGCCGAGGCCAGCGAACACGCGGGTGAGCCGCGTGATCTCCTCGAAGGTGAGGATCTCCTCGCGCGGGAGGAACTGGAAGGACGGCCCGAAGACCTCGCGCGGCATGCAGTAGCGGCAGCGGAAGTTGCAGCGGTCCGTCACCGAGATGCGGAGGTCCCGCAATGGCCGCCCGAAGCGGTCGAGGAGCGCGGGCACATCGGGGCGTTCGAGGTCGGCGTGGTGCATCGGGATCGTCACCCCTGGCCTCCAGGAGGAGCGGTCAGGCCGGACGGCCCGCCGCGAGATCGCGGAGCACCGCCATCATCTCACGCATGGCCCGGGCCCGGTGGCTGAGGTGCTGCTTCTCGTCACCCAGCTCGGCCATGGTGCGGCCATCGGGCAGCTCGAAGACGGGGTCGTAGCCGAAGCCGTTCTCGCCTCGGGGGGCGGCTGCGATGCGGCCCTCGACCGTGCCTTCGCGCGCGTAATTGAGGCCGTTCGGGTCGGCGAGCACGAGCACCGCTCGGAAGCGGGCGCCGCGACGAGCGGGCGGGACGCCCTCGAGGAGGCGCAGGAGGTGCTCGTAGCGCTCGCGGTCCGTGCGCGCGCGGCGGCCGCCGAACCGCGCCGAGAGCACCCCGGGGCGGCCCTCGAGCGCGTCCACCTCGAGGCCGGAGTCGTCGGCGAGGGCCGGGAGGCCGCTGGCCGTTGCGTAGGCGACCGCCTTGAGCGTGGCGTTTTCGAGGTAGGAGCGGGCGCCCTCGGGGACCTCCATGCGGCCGAGCCCGGCGTCGCGCGGGAGCACGAGCGTCCAGCCGCTGCCTGCCATGAGCGCGGCGAACTCGCGTGCCTTGCCGGCGTTGGATGATGCGAGGACGAGGCGGCGGTCGGGCATCGAGGGCGATTCTACTCGGGGAGCTGCATCGTCCGATCGGGACCGAGCGGGAAGCCCGGGTTCCACGCGACCTCCCAGATGAACCCGTCGGGGTCGGCGAAGAACCCGGCGTAGCCACCCCAGAACGTGTCCCCGGCGGGCTTCACGAGTCGTGCACCGGCTGCGGCGGCCGTCGCCATGACCGCGTCCACCTCGGCGGGGGAGTCGACGTTGTGGGAGATCGTGATGCCGGCGAATCCGGTGCCCTCGGCGGGCACGCCGGCGTCCTCGGCGAGGAGGTGCCTGCGGAAGAGCGCGAGCACCGTGCCCTGGCTGTGGAAGAAGGTAACGTCGTCCCCGCTGGCGCCGCTCATCGGCCAGCCGAGGCCGTCGCGATAGAACGCGCGGGAGGCGTCGAGGTCGCGGACCCCGAGGGTGAGCAGGGTGATCCGCGGCTCCATGGCGCCTCCTCTGCGCTCAGATGGACGCTAGATCGACTCCCAGCGGTCCGACATCTTCGCGGCGACGGCGGGCATCGTGGTGTACTCCAGCTCGTCGAGGGGAAGACGGTGCGGCTCGAAGGGGCCGTGCTTGCGGAGGTGGTCCGCGACGCGGTTGGCCTCGGCGCGGACGTTGTCGAACGAGACGTCGTCGAACATGTCGCGGGGACCGACGAGCTTGCCCTGGGCGATCTGGAACCCGAGGGCGACCACGCGCGGCGGGCCGTCGAAGCGGGCGGGCGTGGCCTGGGCGCGCGAGACGGGCATGAGTGGGCCGTAGTGAGAGCCGCGCATGAACCCCTCGACGATCCAGGCGTGGGTGAACGGCTCGAGGGCTTCGCCGACGGCCGGGAACACTCCCTGGCAGCGGATGATCGCGGCGGGGTCGTCCTTGCCGACGTAGCGTCCGGCGATGAGCGAGAGCTTGTCCGTGGAGGAAACCGCGGCCACCTCGCCGCTGAGGCGGGAGACGACGCGCTTCACGGCGAAGCGGGCGGGAGAGCCGATGAACACCAGGAGGTCGTAGAGCTCCTCCGGGCTGTTGAAGACGATCTTGCGGTGCTCCTTGACGTCGTGGACCTCGAAGGCGAAGCCGTCGTGGAGCGACTCGGAGATGACGAGCCCGG
>JADLFF010000061.1 GCA_020845735.1 Dehalococcoidia bacterium
CTGCACGCGGCCCGCGTACTCCTCCGCCAACCCCTCGAGGACTGGCCCGATGATCCGGCAGGGTCCGCACCAGGGCGCCCAGAAGTCCACGACGACGGGCAGCTCCCGGGAGCGCTCCAGCACGTCGACGGCAAAGGTCGCGTCGGTCACCTCGGTGAACGCTGGCACCTGCATCGGCTCCCCCAGAGACACAACCGATCAGCACGGATGTGTGGTTCGCCCGAGGATAGCGATCTTCGAGGGCCCTCGTGGACGGCCCGCCTCAGGCCCTGCGATGGGACCGACAGCACGTCGGGGACCCGGCGTTACGCGGAACGGATGCCCCTCGGGCCACTCTTGCATGGCCCGAGCCGGGCGAGAGCCGCCTCGGGAAGGTGCATTGGAGGAACGCCGTGGGACTACTGCTCGCGCTCTTGCTGTTGGTGCTCCTGCTGGGCGGTGGGGCGTTCTACCTCACCGAGAACATCCTGCTCGTCCTGCTGGTGGTGCTGGTCATCTCGGCACTCGGTGGGATCGGCACGCGCTCGAGGTGGTATCGCTGACCGGGCGTGACACGACGGGGAGCCTGAGGAGGAACGACATGCCACAACTCGGTGCCAGCCTGCTGCTCATTGCCGTCGGAGCGATCCTCGCATTCGCGACGAGCTTCACGATCACCGGCGTGAACGTCTACATGGTGGGCATCATCCTGCTGGTCGTGGGGCTCGTCGGAGCCGCGCTGTCGATGCTGTTCTGGACGAGCTTCGCGCCGTTCGCGCATGGCGAGCGGCACGTGGACCGCGTCGACATCATCGACCGGCGGATCTGAGGATCGCCACGCGGGAAGCGGGGGCCGGTGTGCCCTCGCTTCCGCGCGGACCCGGCCATGACTGCACGACCGGCTGAGGACGGATCGAGCCGAGAGCGGCAGCGGTCGCGCTACACCTCGGGGAAGTCGTGCTCCTCGATCATCCCCGCGGCGACCGTGTCGTTCGTCGCCTCGTCGATGAGGATGAACGAGCCCGTCGCGCGGTTCACGCGGTACGGGTCGTAGCAGAGCGGCTCGGTGGTGCGGAGGCGGACACGGCCGATGTCGTTCAGCCGCAGCGGCGCCTCGTCGGTGTCGAGGGCGAGCGTGTCCACGTTGAGGCGGCACACCACGGCGTCGACCATCGCGCGCACGCGCCTCGTGGTGTGCTTCAGCACGTACCGCCGGCCGGGCTGGAGCTCGGCGCGGTCGCTCATCCAGCAGACCATCGCCTCGAGGGCGCGCCCGACGCGAGGGGGTGCGTCCGCCGACGCGATCATGTCGCCACGGCCCACATCGATCTGGTCCGCGAGGCGCAGCGTCACCGACATCGGTGCCACGGCCTCATCGAGCGACGCCCCCGCGTTGTCGATCCCCTCGATGCGTGACCGTCTCCCCGAGGGCAGCACGACGACCTCGTCACCGACGCGCATCGGGCCGCCGGCCATCTCACCCGCGTAGCCGCGGTAGTCGTGGAACTCGTTGCGCATCGGCCGGATCACGAGCTGCACCGGGAAGCGCCCGCCAACGTCACCCGTGCGCTGGCCGACCTCGACGCGCTCGAGGTGCTCGAGCAGCGTGGGGCCGACGTACCACGGCATGCAGTCGGAGCGCTCGACGATGTTGTCGCCGTTCAGCGCCGAGATCGGGATGCAGGTCACCGCGTGCACCTCGAGGCGTGACGCCAGGTCGAGGAACTCCGCCGCGATCTCGCGGTACGGCTCCACGGCGTAGCCCACGAGGTCCATCTTGTTCACGCACAGCACCAGGTGCCGGATCCCGAGGAGCGACGAGAGATAGGCGTGCCGCCGGGTCTGCTCGACGATGCCGGCGCGCGCATCGACGAGCACCAGCGCCAGGTCCGCCGTCGAGGCGCCCGTGACCATGTTGCGCGTGTACTGCACGTGGCCCGGGCTGTCGGCGATGATGAATTTGCGCTTCGGCGTCGCGAAGTAGCGGTAGGCGACGTCGATCGTGATCCCCTGCTCGCGCTCGGCACGGAGGCCGTCCGTGAGCAGTGCGAGGTTCACGTACTCGTCGCCGTGCTCGACGCTGGCGCGCTCGAGTGCCTCGAGCTGGTCCTGGAAGATCTGTTTCGAGTCGTACAGCAGCCGCCCGATGAGCGTGCTCTTCCCGTCGTCGACGGAGCCTGCCGTCGCGAAGCGGAGCAGCTCCGAGGGCGCCTCGGTGGCTGCGTCGCTCGCCGTCGCCTCGGAGCCAACCACTAGAAGTACCCCTCGCGCTTACGGTCCTCCATCGCGGAGTCCGAGGAGCGATCGTCCGCACGCGTCGCGCCACGCTCGGTGATCCGAGTGGCGGCTACCTCCGCGATGACCTCCTCGATGGTGGAGGCGGTGGACGCGACGGCCGCGGTGCAGGTCATGTCGCCGACCGTCCGATAGCGCACCGTGGCCTCGAAGGGGGTTTCGCCCGGCAGGAGCTGGAGGTAGGGACCCGTCGCCATCAGCATGCCGTCGCGCTCGAACACCTCGCGACGGTGGGCGTAGTAGATCGAGGGGATCTCGAGGTGCTCCTCGGCGATGTACTGCCACACGTCGAGCTCGGTCCAGTTCGAGATCGGGAAGACGCGGATGTGCTCGCCTCGGCGGTGCAGGCCGTTGTAGAGGTTCCAGAGCTCGGGGCGCTGGTTCCGCGGGTCCCACTGGCCGAAGTCGTCGCGGAACGAGAACACGCGCTCCTTGGCGCGCGCGCGCTCCTCGTCCCGACGCGCGCCGCCGAAGAGCGCGTCGAACCGGTGCTCGGCGATCGTGTCGAGGAGCGTCACCGTCTGGAGGCGGTTGCGCGAGGCGCGCGGCCCGGTCTCCTCGACGACGCGCCCGGCATCGATGGACGCCTGCACCGACCCCACGATCAGGCGCGCCCCGAGCTCCGCCACGCGCCGGTCGCGGAACTCGATGGCCTCTGCGAAGTTGTGGCCGGTATCGATGTGGACGACGGGGAACGGGATCTTGCCCGGCCAGAACGCCTTCTCGGCGATCCGCAGCAGCACGATCGAGTCCTTGCCGCCGCTGAACAGCAGCGCCGGCCGCTCGAACTCGGCCACCACCTCGCGCATGATGTGGATCGCCTCGGACTCCAGCGCGCGGAGGTGCGAGATCCGCACGACGCCTGTCCCGCCGTGCCCTCCGGGCCCCGCGAGGCGCACCGGACCGGCCGGGACAGCGGGCGGAGTCGTGGTCATGGCGATGCTCCAAGATCCCGAGGGAAGAATCCCGAAATTGTTGCTCGACAAACTCAAGTTTCGACCCAAAGAACTCCCCCGTCCAGTGGCGGACGGGGGAAGCTCGAAGGGGACCGAAGTCACTCAGTCAGCGCGTGCGGCCCGCGGCTAGATGGCGCACTCGCCCTCGCCGCGCTCGAGGACGTAGAGGCCCTCGCGCTCCCAGTCGACGAACTCGTTCATCGCGTCGAGGGAGAACTCGGGCGGGAGCGTGAGCTCCTTGATCGCCGCCTCGAACGGCTCGAAGCCAACGCGGTCGAGGAAGGCGTTGAACTCCTCACCGGCGTTGCGGTCGCGCTCGTAGAGGCGTACGAAGCGCTCGAACGCCTCGGGCGCCCGCTTGGCGGGGACACGGGCCTTCATCAGCGTGCCGATGCGCAGCGACTGGCCGTCGCGGCGCGAACCACCGAGGAACACGTGGTAGGCGGGCACCTGGCGCTCGCCGGCCTTGATCGCCGCGCCGTGGAACCCGATGTTGCCGAGGTGGTGCTGGCCGCACGCGTTCGGGCAGCCGCTGACGTTGACCAGCATGCGCCTCGTGAGCGGGTCGGTGATGTTCATCGACTCGATGCGCTCGGTGAGCGCGCGGTTAAGCCCCATCGAGGCGGTGATGCCCAGCTTGCACGAGTCGGTGCCGGGGCACGACACCACGTCGCCGATCTCCTGCACACCGGAGGCGCCGAGGCCGAGCGCCTGGAGCTCGCGCCAGAGACCGTAGACGGCGTGCTCGGGGATCCAGCGGAAGACGAAGTTCTGCCACTGCGTCGTGCGCGCGCGACCGTTGCCGTAGCGCCGCATGATCGCGGCCAGGCCTCGGAACTCACCCGGATCGAGGTCGCCCTGGGGCACCTTGATCTGCACCGAGACGAAGCCCGGCTGGCGCTGCGTGCGGACGGCCGTGCGCGCCCACTCCTCGAACTCCGCGCGGTCTGCGCCGGGCTCCGGGAGGTTGGCCGGCGCTCGAGGCGTGTCCGCCTCCTCGTCATCGAGGAACAGCAGGCGGTCCGGCTTGAACGTCGCCGGGTCCACCTTCGCCCAGTCCTTCTGCAGCTCCTCGTCGACCATGCGCTGGAACTCGGCCTCGCCGACGCGCTGGACGAGGAACTTGAGGCGCGCCTTGGCGAGGTTCTTCCGCAGCTCGGTGGCCGCGTTGAAGATCCGGAGGACGGCCTCGGACACCTTGAGGTACTCGTCGACGGGCACGAACTCGCTGAGGACAAGCGCCTTGCGAGCGAAGATCGACAGGCCACCGCCGGTCACCATCTTGAACCCACGGACCTCCTTGCCATCGATCACGCGCACGCGCGGCAGGAAGCCCAGGTCGTGGATGTCGACGATGCCCTCGTCGAGGTCGGAGCCCGAGAAGGTGACCTTGAACTTCCGAGGCAGGAGCTGGGTGATCTCGTTGCGCACCCAGTAGCGCACGAAGGCGCCCGCGTACGGCGTCACATCGAAGGGTTCGTCGTCGCGGATGCCCGCCCAGGGGTCGCCCGTGACGTTGCGCACCACGCTGCCGCACGCCTCGCGCGAGGAGAGCCCAACCTCGCCGATGCGGCGCAGGACCTGGAACATCTCGTCGAGCGGGACGTGGTGCATCTGGAAGTTCTGTCGAGTGGTGATGTGCGCCTTCTTGAGCGGCGCGTACCGCTCGACGACGTCCGCCATCACATCGAGCTGCTCCGGGGTGACCCCTCCGAACGGCAGCTTGATGCGGATCATCTGCCGCGCCGGCTGCCGCTGCCCGTAGACGCCCTGCTTGAGGCGAAACCCGATGAACAGGCGCTCCTCGCGCTGACCGTTGAGGAACGCCGTCCCTTCGGTCTCGAAGTCGTCGAACTCCTTCTCGAGGATCGGAATCACCCAGCCCGGCCGGTCGGTCCGCTCGGCGGTGGTCATCGGTGTCTCCCTTCAGAGACGCGCAGGGCCGTCCGTGCTGCCGGTCGCTGGTCGGGCGACATCGGACGGGCGTTGGCAAAGTATATACTCGACAAACTCGCTCTATCTAGTCGTGAATGAGCGGGACGGTACCACGAATCGGGGACACGTGAACCCGGACCGCTCGACCGCCTCGAAGCCAGCAGCCGCCCCCGAGGGGGTCCGCGCGCCCGCCGGCGTCGATGCGGCACGCTTCCTCGACGCCATCGCGCGCATCGATGCCGCGAACGCGCAGGATCCTACAACCATCGTGGTGCGCGGTGCGGTCCGGCCGAAGGAGCTGGCGCACGCCGAGCTCGCGACCGAGTGGGCCTGGCGCCTCCGCGAGGCCTCGGGCACGCCACCTTCCGAGGCGCTGCTCCTCGCGGCGCGCGCGCACCACATCGAGCGCTGGACCGTCCCGCGTGCAAGCTACCCCGACGGCCGCGCCGGCTACCTCCAGTGGCGCACCGGCCTCTACCAGTTCCACGCCTCCCGGGCGGCGCAGCTCCTCGCGGAGGCGGGCTACGACGCGGCCACCATCGAGGCCACCTCGAAGGTGATTCGCAAGGAGCGCCCGCGCGGCAACCCGGACGCCCAGGCCCTCGAGGACGCGCTCTGCCTCGTCTTCCTCGAGACGCAACTGAATCTGGACTGGCGCCGGATCGACGATGACAAGATGGTCGAGGTGCTGCGCAAGACCTGGCGCAAGATGAGCCAGGCCGGACGCGACGCCGCGCTCGGCCTCCAGCTGGACGAGCGCGAGCGCGCCATCGTCGCGAGGGCGCTCGGCGCGTAAGCCCTCGGAGGTCCCCATGAGGCGGCTGGTCATCTGTTGCGATGGCACCTGGAACGTCCCCGCGCACAACACCAACGTCCGCAAGCTCTTCGCCTCGGTCGCGCGTTCCGAGGAGCAACCCGAGCCCTACTACGACCCCGGCGTCGATGGGCTCCTCGGCGGCCTCTTTGGCGAGGGCATCTCCGCCAACATCCGCGACGCCTATCGCTGGCTCTGCCAGAACTACCAGCCCGACGACCAGCTGTACCTCTTCGGGTTCAGTCGCGGAGCGTTCACCGTGCGCAGCCTCGTCGGGTTCATCCGCGTCGCGGGGCTGCTCGCGCCCGACCGCCTCGAGGCGACCGACCAGGGCTACGAGGTCTATCGCTCCGCCAACGGCGCGGACGCCCTCGTGGCCCAGCGCTTCCGGGAGGCGCACGGCACACGCCACATCGAGGACGTGCGCATCGCCTGCCTCGGCGTGTGGGACACCGTCGGTGCGCTGGGCGTGCCGGTGACCAGCCTGCGCTCGCTCCTCGCGAGGCGGTGGAAGTTCCACGACTGCGTCCTCAGTAGTTACGTCGACCGCGCCTACCAGGCGCTGGCCATCGACGAGCACCGCACTCCATTCCTCGCCGCGCCGTGGGTCATTCCCCTCGAGGCCGACCCGGACCGCCAGGCGCGGCGCGCGGAACAGATCGTCGAGCAGGCGTGGTTCGCCGGCGCCCACAGCGACATCGGTGGGGCCGCCGGCTCGCTCGCGTTCGGATGGATGGTCGACCGCGCCCGCGAGGCTGGCCTCGAGTTCAACGAGGCGAGCCTCGCCCAGTGGCTCCCCGCGCCCGACCTCGTGCCCACGATCGACGACTCGATCCCGGCGCACTTCCAGGTCGCGGGACGCGTGGACCGCCCGGTCCTCGACCCGCGGTTCGCGAGACAGGCGCTGCATGCGAGCATCGACCGCCGAGGTGAGTACGCCCCGGACAACCTCCGCCTCGCGAGGGAGGGCACACCGCTCACCCGGCCGCGCGCGACGCGACTGCGCCTCACGATCCCGAAGCTGCAGGACTACTACATCGAGTCGTACGAGACCGAGTTCCCGCCGCTGACCTAGCCTCGGAGGCCCGCGCCGCCGAAGCCCCCGCGAGGCCCGCCGGCGGCGCGCACCGCGTTCACGACGCGCACCGCGGCCGCGACCGCCTCCACGTCATGCACGCGCACCACGTGCGCCCCGAGGTGCGCCGCGAGCGCATTGAAGGCCACCGTCGCCTCGGCGAGGTGGGGCGCCCCCTGGCTGTACGCCTGCCCCATCAGCTCCGCGAGGAAGCCCTTGCGGGACGCCGACACGAGCACAGGCCTGCCGAGGGCCACCAGCGCGGGCACCCCGAGGAGCATCCGCGCGTTGTCCGGGGCCGACTTCCCGAAGCCGAACCCGGGGTCGACCCAGACCTGCCCGGCCCCCATCCCATCGAGGACGAGCGCCCGCTCCTCGAGGAAGCGCGCGACCTCGTGATTGATGTCGTCGTAGGTCTGGTCCGCCTCGGCGTGACGCTGCGGCTGCCCGCGCATGTGCATCACGCAGATCGCCGCGCCGCGCTCGGCCGCGAGGGCCGCCATCGCCGGGTCGACGGCCCCGCTGACATCGTTGAGCAGCACCGCGCCGGCATCGAGGGCGGCACGCGCCACCTCAGCGTTCCACGTGTCGATCGAGACGGGCACACCCTCGCGGGCAATCGCCTCCACGGCGGGCGCCACGCGCTCAATCTCCTCGGCGGGGGTCAGCGCCTGCGCCCCGGTCCGCGTCGAGTGCGCGCCGACATCGATGATCTCCGCGCCGGCCTCGAGCAGCGCCATCGCCCGGTCGAGTGCCTCGTGGGGCGCCACCATCGAGTGCGTCACCGGCGAATCCACCGACACGTTGAGGATGCCCATCACGGCCGTCCGCCGGGTGCAGTCGATGCGGTACGGCCCGAGCTCGAGGATCACGGGACGACCTCGTCCGCGAACAGCGCCTCGAGGGCCGCACGCGCCGCCGGGTCGATGGCGAGCGCCAGCCCCAGCAGCTCGCGGCCGAGTGCTCGATACAGCGCCAGCAGATCCGGCCAGGCGCGCAGCGCCTCGAGGTGCCGCCGCACGGTCTCGACGTCGCCCCGCGCGACCGGGCCGGTGAGCGCCTGCTCCAGCGGACGCGCCTCGATGTTGCGCGCGGCCCCCAGGAGCAGCGGCGCGAGCGCAGCGCGAGCCTCCTCGCGAGGCAGGCCGGCCGCCTCCCACGTCCGCGCCGCCGCAGCCATCAGCGCCACGACATCGTTGCTCACGAGCACCGCGGCCGCGTGGTAGCGCGCGCGGTCCACCCCCTCGAGGGGCAGCGGGGTCGCCCCCAGGTCCCGGGCCATCGTCTCCAGCCACGCCGCGAGGGGTGCGCTCCCCTCGACGCCCACGGTGACGCCGCGAAAGCGCTCGGGGCCGTCATCGCCGGAGAACGACTGCAGGGGATGGAAGCACCCCACGAGGGCGCCCCGTGCTCGGGGGACGCGCAGCGCCTCGAGGCCCACCGCCCCACTGCAGTGCACCACCGCCTGCCCCGGACGCCAGTGCTCGGCGCCCGCGACCACCTCGATCACCCCGTCCGGCACCGCGAGGACGACGAGGTCGCACGCCGCCACCACCTCGGACGCGCTCGCGGGGGCGGCGCCGGAGGCCCTCGCGAGGAGCTGTGCGAGGTCACCGCTGCGCCCCACGACCTTATCCACACGATATCCACAGGCGACCAGCGCGCGCGCCAGCGCCCCCCCGAGGCGTCCCGCCCCGATCACACCGATCGTGCCCGCAAAACTGGCGCTCCCGAATCGCTCTGCCACGGCCTCCCCTTCAGCGCCAGCCATCGATGCGGGCCATCGATATCGCCCATCATACGTACCCAAATCACCGCTCATCACAGACACGTACCTTGACGTGCACGGGAGGGAGGTATGACAATTGGATGCGGAACGCTACTGACGTTCGGGCACCAGGAGATACGGGCACATGCGCAAGCACCTCCCAGAGCTCGGGTACGAGCGTAGCCAGGTAGGCCAGGCGATTCGGCAGACGCGTCTTGCGAAAGACCTGACGCAGGCCGAGGTCGCGTGGGCAGCCGGGATTACGCAGGCGGCCCTCTCGAACTACGAGAACGGCAAGCGGGACATCCCGCTGCCCGCACTCATCACCATCTGCCGCGCGATGGGTACCTACCCGGCAGCCATCGTTCCCGGGCTGACCCTCCCACCCGGCGAGGACGCGCTCGGCGGCTGAGCGCCATGCGAACTCGGAGGGCGGGCAACCGCCCTCTGAGTACAGCGCGTACCGCGCGCACCTCGAGCACCCCGGGTACCTCGACAGTCACGCCACGCGGCCCGTCCGCGAGGCAGCCGTTCCATCACCTACCTCGTAACTCACTTACACTGCCCGCCATGCCCGATGCCCAGCTCGCACTCGACGGTGGCACGCCTGTGCGCCTCGCACCCTTCGTGGGCGACGAGGCGGCTCGCCGATCGCCATCCGCCGAGGACGGCCACACCCTCGAGGGGTTGCGCGCCGCACTCGCCCGACTCGTCGGCGAGCGGCCGGCGGTGGCGTGCCGCAATCGCGAGGAGGCGCTCGCCCTCGCGATCCGGTTCGCCACGCGCGAGCACCCTCCCGAGGCGATCGAGATCGCGATGCCCACCGTCGGCGCCGAGGTCGCGGCACGCGCTGCGCTCGCCCTCGGGCTGCGCGTGCTGCCCGTCGATGTCGACGCGGACACCGCCAACATCTCGGCGCGCGCGCTCGCCCCGGCGATCACGGAGCGGACCCGAGCCGTGCTCGTCACCCACGCCTTCGGCCATCCCGCGACCATGCCCGACCTCGTGCGCATCGCCGAGCGCTACAGCCTCGCCGTCATCGAGGACATCACCGAGTCGCTGGGGGCGGACTACGCCGGCACGCCGGTCGGCACGATGGGTGCGGTCGCCGCGTTCGGCGGCGGCCCCGGCCATGTCGTCACCGCTGAGATCGGCGCCGTCCTGCCGGGCGACGCCGAGGGAGCAGCCGTCCTCGAGGGGTGGCGCGGGCCAACCGGCCCCGCCGAGGCCGGCACGGCAGCTGCCCTCGACGCCCTGGGGCACCTCGATGAGGAGCTGCTGGCGCGCCGCCAGGCAGCGTGGCACCTCACCTACGAGCTGCGCGCCGTCCGCGGCGTCAGCCCGATGCACCACGGGCGCCACGTGCGCCACGGCTACGACCGGTACGTCCTCCGCCTGCGCTCCGTGCTCTGGAGCCGCTCGGTCGAGGAGACGGCAGCCGCCCTCGCCGCCGAGGGCATCCCGGCCACCGCGGTCATCGGCAGCATGCTCCACGAGGACCGCGACGTCATCGAGCGCCTGGGCGCCGGCGACGAGCGCATCCAGCCCGAGCGCTTCAACCACGCCCGGCAACTCGCATCCGAGCTCATCGCGATCCCCCTCGACGGCGCGCTGACGAGTCGTGACATGGACGACGTCGCCGACGCGATCCGGAAGGTGGCCGCGGCCAGTCAACGAGTGGACGCACGATGACCGCCCCTGCAGATACCGCGCTCCTCGGCCTCGATTTCACGAGCAACGCCCTGCGCATCCGCATCGCGGAGCTCGACGGGAAGCTGCTCGCGCAGCGCGAGTACCCGCTCGCCGCCCTCAAGACCGAGGACGAATGGATCTGGGAGGTCGGCGGCCGGATCGCGACCAGCCTCGCCTCCGAGGGCAACCGGCGGTCGGCGCTGGCCATCGGCGTGGCCGCCCCCGGCACCATCGATCCGATCTCGGGCCGCCTGGTCCGCTCGGTGGAGGGGCAGGAGGAGTGGGAGGGACTCGCGGTCGTCGAGTGCCTGCGCCGGCACATCGATGTCCCGGTGATCGCCCTCTCGAGGGTGGTCGCGGGCCTGCGCGCCGAGCGCCTGGGTGGTGGCGCGCGCGGCATCGATGACGCCATCTACATCTCGTTGCGCGGCATTCCCGCCTCGGCGGTCCTGGCGGGCGGGCACCTCATCCGCGGGCACGGCGAGGAGGCGGGAGCGCTCCCCGCGGTGCCGCAGTTCCACGCCGGCCAGCGGCTTGCCGGGCATGACCTCGAGGCGGCCGCGGGGCTCCTCGCCGATGCCGTCGCACTCCTCGATCCCGAGGTGGCCATCGTGGATGCCGCTGACGAGCACGCCGAGTCGCTCGTGCCGCTGCTCCAGCGCGTCATCGACGAGGTGGCGCCCGGCCCTCGAGTGGTGCGTGCGACGTTCGGTGCCGACGGCCCCGTCATCGGCGCGCTGCACGCCGCCTCGACCGTGGCCTTCGAGGGCGAACGCCGCAACTAGCCGACCACGCCGAGGCGGACGCCGATGCCCTCACCCCGACGCACCAATCAACTGCGGTTCGCCCTCAGCGGCGAGGATGCGGGCACCCTCCTGGGCGCGCTCGCCTGGGTCCTCGGCGCGCTCGAGCTGATGAAGGACCGCGGGCACGCGGAGGCCGACGAGGAGTTCCACGACCTCTTCGACGAGCTCGGTCCGGCGCTCAATCGAGTGGTGGCGCAGGTCTCCGGAGGCCGCGCGGCGATCCGCCCGGACGACCCGGTGCAGGCGGAGATCGAGGAGGCGTTCGGGAAGGTGCGGGCCGCCTTCGAGCGCTGGATCGTCCTCACCGCGGTCGACACCGCCCAGGCAGCGATGGCGTCACGCCTCGCCACGCCACAGTCCGAGGCCGACCCGACCTCGAACTAGCGAGAACGAGCCAGAACGAGCTAGTAGCCCCGGTAGCCGCTCGCGAGGGGCAGACGGCGGTCGCGCCCGAACGCGCGCGTCGTGATCTTGACGCCGGGCGGTGACTGGCGGCGCTTGTACTCGTTGCGGTTGACCATGTCGATCACGCGGCGCACCGTCGCCTCGTCGAAGCCCTTCGCCACGATCGCCTCGAGGGGGCGGTCGTCCTCGACGTACGCCTCGATGATCGGGTCGAGGATCTCGTACGGCGGCAGCGAGTCTGTGTCGAGCTGATCGGGACGCAGCTCGGCGGACGGCGGCTTCTCGATGGTGGCCCGGGGAATGACCGGCTGCACGCGGTTGCGGTACTCGGCGAGGCGGTAGACGAGCGTCTTCGGCACGTCCTTGATCACCGCGAACCCGCCGACCATGTCCCCGTAGAGCGTCGCATAGCCGCAGGCGTACTCGGACTTGTTGCCCGTCGTGAGCACGATCGCGCCCGTCTTGTTGGAGAGGGCCATGATCAGCATCCCGCGGATCCGAGGCTGCACGTTCTCCTCGGCGACCCCGGCCGGCGTGCCCTCGAACTCCGGCGCCAGCACCTCGAGGGCGGCGGCGTGGATCGGTTCGATCGGCAGCGTCACCAGCTCGATGCCCAGCGCGTCCGCGAGGCCGCGCGCGTCGCCAATCGACCCCTCCGAGGAGTAGCGCGAGGGCATCGCGACGCCGCGCACGCGGTCCGGGCCCAGCGCATCGACGGCGATCGCGCCCACGATCGCGGAGTCGATGCCGCCGGACAGCGCGACGAGCGCGTCCGTGAAGCCCGTCTTGCGGAGGTAGTCGCGCGTGCCGAGGACCAGCGCCTCGTACGCCTCGGCGAGGGGGTCCGCGCGCAGCAGGCTTGCCGGCGGCAGCGCGGCGCCTGCTCGGCGTTCGCCCGTGACGAGGATCGGCGCGGGCGCCTCGCGGCCCACGCGGTCACGACGGAGCAGCGGGCTGTGGAGCTGCGCCTGGATCGACTCCTCGATGGCCACGTCCACCACGAGGAGGTCCTCGGCCATCGAGGCGCCGCGCGCGACGACCTGCCCATCGGGCCCGATCACCATCGAGTTGCCATCGAAGACCAGCTCGTCCTGCCCGCCGACCATGTTCAGGTAGCAGAGCGTGACGCCGTTGTCCGTGGCTCGCGTGGCGAGCATCCGCTCGCGGACGGCCGTCTTGTCGTAGAAGTACGGTGAGCCGTTGATGTTGACGATGACCGTGGCGCCGTTCAGAGCCTGTTCGCGCATCGGCCCGCCGGGGTACCACGCGTCCTCGCAGATCGCGATGCCGACGTCGGCCCCACCGATGCGGAACACCGGCGCGTGCTCGCCCGTCTGGAAGTAGCGCGCCTCGTCGAACACACCGTACGTCGGCAGATAGTGCTTCCGAGTCGTCCCGACGACCAGTCCACCGTGGAGGACCGCCGCGGCGTTGTAGAGGTGGTGCGTGTACTCGACACAGCCGACGATCAGCGGCGGCAGGCCCTCGGCGTCCGCGGCCAGCTCCTCGAGGGCGTGTGCAGCATCGTCGATAAACGGCTGGCGGAGGAGGAGGTCCTCGGGTGGGTAGCCCGTCAGGGCGAGCTCGGGGAACGCCACCACGTCCGCCCCGAGGGCGTCCGCGCGCTGCGCCGCCTCGAGGATGCGCGCGCGGTTCCCCGCCAGGTCGCCGACCGTCGTGTTGATCTGCGCGAGGGCCACGCGGAGGGTGCGGATGCGGGCCTCCGGTCTCGGGGCGCGTGCTGCGCCTGCGCGCCCATCCTAGGAACGCCTCGAAAAGCGCGTCAATACGGGTTCCACCAACACGCGCCCACCCCTCGATGCGTTCACCTTACAGTCGCCCTCGGTACACTCGTGCCATGGCACTGCCTGTCCCCTTCGTCGAGGCGACCACCGTCTACCACAACGGCCCCCACACCGGCCCCTGGCAGGACGCCTGGTCGATGGACATCGGGGTCATGGTGCCGGCGGCGATCGCGGCGCTGCTCTACGCGCGGGGCCTCGATCGCTGGGTGGACCGCACGAGGCCGCACTCGGTCTGGCGGACCCTGTCGTACTTCGCGGGCCTCGTGCTCCTGGTGCTGAGCACGCAGAGCCCCCTCGACGCCCTCGCCGAGCGCCACTTCCTGTTCCACATGGTCCAGCACGAGGTGATCATGATGGTCGCCGTGCCCCTGATCCTGCTCGGGGCGCCGACCACGCCCATCCTCCTCGGGCTGCCGAGCGTGGTGAGGAAGCGCGTGGTGGCGCCCCTCGCCGGAACCACCGTCGTGCGCGCGCTCTACCGATTCCTGACGAACCCCGTCTTCGCGATCGTCGCCTCTACCTCGATCATCATCGCGTGGCACCTGGTGCCGGGGTGGTATGTCGAGGCGTTGCGCAACGGCAACCTCCACGCGTTCGAGCACTTCACCTTCGTCGTCAGCGGCGTCCTCGCTTGGTGGCCGGTCATTGACCCGAGGCCGCTGCACGCGCGCCTCAGCTACCCGTTCCGCCTCGCGTACCTGCTGGCGCTGAGCACGCCGCGGATGTTCGTGGCGGCGTTCGTCGCCTTCGCGGAGGAGCCGATCTACATCGACTGGTACGGGACGGTCGAGCCGGTGCTGAACATCAGCCTGGCCGACGACCAGGTCCTCGGCGGCCTCATCATGTGGCTGCCGAGCCAGCTGCTGTACCTCATCGCGATGGCGGTGGTCTTCTTCACCTGGCACGCTGCGTCCGAGTCCGAGAGCCGCGCCACCGCGGCCGCGACCGGCGAACGCCTCGCGGGGCCCAACCCGCGCTGACGCCTCCCGCGCGCCCCACGAGGCGCGACCGGCCTGCCCTCGGGCGCCCGGCACCAGCCCGCCTCGAGCCGCGCACGCACCTCGGCTGGCCCCACCTCGCCTCGGAGCTGCCGCACACGCAGCGAGGCCCGGCTCGCGCCGGGCCTCTGCAGTACCGATGCCTGCAGGCGGGGTGCTAGCTCGAGGCGAGCAGGCTCCTCGCCGCGTCGTACCCACCGAGGCCGATCAACGCCAGCAGCACGAGCGACGCGAGCACCAGCGGCCCCACGAACATCTTCGTGAAGAACGGGCTGTCGAAGCGCAGGTGCATGAACAGCGCCACCACGATGCCGAACTTCAGCGCGGAGAGGGGGAACAGCGCCACCATCAGCCCCACCTTGCCGAGCCCCGTGTAGGAGATCGCGAGCTCGATGATGGTGACGACCGTCAGCACGACGAACACGATCACGTACTGCCGGGGGTTCAACCCGTGTGCCTCGCCAGAGTGCCCGTGTGCCATCTCGTCCTCCTCGCCCGGCGCTCGACGTGCGAGCCGCGGCTAGACCGGAATCAGGTAGACCACCGTGAAGATGATGATCCAGACGATGTCGACGAAGTGCCAGTACAGCCCCGCGATCTCGATGTGGAACCCGGTCTCGGGACCGAGGCCGTTGCGCCGGAACGACGCGGCGAGCATCGACATCAGGTAGAGCACGCCCACGCCGACGTGGGTGCCGTGGAAGCCCGTGAGCACGAAGAACGACGCCCCGAACTGGTTCGTGCTGAGCCCCAGCCCCTCCATCGCGAAGAGGCGGAACTCGTAGACCTGGAATCCGAGGAACACGACTCCCGCGATGATCGTCGCGAGCAGCCAGCCCTTCATCATCATCGGGCGGCCGTTCTGGGCGCCGTACACGGCCAGCACCATGGCCAGCGATGAGAACAGCAGGACGAACGTGCTCGTCGAGGTGACCGGGATATCGAGGATCCCGTGGCAGTCCGCAAACCCGTTCCCGAGGTCCTCGCACATGTGCTTCACGGTCTCGCTGAGGCCGTTGTACACATCGATGGGGATCTCGCTCTCGAACGGGAACGGCGGCACCAACTGCCGAGACCGATACACCAGGTGCGAGGCGATCAGGGAGGCGAAGAACAGGCACTCGGACCCCAGGAAGAGCCACATGAGCAGCTTCCTGTTGTCCGTACCCGTGCTTGTCGCGTGAACCGGGGCCCCGTGGCCGGCGGCCGCCTGAGCGTGCGCCATGACGTGATTCCTCTCAGGCCGCTGCTAGCTCGTGGGCTCCAGGGCCCAGCCCCAGACGCTGTAGATCACAATCGGGATGCCGAGGGCGGTCACGGCCAGGCTCGTGGTCACGCCCACCGCCATCAGCAGCACGCCGAACGACATGACGATCGGGTAGTACGAGGGCGGCGGGATGTGGATGTGCTCGTGACCCGTGGGCTGCGGCTGCTCCAGGCCGTGGTCGCGGTCATACCAGAGCGGGTCGCGCGCCCGCACCACCGGGACGACATCGAAGTCATGCTCCGGCGGCGGCGAGGAGGTGGCCCACTCGAGGGTGGGCGCGCCCCACGGGTTGTTCGGCTGGTCCATCGGCTTCGACATGGTCTTGAAGAAGTTCCAGATGAAGACCAGCACGCTCACGCCGATGACGTACGCACCGATGGTGCTGACCATGTTCCAGAAGTCCCAGCCGAGGCCCGCATCGTACGTGTAGATGCGCCTCGGCATGCCGGCCAGGCCGAGGAAGTGCATCGGGAAGAACGCGAGGTTCACGCCGATGAAGAACAGCCAGAACTGCCACTTCCCGAGGCCTTCATCGAGCATGCGTCCGAACATCTTCGGGAACCAGTAGAAAAGGCCAGAGAACACACCGATGAGCGCACCGGTCACGAGCACGTAGTGGATGTGCGCCACCACCATGTACGTGTCCTGGTGCTGCGAGTCGATCGGCGGCGACGAGTGCATGACACCCGAGATGCCACCGATGGTGAACAGCGGGATGAACGAGACGGCGAAGAGCATCGCCGTGGTGAACCGGATCGACCCGCCGTAGAGAGTGCCGAGCCAGTTGAAGATCTTCACGCCAGTCGGCACACCGATGAGCATCGTGTTCGCGGAGAAGATCGCGCGCGGCACAGGCGCGAGACCCGTGGTGAACATGTGGTGGCTCCACACCGCCCACGAGAGGAACGCGATGGCCACGGCGGCAAAGACCATGGCCGCGTAGCCGAAGAGCGGCTTCCGCGAGAACGTCGGGAGGACCTCCGAGATGATGCCCATCGCGGGGAGGATGAGGATGTACACCTCGGGGTGACCGAACACCCAGAACAGGTGCTGCCACATGATCGGGTCACCGCCGCCATCGACGATGAAGAAGTGCGTGGTGAAGTGCCGGTCGAACATCAACTGGATCAGCGCCACCGTCAGCGGCGGCAGTGCGAGGAACAACAGGAACGAGATGACCAGCGTCATCCAGATGAACACCGGGAGGCGCATCATCGTCATGCCGGGTGCGCGCATGTTGATGATCGTCACCGCGAAGTTCAGCGCTGCCACCATCGAGGACACACCGAGGATCAGCAGACCGAGCGTGTAGAAGTCCATCCCACGACCCGGCGCGTACTGGTTCGTGGTCAGCGGCGCGTAGGCGAACCAGCCCGAGCTGGCCGCCTCGCCGAAGAGGAAGCCGCTGCTGAGGAAGATGCCGCCGAAGAAGTAGAGCCAGTACGAGAGCGCGTTCATGCGCGGGAACGCCACGTCGCGCGCGCCGATCATCAGCGGAATCAGCCAGTTCGAGAAGGCCGCGGTCATCGGCATGATCGCGAGGAAGATCATCGTGAGCGCGTGCATCGTGAAGAGCTGGTTGTAGAGGTCAGCATCGATCACGGTGGAGTTCGGGACCGCGAGCTGCGTGCGAACGAGGATCGCCTCAAGGCCACCGACGAGCAGCCAGATGAACCCGGTGAAGAGGTACAGCGTCCCGATGCGCTTGTGATCGACCGTCGTGATCCACGACCACAGGCCTGTGTTCGTGGCGTACTGGGGCAACGTCCCGGCAGTCGTGGCCATCGAATTCCTCCGGCTTGTGGCTAGTCGTTATTTCAGGCTCTGCAGGTAGGCGACGAGCGCCTGCAGATCCTGGTCGTTCAGGGTGGCGGTTGCCTGCGCCGGCATCAGGGAACCCGGCTTGAAGTCGGCAGAGTTCCGGATCCACTTCGCGAGGTTGTCCGCGGTCGGCGGCATGATGCCCGCACCCATCGTGGTGCGCGCGCCGAAGTGGGTCAGGTTCGGCCCGACCTTTCCGGCAGCGGTCGTCCCCTGGACCGTGTGACAGCCGATGCACGCCTGCCGGAGGAAGACGGCCTCGCCGGCGGCCACCGCCGAGGGCGATCGCGGGGCGGCCTCGTTCTTGGCCCACGCATCGAACTTCGCCGTGTCGTCCACGAACATCCGGAAGCGCATGTTGGCGTGCGAGAGCCCGCACAGCTCGTAGCACTGACCGAGGTACGCCTCCTCGCGGGCGGCGTCCGGCGTGAACCACACGTGGTTCTCGTGGCCCGGGACCAGGTCCACCTTGCCGAAGAGCTGGGGCACCCAGAACGAGTGAATGACATCGTCCGAGCGGAGGGTGAACGAGGCCGCTCGACCGGCGGGAACATGGACCTCGTTGGCCGTGGTGATGCCCAGGTCGGGGTACCGGAACTCGAACCAGAACTGGTGCCCGATGACCTCGATCTTGATGGCGTCTGAAGGCGGTGGTTCGGCGATCGCGAAGATGCGGTCGAACGTGGGCACGGCCATCACGATGACGATGACGACCGGGATGATCGTCCACAGCACCTCGAGGCGTGCGTTTCCGTGGAACTGGCGTGCCTGCCGGCGTCCGTTATCGCGGAATCCGAGGGTGAACCAGAGTGACGCGATCATCGTGCCGATGAACACGATGACCGCGAGGTAGAACACCAGGCGGTAGAGGGTGTTGATCTCCCGGGCGTGGTCCGAGGCCGGCGCGACCGAGCTCATGGGTGCGTAGGCGCCGCTGATGGCACATCCGCTCAGGATCGAGACCAGCAGCGACAGGCCTACGAGCGTAGCCACCTGTCGCCACGTCCCGCGTGGCATGCGCACGTGTACCTCCCAGCCGGTCGGCGAGCACCCGCCCATGAATTGAGGTGCTTTGGACGCCCCGGCGCATTCGACCATCAGGGCGAACTGCGGTCAAGCGTCTGAGGTCACATGCAAGGTGCGAACGCACCAACTTCCGAGGGGATCGGCCCGGATACCCATCGATTCCGTCATGTACCGCCGAGGCGTCACCCCGCGCGACGGCGCGTACGTGCGACGCACCCTACCATTGGTCCCGTCGCACGTCCGTTCCCACCGCGACAGGAAGGCGCTCACTCGATGCTGCCTGCGGGCCGCCTCACTCGATACCAGGCACTCACGTCCGCCACCGTCGCACTCACACTCGTATTGATCGCCGTCGGTGCGCTGGTGCGCACCACCGGCTCCGGCCTCGGATGCCCCGACTGGCCGCTCTGCCACGGCCAGTGGATCCCGCCCCTCGAGCGCACCGCCATCATCGAGTACTCACACCGCACCATCGCATCGGTGGTGGGCGCGCTCATCCTCGCGACGTCGGTCGCCACGCTGGTATCGAGGAAGCACGACCGCATGGCGCGCCTCCTCGCGATCGCCGTCCTGCCCCTCCTCGCGATCCAGGCGTACCTCGGCAAGGTCACCGTCGAGCGCGAGCTGCCGCCGGAGATCGTAACCACGCACCTCGCGACGGCGTTCGCGCTGCTGTCGATGCTCGGAGCGATCGCCGCGTACTCGTTCCTGGGCGAGCACCGCGTGCGCCTCAACTCTGCCGAGCGCGCGCGCTACCTGACCCGCGTCCTGATCTCGCTACACGCGATGGCGGTCGTGATGATCATCGGCGCCTACGTCGTGGCGTCCGGCTCGACCACCGCGTGCACCACGTGGCCGCACTGCCTGCAGGCGCCGATCCCCTTCGTGAACGGGGGCGTCGAGCAGACGATCCACTGGCTGCATCGCCTGACCGTCCTCGTCGGGCTGGGCGTGGTGGCATGGCTGCGGTTCAGCGTCGACACCCTGCGCGAGCCGGCCGAGGACCTGCGCTTCGGCGCGAACCTGCTCGTCGGGTTGTTCGTGCTCCAGATCGCGGTGGGGGCGTTGAACATCTTCACGAAGTTCGCCGCGATCGCACTGACGCTGCACCTCGCGGTGGCCGCCGCGCTCTGGCTCGCCCTCGTGCTCATGTTCGTCGTGGGGCGCTACGCTCGCGAGACGCGACAGCTCCCGACGCGCGTCGTGGGCGTCCGAGGCCAACCTCAACTGGAATCGCGAGGCTAACCGGCGATGCAGACGGCGACCCAGCCCGCGGTCGGAGTGCGCCCCCTCGAGGTGGTGCGCGGGTACGTCGCCCTCACCAAGCCCACGATCATCGTCCTGCTCCTGATCACGACCATCCCGGCGATGGTGCTCGCCTCGGGCGGCTGGCCCGATGTGCGACTCGTGCTCGCGACGCTCCTCGGGGGCTTCCTCTCGGCCGGGGGCGCGGCGGCGATCAACCAGTTCGCCGACCGTGACATCGACGGGATGATGCAGCGCACGCGGCACCGCCCGATCCCCTCGGGCATCGTGCCGCCGATCCACGCGCTGTGGTTCGGCATCGCGCTCGGCATCGCCTCGGTGCTGTGGCTGGCATGGCAGGTGAACTTCGTGTCGGCCGCCCTCGCTGCCGCCGCGATCGCGATGTACGCGGGCGTGTATACGTACGGCCTCAAGCGCACCACGGTGCAGAACATCGTCATCGGTGGAGCGGCGGGCGCGGCACCGCCAGTCATCGGCTGGGCGGCCGTCACCGGGACCGTCAGCGTCGAGGCGTTGCTGCTCTTCCTCATCGTCTTCTACTGGACGCCGCCCCACTTCTGGGCGCTGTCGCTGCGCCTGGAGGAGGACTACCGCGCCGCCGGCGTGCCGATGGGCCCCGTGGTCTGGGGAGAGATGGAGACCAAGCGCCAGATCGTCCTGTACACCGTGCTGCTGGTCGCCGTCACGATCGCCTTTGGCGCCGTGGCGCAGCTGAGCTGGCTCTACTTCGGCACGGCGATCATCGGTGGGGTGTGGTTCATCGCACTGGCGGCGCGACTGCTGCGGCAGCACGGGCGCGACCAGGCCCTGCCGCTGTTCTTCTTCTCGATGGTGTACCTGGCCGCGCTCTTCGCCTCGATGATGGCCGACGAGCTCCTGCTCGGCTAGGCACACCACCGACTCTCGCCTCGACACTGCCTCGGCCCGTGGCGCACGAGGCGTGCGGCCTCGGGCCTGCGTCACGCCGTCAGCGCTTTGGCTCCCAGCGGAAGTACCGAGCCGCAAAGATCGCCGCGGCCACGCCCCATGCCGCCACCACTGCGAGGTGCATCGGCTCGAATCCCGTGCCCACCTCGAATGGGTTGAAGGCCGTCCGCACCGCCAGCGCGAGGTGGCGCAGCGGGAACAGGTTCGCGAAGCTGCTCAGCCACGCCGGCGCGGCCTCCATCGGGAAGAAGAGGTCCGAGACGAACGTGAGCGGCAGGATCACGCCGTTCACCACCGCCGGAGCCGCATCGGCGTTCGGCACCATCGAGGCCACCGCCAGCCCGATCGCCGCGAACGCCGCAGCGCCGACAGCGAGGGCCACGATCGCCGCCGGGAGCGTGCGCGTCGGCACGTCCACGTCGTAGAACAGCCAGCCGAACAGCACCACGATGATCACGAGCAGGAACCCGACAAGCACGGCGTGGAGCACCTTGCCGACCAGCAGCGACCACGTCGGCAGCGGGGTGCCGCGGAGCCGCTTCAGCTGCCCGAGCTCCAGCGCGAACGCGACGTTCATCGCGACGTTGGTGTAGCAGGCGTTGATGATCGAGTACGCCGCGATCGACCCGACGTAGTACGTCGCCATGGTCGTCGTGAAGCCCCCCTCGACCACCAGCTCGCGGTTGCCGAACACCGTCGTGAAGACCACGAGGAAGATCAGGGGGAAGACCAGCGTAAAGAACGACGCCGCCGGGTTGCGTCGCATCGACCGGTTCTCGAAGGCCACCTGGCGAAGCGCGAGTCGCAGCCCGTTCATGCGCTGGCCTCCTCGGCGGTACGCACCAGGTCGAGGTACACGTCCTCCAGCGACGGGCGAACGACGCGCAGCCCGGGAAGCTCGCGGCCCTGCGCCGCAGCCCACGTCACCAGCGGCGCGAGGACCCTCGTGGGCTCCGTGCTGTGGATGACCACGCGCCCGTTCTCCACGATCGCGTCCTCGGGGAGCTGGGACAGCAGGCCCGGCGCGCCCTCGATCCCCTCCGCGCCTTCGAGGTCGAACTCGATGATCGCCGCGCCGCCCGAGCCCATCAGCTCGTTCGGCGTCCCGAGCGCGATCAGCCGCCCTCGCGCCATGATCCCGACGCGGTCGGCGAGTTGTTGCGCCTCGTCGAGGTAGTGCGTAGTGAGCAGCACCGTCTTCCCGAGTGACCGCAGGCCGCGGATCATGTCCCAGGCATCGCGGCGCGCGTTCGGATCGAAGCCGGTCGTCGGCTCATCGAGGAACAGCAGGTCGGGGTCCCCGATGAGTCCCAGGGCCACATCGAGGCGGCGGCGCTGGCCTCCCGAGAGCCGGCGCACGCGCGTCGAGGCCTGCTCCGCGAGCCCCACCAGCGCCAGCGCATGGCCGGGATCGAGTGGATGCGGGTAGTACCCCTGGTACATGTCGACCATCTCGCGCACGGTCAGGTACTGGTCGGCCACCGTCTCCTGCAGCACGATGCCCACCCGCTCGCGCAGCTCACGCTCGCCGAGGGCCGGGTCGAACCCGAGCACGGACACCTCGCCCGCCGAGCGCGGACGGTACCCCTCGAGGATCTCGACCGTGGTGGTCTTGCCCGCGCCGTTCGGCCCGAGGAGCGCGAACACCTCGCCACGGTGGATATCGAGGTCGAGCCCGCGCACTGCCTCGAACGTCCCGTACGTGCGGCGAAGCCCGCGCACCGTGATCGCGAGGTCCCCGGGGCCTGTGGCTGCGGTCAAGCTCTGTCCGATCCGTCGGCGCGTCCGGTAGATGTTCGCAGTGCAGCGGACCGATGGGAAGCGACCAGGGTCGCGCGATTCCGAGGCGCGGTCCCGAGGCCTACCGCTGACCCGGCGGCCTCGCCTCGATCTCCGCGAGCCACGCCGGGTGATGACGGGCCGCCCACGCGCGCCGCACGCGGCCGCCGGTGATCCCTCGCAGCGCCTCCCGCGTCGAGGGGTGCACGAGCGCGAGGTAGAGGTGCCCGAGCAGCACCGGGGCGAACAGCAGCGCGACCCAGGTGTGCCATGGGAACACGGACTCGACGAACTCCGCAGCGAAGAAGCGCTTGCTGAAGAAGTTAACCCCGAGGACCACCCCGCTCCCCATCAGCAGCGCCGTCGCCCCTAGCGAGAGCAGCGCGTTCACCTTCTGCCCCGCGTTGAACTTCCGGACCGGCGGCGCGACCGAGTGCTGGCCGGTGGCCCTCAGTGCTGCGTGCTGGAACCAGAGGTAGTCGTCGACGCCCAGCCGCGCCACGGCCTCGAGGTCCGCACGGGCGCTCCGTCGCCCCAGCAGCGGCAGCGCAATCACGAGGATGGCCGCGATCGCGCCAAAGCCGGTCACGACGTGCAGGAGCGCGAACAGCCGCTCGCCGGCGAGCTGCGTCGCCTTCAGCGTCGGGAAGTAGTTGGTGAGGCCGCTGAGGAGCAGCACGAGGAAGGGCCCCGCGAGCACCCAGTGTGCCAGTCGTGTGGGCCACTCGAAGCGCGTGACGTCCTCGGACGGCGGCACGCGCGCGGCGCTCTCGAGGGCTGCGCGCTCGCCTAGGTCGGGATCCACGCGTCGACTTTCCAGCCGCGCTGCTCCCAGTAGCCGATGTCCTGCACGTCGCGGAACTCGATGCGGGTCAGCCACTTGGCGCCCTTGTACCCGAACATCCGAGGCATCACGACGCGCAGCGGCAGCCCGTGGTCCGGCGACAGCGGCGCGCCGTCCATGTCGTACGCGATCATCGCGTCGGGGAGTTGCGCCTGCACCATCGAGAGCGAATCGCGATAGATGGCGCCCAGCGAGTGGAAGGTGAGGTACGTCGCGCGCGAGGTCGGGCGCACCATCTCGATGAGCGACTGCAGGCGAACGCCGTCCCACCGGACATCGTCCACGCCCCAGCCCTCGACGCAGTGGAAGTCACTGACCTGGCGCACGGCGGGCAGCGCGCGCAGCTCGTCATAGGTGAGGGTCAGCGGCCGCTCGACAAGGCCATCGACGACGAGGCGGTACTCGTTGAAGTCGAAGACCGGCCGCGGCCGCTCGACCGTGTTGTAGCGCCAGTCCCCCATCGAGCTGAACGCGCGCGTCCCGAGGAAGGCCACGGCCGCCCCACCGAGCGCGAACCCGAGGAAGCGCGCCCTCGAGAGCACACGCCCGATCCCAGAGCCGCCCCGGCCTCGCGTCTCGCGCGTCGACGCCATCTCACACCCCGGTCAGTACGCCCTCATTGAGTGTACGAGCGCGGGGCGCGAACGGATGACCGGAGCCGGCCGCGGTCCGCGCCGCTACCGGCGGGCCGCCGAGCGCTAGTCGATGACCTCGAGGAGCCGGAAGTGGAGCCGTCCCGAGGGCGCCTCGACGAACACTTCCTCGCCGGTGCGGCGGTTGATCACCGCGTGCCCCACGGGAGACTCGATCGAGATCTTGCCCTTGCTCGGGTCCACCTCGTTGGGGGAGACGAGGTGGAACGTCTGCTCCTTCGAGGAGCTGATGTTGAGCAGCTTTACGGTCGAGCCGACGTTGGCGCGCCCCTGCTTCTGCGAGGGGTCGATGATCACGGCGTGGCGCAGGCGTGCCTCGATGTCGCGGATGCGCGCCTCGAGGTGGGCCTGGGCGTCGCGCGCCGCATCGAGGGGTGCGTTCTCGCGGAAGTCCTTGTCCGCCATCGCGGCCCGTAGCTCCTCGGCGATGCGCGGGCGCTCGCCCTTGAGCTCCTCGAGTTCCTTCTCGAGTGCCGCGAGGCCCTCGACGGTCATCTGGTACGCGTCGCCGCCGAGCTCGGCCACCGCGCTATCGCCGCGCGAGCCCCCACCGGAGCTCGGCCCGAGGCGCAGCGCCGGCACGAGGTTCTCGGACGTGAACGCCAACCGCGAGGCATAGGCGAGGAAGGCGCGCACTGGCTCGAGCTGCGGCGCATCCTCGATGTCGTCCTGCTGGAACGTCCGCGCGTAGGCCGCCACGTCCGAGGTGGCCAGGTCCCCGATCGCACGGTCCGTGCCGAATGCCTCGATGAACGCATCGATCTGCGGCCGCTCGAGGCGAGCCTTCTCCGGGTCGATGCTCTGCAAGAAGTGGGCGACTGCCTCGCCAGCGGTCATCCGTTCCGCCATGAGCGGCCTCCGCTACCGGCACGCCGACCATTGGAGGCAGGGCGTGTATACGCGTACTGTCCTGGATGCGCAGGCGCCGTCCTGCGCTTTGGAGAGTTGAGTCTCTCGGAGACGCATCCCGGGTGTCAATGCAGAACGGTCCCTCGTCGCAGGCCCTTTCGCTCCTCGCAGCGCTGGACGCCGAGGCATCACGCCTCGGCATGGGTGCCGTGGGCGTACCGATCGAGGCGCACGCGCAGGCGCAGTTCACGAGGTACTACGAGCTGCTCCTCGAGTGGAACGAGCGCGCCGGACTCACCACCGTCACCGATCCCATCGAGGTCGCACGCCGCCACTTCGGCGAGTCGCTCGCCCTGTACGTGGTGTTACGTCAATCCGGACTGCTCGGTGCGGGCGCGCGCGTGATCGACCTCGGGACCGGCGCGGGCTTCCCCGGCCTGCCCTTCGCTTTGCTCGACCCGTCCCTGGAGGTCGCACTCCTCGAGGCACACGGCCGGCGCGCCGAGTTCCTGCGCGCCGCTGTCGAGGCGCTCGACCTCCCCACGGTTCGCGTGATCCACGCGCGTGCCGAGGACGCCGCGCGCGACCCGGAGCTGCGCGAGGCGTTCGACCTCGTCGTGGCGCGCGCCCTCGCGGCCATGCCGGTCCTCGTCGAGCTGGCGCTGCCGTTCGTCAAACCGGGCGGCGTCCTCGCGGCGCCGAAGGGTGCGCGCGCCCTCGAGGAGCTGGCCGCGGCCGGGCCCGCCATCGAGGCGCTGGGCGGCACCGCCGAGGCGTCACTGCCGCTGCCCCTCCCGGACGACGTGCCGCCGCAGCTCGTGCTGATCGTGCGCCGCACCGGCCCCCTCGATGACCGCTACCCGAGGCGTGCGGGCCTCCCGGCGAAGCGTCCCCTCGGTGCCCGCCCCGGCACCGGTGCTAGGATGGACGCGTCACCGCCCTAGGCGGCGCGTCACCCCGAGGAGCCAGCGGCTCACGAGCAAGGACGCTCACGTGGACACGATCCGGCGCGTGCGACGCCTGCTGCGCCTCGATCTGAACGTGCTCGACGAGGCGGCCGCCGACACTCATGCCACTGTCCCGAGCGTCCTCGTCGCGGTCTGCTCGATGGCGCTCCTCGGCCTCGGCGGCTGGCTGTGGTGGCTGCGCTCCGGTCTCGGCGACGCCCGAGGCGTACTGCTGAGCAGCGCCGTCTTCGGCACCGTCTTCAGCCTCGCGCTCTGGCTGGCGTGGATGCTGATCGCCTACACCCTCCTCGCGCGCGCCACCTCGAGGCCGCCACGCATCGATGCACTGGCGCGCGCGTGTGGGCTGGCCACGCTGCCGCTGGGGCTGGGCGTGCTGATGGCCGTCCCCGTCATCTCGTTCGCCGTCGGCGTGTTCGCCGTCGTTGCCTGGGTCGCGCTGACCCAGCTCGCCATCGAGCGCGCCACGGGAGCGCCGACGAGCGCCGCACTCCTCGCCAACCTCGCGGGCTTCGCCGCCTGGGCCGGGGTGATGTCGGTCCTCTCGAGCGCGCAGCAGCAGCTCGCGCCGGGCCCCTTCCTCGCCGAGTCCGTGTGGGAGGCAATCGCCGCCTTCGAGGCCGCGCAGGCCGTCATCGGCGGCTAGCCCTCGTCAGGTATGTGGTGGGTGAGTCCCCTGGCCCGGAGCCTGTCCAGAGGGCTCGCACCTGTCGCCGCACCTCGGCGGTTCCGACGGACTTAGCGCTGCGCCAGCCCGACTACGCCACGGTCGCGGAACTCGAGGATCTCGTCCCAGCCGTAGCCCAGGAGACCGAGCACGTGCCCGGTGTCCTGCCCCGGCAGCGGGGCGATCGAGTAGACCCCGCCCGGCGTCTCGGAGAACTTGGGCGCCACCCCCACCTGCGGGAAGGTGCCGTGCCGGTGGTCGACCACGTTGACGACCATGTCCCTCGCGAGGTGATGCGGGTTGCGCAGCGCCTCGTCCAGCGAGAGCACCGGCGCCACGCACACATCGAGGTCCTTCAGGTCGTCGAACCACTCGTCGCGCGTGCGGAGGAGGAAGGTCTTCCGGAAGTAGGCGCGGATCTCATCCTCGCGCGCGCGATCGTTCTGCAGTGCGACGAAGTCCGGCCGTCCGAGGGCCTCGCAGAGCGCGGTCCAGAAGTGGGGCTCCAGCGCGCCGATCGAGATCCACTTCCCGTCCGAGCACTCGTAGACGTCGTACTGCGGCCGCGCGCCGGACAGCGCCGTCTCACCCGGCCGAGGCGTCGCGCCGCCACCGAGGAGCCCGGACGCCGCGGACGCCAGCAGATACAGCACCCCGTCGGACATCGCAAGGTCGATGTTCTGCCCTCGCCCGGTCCGCTCCCGCGCCAGCAGCGCGGACACGATGGCGAACGCAGCCATGAGGCCGCCGCCCGCGAAGTCGGCGAGCAGGTTCTGAGGAATCGCGGGCGCCTGTCCCGGCCGCCCGATCAGTCCGAGGGCGCCACCGATCGCGATGTAGTTCACGTCGTGCCCGACCATGTCGCGGTAGGGCCCGCTCTGCCCGTACCCGGACAGCGAGCAGTAGACGAGCCGTGGGTTGATCTTCGCGACGGTCTCGTAGTCGACACCCAGCCGGTCGACGACGCCCGGGCGGAACCCTTCGATGATGACGTCGAAGTCCTCGCAGAGGCGGTGGAAGATCCGGCGCCCGTCCTCGTCCTGCAGGTTGAGCACCATCGAGCGCTTGTTCCGACGCAGCGCGTTGTAGCCGCGCCGCCACTCGTCGCCCGTGCGCTGCCCGGCAGGCGCGGACCGTTGTGCGCCGCGCGAGACGATCTCCGCCGGCCCCTCGATCATCAGCACGTCGGCGCCGAGGTCGGCCAGCAGCATGGTGCAGAACGGGCCCGGCGCAAGCCGTGAGAGGTCGAGGACGCGCACGCCCTCCAGGGTCATCATCGCAGGGCCTCCGGCTCAGCCGAGCGCTCGCAGCGCTTCCGTGTACAGCCCCAGCATGGTGGCATCGAAGCACGCGAACGTCACCTGCCTCGGCACGTCCGCCCGCTCGAGGTGGCGTCGCACCGCCTCGACGGCGATGCCCGTCGCGCGCGGCGCGGGAAACCCGAAGATGCCTGTGCTGATCGCCGGGAACGCCACCGTCTGCGCCCCCAGCTCCGAGGCGAGCGTGAGCGAGTTCGCGTAGCACGCCGCGAGCAGGCGGTCCGCCTCGGGCGGCTGGTGCGCGTGCCACACCGGGCCCACCGTGTGGATCACCCAGCGCGCGGGCAGCCGATGGCCCCCGGTCGCCCTCGCCTCGCCGGTGGGGCAACCGCCGAGGCGGCGGCACTCTTCGAGGAGCTCCGGGCCCGCTGCCCGGTGGATCGCGCCGTCAACGCCGCCCCCACCGAGGAGGCTCGAGTTCGCCGCGTTGACGATCGCGTCCACGTCCAGCCTCGTGATGTCCGCCTGCAGCGCGACCATCCGGCCCGCGCCCTCAGGCACCACCGTCCACCCCTCGAGGTGCGCGCGGGGCGAGCAGCGCGGCGACGGCGAGCAGCAACACCGAGGGCAGCACGTAGGTGCCGATGGAGGACATCGCCAGCAGCGCAAACACCCCGAGCAACACGACCAGCAGCCACGCCGCCAGCGACGCAATCGAGCTGCCCGTCGCGCCGCGAATGAGCAAGAGCGTGCCCACCGTCAACGCCGCGAGCAGCGGCGCCGCCACCGGGACGAGCACTCGCGGCCCGTTCACCTCCACGAGGGTGCGCGTCTCGCTCGCCTCGACGGCCGGACACCCCGGGCACGGCACGGAGATCGAGGTCCCTCGATAGACGGGCACCACCACCGCGGCCACGAGGAGCAACACACCCCACGCCACGGCCGCCGCGACGCACACGAGCCACAGTCGCTCTCGCATGCCTCGATCGTAGGCCCGTGCCGCCGGCATGCGCGGGCGTCGAGGGCGTCGCCCGCAGCGAGGGGCATCGCGGGGCATGCATCCTCAGGCGCCGCCCATACACCTCGTTGAGGACACCGTTTGTGGTGCACTCAACCGTCACGATCGATCGACCTCCTATCGGCGGCGCCGCGCATAATGGCCTCGGCGGGGTCTCGAGGGGATGACGACCATGGCACACTCGACGCTGGGCTCACGTGGCCCGCTTAGCCCCCTCGCGCACCCGGGCACCCCAGTCCACGAGGATGGCGGACGGCTCCACCCCACCCGCTGGCTCGCGTCGGCGTGGCAGTCGAGGCACTGCGGCTGGTCCTCGCTCCCCCACCTCCCGATCTCGGCGGGACCCGGTACGCGGATCGCCCGCGAGCCCGGCGCACGCCTCGAGGTGGGGGGCAAGCTCCTCCTGGGTTACCAGCACATGAACATCGGCCAGGACCGCTTCCGAGGCCTGCCGACCGCCCTCGACCTGGGCTCCGACAGCCGCTTCGAGGTGCCGGGCTACGCCTCGATTGGTCCCGGCGTCGGGATCGCGGTGAGCGCGGGCGCGCGCTTCTCGATCGGCGACGGCAGCTACATCACCGCTGACGCGACCATCCTCTGCACCTCCGAGGTGACCATCGGACGCGAGTGCGCCCTCGCCTGGGGCTTGATGATCATGGACACCGACTTCCACGAGGTTGTTCGCGCTGATCGCCCCTGGCGCGACCGCGCGCCGGTGCACATCGGCGACCACGTCTGGGTCGGCGCGCAGGTCACGATCCTCAAGGGCGTGACGATCGGCGACGGCGCCGTGATCGCCGCGAGGTCGGTCGTGACCCACGATGTGCCCGCGCGCACCCTCGTGGGCGGCAACCCCGCCGAGGCGATCCGCACCGACATCGACTGGCGCGAGTAGCCCGCCCGGGCACCCCGGGGCGCCCGCAGGCGCCCGCACGCATCGAGTCGCGACCGCCCCTGCCCTCCCCCGTGCCACACCTCGAACGCCGGGGGGCTAAGGTAGTCGCATGACGCTTGATCAACCGACTGACGCCGATCGCCAGCGCGCCTCCGAGAAGAACCTGGAGCGCATGCGTCGCTACGCGCGCACCTTCGCGGAGAAGAGCGGCACCTACCTCCACCCGCATCCGGAGATCACCGAGTTCCTCGTGATTGGTCTCGCGAAGCACATCGACGAGCTGGGCCGCCCGCTCTGCCCCTGCAACTTCTACGAGGACAAGGTCCAGGAGGCCCGGTCCAGCGAGTGGATCTGCGCGTGTGACGAGATGCAGCGCTACAAGTACTGCCACTGCCTGCTCTTCGTGAACGAAGAAGGCCTCCCCATCACCGAGTACCTCCCGCCCGACCACGAGGGGCGCGAGATCTACGGCCTGATCCCGGACCCGATCCCGGACAAGGGTCGCGCGCTCGGCCGCCTCGAGGAGAAGCAGGGCCGCGAGCTGAAGAAGGGGAGCACACCCCACACCCCCGAGGAACCACCCCCCGCCGACTAGCTCCACCCGCTTTACCGCCAGCGCGCGACACGGTTCAATGGACGGGCAGCACACCTCGGCAACGCCCGAGGACCCACGTGGGCCTGTAGCTCAGCTGGGAGAGCACCTCGCTGGCAGCGAGGGGGTCCGGGGTTCGAATCCCCGCAGGTCCACCAACCACGTCACGGCCGCCCACCCACCAGCCTCCCGAGGAATGGCGAACACCATGCGCCGAGCCATCGGCACCCTCGGCTGCCTCGCGCTCATCCTCACCGCCTGCGCCACCACGCCCGAGGCCACGCCCGCCATCGAGTCCCCCGCCGTCACCTCGACCGGCGGCCCATCGAGTAGCCCCGCCCCGAGCTCCGGCACCTCCCCCGCCCCCACCGAGGCGTCGCGCGGGCCCCTCGCTGCGGGCTCCCTCGCCGTCACGCCCGCCTTCAGCAGCCGCACCTTCGACCGCCCCACGGAGCTCGTCGCCTACCCCGGCAGCACGTACCTCCTCGCGGACCAGTCCGGCCTGATCACGCGGCTGGCTGCCGACGGCCGCGACCTCGGCACCTTCCTGGACCAGCGCAGCGTCACCCTGCGCTCGGGCAACGAGGAGGGCCTCCTCAGCGTCGCCCTCGACCCCGGCTTTGACACGAACCGGTACGTCTACCTCTACGCATCGAGGGGTACCCCGCGCCGCACCATGCTCGCGCGCTACACCGTGAGGGCCAACGACACCGCCGACCCCGCCAGCGAGCTCGTCATCCTCGAGGTCGCTCAGCCCTTCCCGAACCACAACGGCGGCGCCATCCGCTTCGGTGCGGAGGGCCTCCTCTACCTCGGTCTCGGCGACGGCGGCTCCGGCGGTGACCCCGGGAATCGAGCGCAGAACCTCCAGGAGCTGCTCGGCAAGATCGTGCGCCTCGATGTGCGGGGCGCCACCTCCGGTCAGCCCTACCGAGCCGCAGGCGACCCCGGCCTCACCGCGCGCGGCGCCCGCCCCGAGGTCTGGGCGTACGGCTTCCGCAACCCGTGGCGCATGGCGTTCGACCCCGCGGGCACGACCCTCTACGTCGGCGACGTCGGCCAGGACCGTTTCGAGGAGATCGGCGTGGCCGTGGCGGGCGGCAACCACGGCTGGCCCATCCTCGAGGGCGTCACCTGCTACCGGCCTGCCAGCAACTGCGCGCGCGAGGGCCTCGTGCTGCCGCTCGCGACCTACCCCCTCCGCACTGAGGGCAACTGCGCGATGACCGCCGGCGAGGTCCTCGACGGCTCTCTCCTCTACGCCGACTTCTGCAGCGGCAGGATCTGGGCCGTCCCCCTCGAGGGCGGCACGCCCATCGCGGTGGTCGACACCAGCCTGCGCATCGCCTCGTTCGCCCGCGGCCACGAGGGCGCCATCTACGTCCTTGCCCACGGCGGCGCCATCCACCGCCTCACGAGAGTGCGGTAGGACACGAGCGGCACGTCAGAGAGAGAGAGCGTTTACAGGTCTAGCACGTACCGCAACATCGGCCCGCTGTTCGAGTGCTCCCAGTCATCCGCTAACCCTTCGAGCCGGAACCCGGTCGACTCGGCGACCCGCAACGACGCGACGTTGAGCTCGTCGATGACGGCAACGAGCGCCTGGACGGGTAATGCTTCGCGCGCGTACGCCGAGACGAGCCGAACCGCCCTCGACGCGTAGCCGCGTCCGCGGAACGCAGGAAACACGGTGTAGGGTAGATTCGCACGAGCATCGCCTCTGTCCCGCAGTTCGACGTTCCCGGCCAGCGCATCCGAAGCAGCGTCGCGCATCGCGAAGCTCCGCACGGGTCCGCCGGCGCGCCACGACTCCTGACAGCGTTCGATGAAGGCAACCACATCCTGCAACGTCGACGGCCGAGGCGCTTCGAACCACCGTCGCTGCGCTTCGTCCTCGCCGGCGAGGTGCTCGGACGCGTCAGCCAGCGTCAACGGACGCAGCATGATGACGCCGTCGGTGAGGGCTGGGCTGACAACCTAGTGCTCCAACGCGACGCCCTTGTCTCGATCCCGTCGAGCAGAGTACGAGCCTTCTGAGGACAACGCCGTCGGTGATCGCGCCTCCCTGGCGTCGGTGAGTTTCGAGCTTGACAGGCAATCCACCGCTTGCCTATCGTCTGAGGCGTGGACGACGACCTCTTTCGTGCGCTCGCTGATCCGACGCGGCGCGCCATCCTCGATGAGCTGACGGAGCGCGACGGACAGACGCTGTTCGAGATCTGCGGGCGCCTCACCATGCGGCACCAGCTCGGCTCCTCGAGGCAGGCCGTCTCCCAGC
>JADLFF010000062.1 GCA_020845735.1 Dehalococcoidia bacterium
CCGTCCTCCCGCCGGGTAGCCTCGCCCGTGCGGCCCTCGGTGGCAATGGCAAACGTCGGTGAAACGAACGACGCTGATCGAATACTTGCGCTTCGCGAAGATTTGAACGAATAGCGAACGGAATGCGTGACGCAACGGCGACCGGAAACACCCCGCGAGGCGAGGCCGCTCGATGTGCGGCAGCCCAGAGAGATGTGCGGCAGCACAAAGAGCAGCGCGCACACCTCGCCCCGCCGGACCGCTCGAGCGGCTCCGCGGGGCGAGCGCGTGCCGTCAGCGCCGCGAGGGCGTCACGCCCCCTTGAACACCGGGTCGCGACGCTCCACGAACGAGCGCACGCCCTCGACACCATCTTCTGAGACGAACAGGCTGTCGATGGTCAGCGACGTGAAGTCGACCACCCTCGAGAGGTGGTGCTCCTCGTTCATGTAGATCACGCGCTTCGAGGCGGCCATGCCGAGGGGTGGCCCCTTCGCGATCTGCGTCGCGTAGTCCACGGCCTCCTCGACGAGCTGATCACGCGGCACCACCTTGACCACCAGGCCCAGCTCGAGGGCTTCCTGCGCGTTGATCCGCCGCCCGGTGAGCATCAGCTCCATCGCGCGCTGCGGCCCGAGGTTCTCCTTGAGGAAGTGGCCAAGCCCGTAGTCCGCGAGCAGCCCTCGGGTGGTCTGGGTGACGGCGAAGATGGCGTCATCCGCCGCGATGCGGATGTCGGTCCCGAGGGCGACGCCAAAGCCGAGGCCCACGGCGTATCCGTTGATCGCCCCGATCACGGGCACGTCGCAGCTGCGCATGACCTGGACCGTGTACGTCTCGAGGTGCGGGCGGCGCCAGAGGCGGCGGCGCGCCTGGCCACCACCGACGGCGCCAGCGCCCGGGAATCCCGAGACGTCACCACCGGCGCAGAACGCACGGCCCTCACCGGTGAGGACGATCGCCCTCGTGCGGTACTCCCCGCTGTTCAGCGCCTGGAAGAACTCGTTGAGGGCGTTCGAGACCGGAGCACTCCACGCGTTCAGCTTCTCGGGCCGGTTCATCTTGATCAGCGTGACGTCGCCGATCTCCTCGATGAGGACGGGCGTGGTCTCGATCTGCTCGGTCTGTGCGGTGGTCACCGGCTCCTCCTGCTCCCCGCGGCCTGTCCGATCGGCGCTCGACTCGTGCGGGCCGGCTCATGACGGCCGACATGGTACTCGTCCGACATGCGGGAGTTGCGCCGCGGTCGTGGATTCGATACAACTGCAGCAGTTAGCACTCTCCCAATGCGAGTGCTAATCTCCCGGCGCGGCTCCAGGCACGCTTCGGCCCCTCCGAGGGCGCTCTCGCGTCGTCCGGTCCCAGCCAGTCGCAGTCCAGTCATCGGTGTGCAGCGTGCCACTCGAGGGCGCTCGGCCCTCACGAGGCGTAAAGGATGGGTCATGGCCAAGCAGCTTCTCTTCGATGAGCAGGCTCGAGCCGCACTCCGCGAGGGCATCGACGCCCTGGCCGATGCGGTCAAGATGACGCTCGGCCCCCGCGGCCGCAACGTCGTCCTCGACAAGAAGTTCGGTCCCCCGACGATCACCAACGACGGCGTCACCATCGCCAAGGACATCGAGCTCGCCGACCACTTCGAGAACATCGGCGCTCAGCTCGCCAAGGAGATCGCCTCCAAGACCAACGACATCGCGGGTGACGGCACCACCACCGCGACGGTCCTCGGCCAGGCCATCGTCCACGAGGGCCTCAAGAACGTGGCCGCAGGCGCGGACCCGATGGCCCTCAAGCGCGGCATCGAGGCGGCGGCACGCGCCATCAGCGAGACGATCACCAAGAACTCGACGAGGGTCACCACGCGCGAGCAGATGGCCCAGGTCGCCTCGATTTCCGCCGCCTCCCAGGAGATCGGCGAGCTCATCGGCGAGGTGATGGAGGCCACCGGCAAGGACGGCGTCATCACCGTCGAGGAGTCCAAGGGCATCGAGACGGAGATCGAGTACGTCGAGGGCATGGCCTTCGACCGCGGCTACATCTCCCCGTACTTCGTCACGAACGCGGACCGCATGGAGTCGATCATCGACGACTGCTTCATCCTCGTGACGGACCAGAAGATCTCGAGCGTCAACGACATCCTGCCGCTCCTCGAGAAGCAGCTCCAGCGCTCGAAGAACCTCCTCGTCATCGCCGAGGACGTCGACGGTGAGGCGCTCGCCACGCTGGCCCTCAACAAGCTCCGCGGCACGGTCAACGTGGTCGCGGTCAAGGCGCCGGGCTTCGGCGACCGCCGCAAGGAGAACCTCGGCGACATCGCGGCTCTGACCGGCGCCACGGTGATCAGCCCCGAGCTCGGCCGCGGCCTCGACTCCGGCGAGCCGGCCGACCTCGGCCAGGCCCGCCGCGTGGTCGTCGGCAAGGAAGAGACCACGATCATCGAGGGCAAGGGCTCGAAGAAGGCCATCGACGACCGGGTCAAGATGATCCGCGCCCAGCTCGAGCGGGCCACGAGCGACTGGGACCGCGAGAAGCTCGAGGAGCGCCTCGGCAAGCTGTCCGGCTCGGTCGCCGTGATCAAGGTCGGCGCCGCCACCGAGGTCGAGCTCACCGAGAAGAAGCACCGCGTCGAGGACGCCCTGTCCGCCACGCGTGCAGCCGTCGAGGAGGGCATCGTGCCCGGCGGTGGCGTCGCGTTCATCAACGCCCTGCCGACGCTCGACAAGGTCGCCCTCGAGGGTGACGAGGCGACGGGTGTCCGCATCCTCCGCCGCGCCCTGGAGGAGCCGCTGCGCCGCATCGCGACCAACGCCGGCGAGGACGGCTCGGTCATCGTCCGCAACGTCCAGCAGCGCAAGAAGGGCGAGGGCTACGACGCCCGTGCCCAGCGCTACGGCAACATGATCGAGTTCGGCATCATCGACCCGGCCAAGGTCACCAAGGCCGCCCTCGAGAACGCCGTCTCCATCGCGGGCATGGTCCTGACGACCAACTGCATCGTCACCGACGAGCCGGAGAAGCCGAACCAGAACCCCTCGCCCCCGATGGACATGTACTAGCCGAGTACCCACGGGTACCTCGAGGGCAGGAGCGGCAGCCGCCGTTCGCGCAAGCTCACGAAGGGCCGGGCACCTCGCCCGGCCCTTCGTCTACCTGCACTCGATTCCGGTGCTTGATCATGAGTCGCAACACGGTCAGCATCGATCGTGCGAAAGGCGGGGGTTCGGTTGCTACACGGCGAGGACGTGGTCGGTCCGGACGCGGAAGAGCTCATCGAGGTCGTGGGCGCGGCCGAGGTGGTGGTGCTCGCGTTCCCCTTCTGTCACCAGCGCCTGCTCATCGACCTCCGCTCCGACGGCATCCTCGGGCCGCTCATCGAGGTGGTGGAGCCCCTCGGCTCTCCCGCGGAGCGCGCGGTCTGGCTCGCCGAGCGCCGCCCCTCCCTCGGCGCCCCCGATGGCTCCGCGTTCGCCTTCTGGCCGCACAGCGTGGGCTACCTCAGCACCTCGGACGTGGTGGCGGCGGTCGCGCGCCGCGTGAACCGCGAACACGGCCTCGACGCGCGCCCTGACCTCGATGCGGTCCTCCACGAGCTCGAGGTCCTGGAGCACGACTGCGCCCGCCGCGCCGTGACGGGCGGCGAGGGCTTCGAGACCCTCTGGCGCCGCGAGCGGTAGTCTCCCCGCCGCCAGGCGTCGGGCTGACGTGAGGACGCCGATGCGTTACGTGGCTGTCTACGAACGCACACCCTCGGGCTGGTCCGCGTACGTGCCCGATCTGCCCGGCTGCGTGGCTGCAGGCGACACCCGAGATGAGACCGAGCGCCTGACCCGCGAGGCGGTCGCGCTCCACATCGAGTCCCTTCGCGAGTCGGGTGACCCGGTCCCGAGCCCCGGGGCGTGGACCAGCCTCGTCGAGGTGTAGGCTCCCCTCCATGACCGAATGGCGCAGCGACACGACCCTCGACGGGATGCGGCAGCGGGTGTTCACCGCCTCGGCGGGCACGCGCGACGTGCCGGGTGTCCTCTGGACGCCCGAGGGCGTCGACGGCCCGTTGCCCCTCGTCCTGATCGGGCATGGCGGCGCGGGGCACAAGCTCGATGACAGTCGCCTCGACCTCGCCGGGCGCTACGTCGAGGCAGGCGTCGCCGCGGCGGCGATCGACGGGCCGTGGCACGGGGAGCGGGCGGGTGCACGCCCCGAGGGCTGGGGTGACGCCGAGACCGACGCGATGCTCCTCGACTGGCGCGTCACCCTCGACGAGCTGGTGGCGCAGCCCGAGGTCGACGCGGGCCGCATCGGCTACGGGGGCGTCTCGATGGGGACGATCTTCGGGCTGCCCTTCGTCGCGAGCGAGCCTCGGATCCGCGCGGCGGTCCTCGGACTGGCGGGCGCAACGCCGCGGCTGGTCCGCGAGGCGGGACGCCTCGGGTGTCCCGTGCTCTTCCTCATGCAATGGGACGACGAGCTGTTCGACCGTCCGAGCGTGCTCGCGCTCTTCGAGGCGATCGCCTCCTCGGACAGGCGCCTGCTCGCGTTCCCCGGCGGCCACGCCGAGGCGCCGGAGGCTGCCCGCGAGGCCAGCACGCGCTTCCTCATCGAGGCGTTGTCCCCGTAGACCCCGCCCCCTCTGACGGATCCTCGATTCGCGCCTTTCGAGGACAACGGTGTGGTTCGCCAGGCTCACCACGAACGGATAACGGCGGGCCGACGCGCCGGCCCGAACGCTCACCACGGACCGATGACGGCGGCGCTCGCCTTCATCCGTTCGCCCTGAGGCCCTCCTGAGCTTGCCGAAGGGCCTGTCGAAGGGCCCGCCGACCTCGAAGCCCCCGAACACACCACCCTCCGAGCACACCCAACCCCCACCTTCATCCGTTCGTGGTGAGCCTGGCGAACCACACACGCCGTCATCGGCCGGCCCGAATCGAGCCCTCCCACCGTCCGGCCGCCATCATCCGTTCGCCCTGAGGCCCTCCTGAGCTTGCCGAAGGGCCAGCCGTCCGCAACCGACCGATGATTCGCACTCTCGAGGACGGCGACGCGCGGCGTGGGCCGGCAGGTGATTGACGACGAGCGGTGACGGCGACCGTGACCTCCCGGTTTAGTCACGCCGCCCACCAGGGGGCGTCCTCGTCGGTGGCGCGGCCGGCATCGAGGAGGAGGGCGAGGAGCGCGGCGGCCAGCATGACGAGGGCGGCGGCGACGAAGACCTCTCGGAAGGTGGTGACCTGGGCCTCGGCGACCAGCGCGCCGAACTCGGGGGTGCCGAACTCGATGCTGCTGGCGCGCGCGTAGAACCGCCCGAGGCCGTGCGAGGTGAGCAGCGCGGTGCCCACCAGCATCCCGACCATGCGGCTCAGCGTGAGCCACGAGGCGAGCGTGGCGCGCTCGCGCTCCGCGGCTCCTCGGAGGGCGGCGGCCGACAGCGGTGCGATCGCGAGGCCAAAGCCGAGGCCTCCGACGAGCTGCGGCGCGGTCCGCAGTGGCTCGCTCAGCCCTCGATCCCACGCCTGCAGTCCGGCGAAGCCCGCGGCCGCGAGTGCCATCGCGAGGACGGTGGTGCC
>JADLFF010000063.1 GCA_020845735.1 Dehalococcoidia bacterium
CGCTCCAGCGCCTCGAGGAGTGCGCGCTGCTGCGGCAGGTCGAGCCGGTCGCCCGCGCGCACCGCGGCCTTGCAGGCGAGCGCCGCGACCGCCGCGTCCGCCGTCGCGCGCCGCCCCTCCGCCTCCAGCTGGTCGAGGTACTCCGCGAGCACGCGCGCCGCGTCGCGCCCGGCCAGCGCGACCGGGACCGCGCGCACCAGCAGCGCCGCGCCGTCCGTCTCCTCGAGCTCCCAGCCCAGCGCGACAAGCGCCTCGCGATGGGTAAGCGCGAGCAGAACCGCCGTCGCAGCCAGCGGCGCGACCGCTACCTCGAGGAGCGCCTGCGACTCGACACGGCCAGCCGTGCGCGCCTCGAGCAGCCGCTCGTAGTGCACCCGCTCGTGGGCCGCGTGCTGGTCGATCACGAAGAGGCCGTCCGCCGCCTCCGCGACGAGGTACGTGGCATCGAGCTGGCCGAGCGGACGCAGCGGCGGGAGCGCCCTCGTCACGGCCGGTGGAGCGGACACGGCCGCACCCGGCGCGGCGAGATCCGGCGGCGGCTCCTCGAGCGCGGCCAGCGAGGCAGCGCGCGGCAGCTCCGAGGCGGGTCGCGCGGCCTCGATGACCGGGCGCGCGCCCGGCAACGAGTCGGCCGTCACCGCGGACGGGCGCCACCCCTCGAGGCCGCCATACGTCCTCGCGGCGGCGTCCAGCAGGGCGCGGCGCACCGCGCCGTGCACCGCGCCCGCCACGAACCGCTCATGGCGCAGACGCACCTCGGCCTTCTGCGGATGCACGTTCACGTCCACCTGGTCCGCGGGCACCTCGATGTGGACCACGCCGGCCGGGTGGCGTCCCGCCGGAAGCAGCCCCGCATACGCCTGCTCGATCGAGGCGAGCAGCGTGCGCGAGGTGACCGCGCGCCGGTTCACCACGAGGTGCAGCGCGCGCCGGTTCGCGCGATGCGCCTCGGGAGGGGCGACGGCCCCGGACACCGCCACGCGGGCGCCGTCCTCGCCGCTGCGCGTGCCCTCGAGGGGGAGCAGGCCACCACCGAGGTCCGGCCCGTGAATGGCCGCGAAGGCACTCGCGAGGGCGCCGTCACCCGGCGTCGCGAGCAGCGTGCGCCCCTCGGAGGCGAGGCGGAACGCGACATCGGGGCGCGCCACGGCCCAGTCCGTGACCACCGCGGCCACCGCGCGCGCCTCGGCCCGGCCCTCGCGCAGGAAGCGGCGCCGCGCGGGCAGCGAGGCGAACAGGTCACGCACCTCGACGGTTGAGCCCGGCGCCGCCGCGGCCGCCCCACCGCCCGTGGCCCGCCCGCCGCGAAACCGCGCAACCGCCGCCGCATCCTCGAGGGGTGGGCGCGTGGTGAAGTCGACGTCCGCCGCCGCCACGATCGCCGCCAGCGCTTCGCCTCGGAAGCCCAGCGTCTGCACCGCGAACAGGTCCTCGGCGACCCGCAGCTTCGAGGTGGCGTGGCGCTCGAAGGCGTCCGGGAGCTGGTCCGGCGGAATCCCGTGGCCGTCGTCGCGCACCCGGATCACGTCGACGCCGCCGCCCTCGAGCGAGACCTCGATGCGGCGCGCACCGGCATCGAGGGCGTTCTCGACCAGCTCCTTCACGATCGACGCCGGCCGCTCGATCACCTCGCCCGCCGCGATCCGCGCCGCAACCTCGGGCGGCAGCACGCGGATCCGCGGCCGCTCGCCAGCCAGCGAGGGCGCAACCGCCATCGATCAGCCCTCGACCGCGAGGCGCTCGCGTGCCGCGCGGCGCAGCGCGTAGAGCCGCTGCAACGCCTCGAGGGGGGTCAGGCCGTCTGGCTCGAGCGCCGCGAGCTCGCCGAGCAGCGGATCCGGCTCGGCGGGCGTGCCGAGCAGCGAGCCGAGGAGCGGCAGTTGCCCGTCGACCTCGATCCGGCCGCGCGCCGACTCCGCCTCGCGCAGGAGCTGGCGCGCTCGCTCGACGACCGCGCGGGGCAGCCCGGCGAGCTCGGCCACGTGCACCCCGTAGGAGCGGTCGGCCCCACCCGCGACGATGCGGTGGAGGAAGACCACCTCGCCCTCGCGCTCCAAGACGGCCACCGAGCGGTTCTCCACGCGCGGCAGTTCCGCGGCAAGCGCCGTCAGCTCCTGGTAGTGCGTGGCAAAGAGCGTCAGCGGCGAGCCGCCGGGCCGGTGGTGCAGGTGCTCGACGACCGCGCGCGCGATCGCGAGGCCGTCCTGCGTCGCCGTGCCGCGCCCCACCTCGTCGAGGATAACGAGGGAGCGGTCCGTCGCCGTGCGCAGGATCGAGGCGGTCTCGACCATCTCGACCATGAACGTCGACTGCCCGCTCGCGATGTCGTCCTGCGCCCCGATGCGCGCGCAGATGCGGTCGACCAACGGCACGCGCGCGCTCGAGGCGGGCACGTAGGACCCGCACTGCGCCAGGATCACGATCAGCGCCGCCTGCCGGAGGTAGGTCGACTTCCCTCCCATGTTGGGCCCGGTGAGCACGATCACGTCGGCGCTCGCGCTCGAGCGGTCGCCCAGCGCGAGGTCGTTCGGGACGAAGGCGCCGCGCAGCAGCTGCTGCTCCACCACCGGGTGACGCCCCGCCTCGATGTGCAGTGGGCCGCCCTCGGTGAGCGTGGGGCGCACCCAGCCCGCGTCGACGGCGACCGCGGCGAGGGCCGCCGCGACATCGAGGCGGGCGACCGCCGCCGCCGCGCGCTCCACGCCCGCGCCGGCCATCGCGACCTGCGCACGCACCTGCTCGAAGAGCTCGCGCTCCGCTGTCTCGAGCTGCTCGCGCGCCTCGAGGATCCGCGTCTCGAGGCTCGCGAGCGCCGGGTTGCGGAAGCGCTGCACGTTCGCGAGGGTCTGCCGCGGCTCGTAGTCCCCGGGCACACGCGCGGCCTGCGCGCGGCCCAGCTCGAGGTAGTAGCCGAACACCCGGTGGTAGCCGACGCGCACCGGCAGCCCCGTCCGCTCGCGCTCGTCACGTTCGAGCGCGGCGAGGGCCGCGCGCGCGTCCCCGGCCAGCGCGCGCAGCTCGTCGATCGCGGCGTCGAAGCCGGGCCTCGCCGTCCCGCCATCCCCGAGGTCTGCCGGCGGCTCGTCCGCGATCGCCGCGGCGATGATCTCCGCTACGTCGCGCGCCGCCCCGAGGGCGTCCGCGAGCACCTCGAGGGCCGGGGCGCCGCTCGCGCGTGCCGCCTCGGTGACCGCCGGCAACCGCTCGAGGCCGGCGCGCAGCGTGACCAGCTGGCGCGCCGTGGCCGTCCCCGCGCGCGCGCGCCCGAGCAGCCGCTCGAAGTCCGGGAGACCGCGGAGGGCGCGCCGGAGGGCCTCGCGGGGAGCGTGCTGCGCCACGAGCGCCTGCACGCGGTCGAGCCGCGCCTCGAGGCGCTCACGACGCCGCAGCGGCCGGCTCAGCCAGTCGCGGAGGAGCCGCGCGCCCGGCGGTGTCAGCGTCCGGTCGAGCACGCTGAGCAGCGAGACCTCGCCGCGCGCGCCCTCCGTCAGCTCCAGGCTGCGACGTGTCTGCGGGTCCATCACCACCTCGTCGGCGGGGTGCACCACCCGGGGCGGACGCACGTGCGGGACCGCCTCGGGCCACGTCTCGCCGAGGTAGGCCAGCAGCGCGCCCGCGGCGCCCGAGGCCACCTCGGCCCCGTCGAGGCCGAGCGCGGCGGCGCTCGCCACCTCGAACCGCTCCTCGAGCAGCCGCGCGCCGCGCGCGGGCGCGAACGCCTCGATCGGCCGCTCCGCCACGCTCGCCGTGGTCGCGGGCGGGCGCTCGATCGCGGTCACGCCGCGCGGCACCAGCACCTCGCCCGGCGCCAGGCGCACCCACTCCGCGGGCACCTCGGCGAGGCCCAGCACGCGGCACTCGAGCTCCCCCGTAGTCACGTCGCAGGCCGCGAGTCCGACCCGCCCGTCCACCGCGGGCGGCCCGACCGCGAGCAGCCAGTTGTGCGCGCGCTCCTCGATGAGCGCCCCGGAGTCCGCCGTGCCCGGCGTGACGACGCGCACGACGCGACGCTCGACGAGCCCCTTCCCGGGCGGCGACGTCTGCTCGCAGAGCGCGACGCGGTGCCCGGCCGTCAGCAGGCGGTCGAGGTAGCGATCGAGGGCGTGGTAGGGAATCCCCGCGAGCGGCACCCGCCCCTCGTCCCGGCCCATCGGCCTCGAGGTCAGCGCAATGCCGAGGACCCCCGCGACCGTCTCGGCGTCGTCGTCGAACGACTCGTAGAAATCGCCCATGCGCACAAGCAGCAGCGCGTCGGGGTGCTGCCGCTTCATCTCGAGGTACTGGGCGCGTGCCGGTGTGGGCAGCGGACGGTCCGTCTCTTGGGGAGACCGTTCGAGTGTAGAAGCGCCCCTCGAGGCGCGAAAGCTCGTTACGTCACCATCCCGTGCGGAGTCCGCGGTCTTCCGCTCGCGGTCCGCCGTCTGCCGTTCGTGGTGAGCCTGGCGAACCACACCGCCGTCCCCACCACCCTTGAAGCGAGCACCCCTCCCCGACCCACCGAGCGCGCAGCTACTCGGCTGGCGGCCACCTGCAGAGGTCGGGCGCCGCGCCGCCAGCACCCCTCGAGGCGCAGCAGCTCGTGACGTCACCACCCTCGTACGAAGTCCGCTGTCCTCCGTGCGGAGTGCGCCGTCCTTCGTTCGTGGTGAGCCGAGCCTGCCCTGAGCGCAGTCGAAGGGAACCACACCGCCATCCCCGCCAGCCTCGAGGCGAGCGCCCCCGACGGACGCGCCCCGCTAGGCCTCGGCGGGTGGCCGCCAGCGCAGGTCGGGCTGCCGGGCGGCCAGCGCCTCGTCGAGGCGTCCGATCGGCGCCGTCGTCGGCGCGGCGTGCAGGGCCTCGGGATCGCGGGCCGCCTCCTCCGCGATCGCGATGAACGCCGCCGCCACGCGCTCCAGCGACTCCCGCGACTCCGTCTCGGTCGGCTCGATCATCAGCGCCTCCTCGACGATCAGCGGGAAGTAGACCGTCGGCGGGTGCACGCCGTGGTCGATCAGCCGCTTCGCGATGTCGTAGGCGCGGATCCCGTGCTCGCGCCGCTGCCGCGTGGCCGAGAACACCACCTCGTGCAGCACGCGCGTCGGGAACGGCAGGTCGTAGTACGGCAGCAGCAGCTCGCGGAGGTAGTTCGCGTTCAGCACCGCGTTCTCCGAGACCGCGCGCAACCCCTCGAGGCCCAGCGTGCGCAGGTAGGCGTACGCGCGGAGCAGCACGCCCACCGAGCCGTGGAACTGCTGCATCCGCCCGATGCTCGCCTCGGGAGCCACGAGGGCGTACGTGGCCTCCCCATCCGCCTCGCGGCGCGCGACCACCGGCGTCGGGAGGAAGCGCGCCAGCGCGCTCGAGGCGAGCACGGGCCCCGCGCCCGGCCCACCCCCGCCGTGGGGCGTCGAGAACGTCTTGTGGAGGTTCAGGTGCGCCACATCGAAGCCCACGTCGCCGAAGCGCAGCCGCCCCACGATCGCGTTGAGGTTGGCGCCGTCCGCGTAGAGGTAGGCGCCCACCGCATGGATGTCGCGCGCCACCGCCTCGATCGCCGGCTCCCAGAGGCCGAGGGTGCTCGGCAGGGTGACCATCACCGCGGCGACCGTGTCATCGAGGACGGCACGCAGCGCCGGCTCGTCGATGCGCCCGTCGGGGCCGCTCTGCAGCTCGGTGACCGCGAACCCGGCCATCGCGGCCGTCGCCGGATTCGTGCCATGCGCGCTGTCGAGGACCAGCACGCGGCGCCGCCGCGCCAGCTCCCCGCGCTCCTCGAGGGCGCGCTTCACCATCAGGATGCCCGCCAGCTCGCCCTGCGCCCCGGCGGCCGGCGCCAGGCTCACCGCGGGCAGCCCCGTGATCGCCCCCAGCGCCTCCTGCAGCTCGAAAAGCACGGCGAGCGTGCCCTGCGCCAGTGCCTCCGGCGCGAGCGGGTGCAGGTCCGCAAACCCGGTCAGCGAGGCGAGCAGGTCATCGACCTTCGGGTTGTACTTCATCGTGCAACTGCCGAGGGGGTAGCTCCCCGTGTCGATGCCGAAGTTCCTGCTCGCGAGATCCGAGTAGTAGCGCACCAGCTCGCCCTGGCTCAGCTCGGGCAGGGGCAGCGACGCGCGGAGCAGGTGCGCGGGCGGCAGCTCCGAGGCCTCCCCGCGCCACGCCGGCACATCGACCGCCCGGCGGCCGGGCGCGCCGCGCTCGAACGTGAGCGCCGCCGCCGGCGCCGCCTCGTCGCCGGCCAGCGCCCTCGAGACCGGCGCCCTCGAGGCCATCACGCGGCCTCCGTGGCGATCGCCCGCAGCGCCGACTCCAGCGCCTCGAGGTCCTCGGGCAGCGTCATCTCCGTCACGCAGACGAGGATCGCGTCGCGCGCCTCGGGCTCCGGCCGCGCCGACACGTCGAGGCCTCCGAGCACCCCGCGCGCCTCGAGGCGGCGCAGCAGCTCGGGGGCCGGGACGGGGCCGCGCAGCAGGAACTCCTGGAACCACGGGCCGCGCTCGACGACCGCGTAGCCCGGGATCGAGGCGAGGCGGCGGGCGGCGCCGTGCGCGGCCTGGTAGCAGTACGCCGCCGAGCGGCGCAGCCCCTCCGGGCCGAGCGTCTGCAGCGTGATCGTGAACGCGAGGGCGATCAGCGCCTGCCCCGTCGAGAAGTTGGAGGTCGCGCGCGCGCGGCGGATGAACTGCTCGCGCGCCTGCAGCGTCAGCACGTAGCCCGTGCGCGGCGCCTCGCCGTCCGGGCCGTGCAGCTCGCGGGTGCGCCCCACGATGCGCCCCGGCACCTGGCGCAGGTAGCGCTCGCGGGTGGCGAACAGGCCAACCGAGGGCCCGCCGTACGCCACGCCGATCGCGAGGTCGCGCCCCTCGCCGACCACGACGTCGACGCCGGCATCCCCCGGCGCGCGCAGCATCCCGAGGGCGAACGGGTCCGCGGACACCACGGAGAGCGCGCCGGCCTCGCGCGCCGCGGCGACCACGCGCTCGAGGTCCACGATCGTGCCGAGGAAGTCGGGCTGCTGTACGACGACGCACGCGTGCTCGCTCGTGAGCTGCCGGACGTCGCCGAGGACATCGACGCGGAGGTCCGCGCCGAAGGCGTAGGTGCGCACGACCTCGAGCGTGCCCGGGTGGAACGGCTCGAGGATCGCCACCGCCCGCCTCGAGGTGACGCGCGCCGCGAGGAGGCAGGCCTCGGCGGCCGCGCTGGCGACGTCGTAGAGGCCGGTGTTCGACACCTCCATCCCCGTGAGGGCACAGACCGTCGACTGGTACTCGAAGGCGGCCTGCAGCGTCCCCTGGCTGATCTCGGGCTGGTACGGCGTGTAGGCCGTGACGAACTCGGGGCGGCTCACGAGGTGCGCCGTGACCGCGGGGATGTAGCGTCGGTAGGCGCCGGCGCCGAGGAAGGACGGCAGCGTCGAGGCGCGGTTCGCGGCGGCCTGGCGCCGCAGGAGCTGCACCAGCTCGAGCTCGCTCAGCGCGGGCGGCACCTCGATCGGCGGGTCGCGCCACTGCGCGGGCAGCTCGGCGAAGAGGGCCGCCGTGTCCGGGAGGCCGATGCGCTCGAGCATGCGCGCGCGATCGGCGGCGGTGTTGGGGATGTAGGGCGTCGGCGCGGACGCCTCGAGCGCCACGCGCTAGGCCCCGTCGGCGCGCAGCGCGCGGTACGCCTCGGCGGTGAGGAGTGCGCCCTCGTCGAGGGGTCTCGCGAGCCGCACGCGGATCAGCCAGCCGTCGCCGTAGGGATCGCTGTTCACCAGCTCCGGGGCATCGGCCAGGCCCTCGTTGACCGCGACCACCTCGCCCGCGATCGGCGCATAGAGGTCCGACACGGCCTTGATCGACTCCACGACGCCGAACGACTCGCCGACGGCCAGCGCGCGGCCGACCGCGGGCAGCTCGACGAACACGATGTCACCGAGCTGATCCTGCGCGTAGTCGGTGATCCCGAGGACGGCCTCGTCACCCTCGACGCGCACCCACTCGTCGCTCTCGGCGTAGCGCAGCGCTGCGGGGAACTCCAGTGCGGGCCTCCTGCCAGCTGGGATTCCGAGTGGTGACCGGCCCGCCTCAGGCGCGCGGCCGGCGGTAGAACGGCCTGCGCACCACCTCGGCGGCCGTGGCACGGTCGCGGACCTGCACCTGCACCGGCGTCCCCGCCGTCGCGAGCGCGACCGGCAGGTACGCCATGCCGATGCCAGCCCGTAGGGTGGGGCTGAACGTACCACTGGTCAAGGTCGAGACCGTTGCACCTGTCGCGTCGAGCACGGCCATCCCCGCGCGCGGCACGCCTCGATCGCTGAGCCGGATGCAGGCCAGCTTGCGCGCCTGCTCCTGCGCGTGCAGCCGCTCGAGGGCGGCGCGGCCGGTGAACGGCGCGCCATCCTCGAGGGTGACGGCGAAGCCGAGGCCAGCCTCGAACGGCGTCGTCGTCTCGTCGATCTCGTGACCGTGCAACGGCAGCGCCGCCTCGAGGCGGAGCGTGTCCCGCGCGGCGAGCCCGGCGGGCCGCACGCCCGCCGCGAGGAGCGCGTCCCAGAGCGCCCCCCCGGCCGCGGCCGGCACGATGCACTCCATCCCGTCCTCACCGGTGTAGCCCGTGCGCGCGAGCAGCGCCGTCTCGCCGCGCCACGCCGTCTCGAGGCAGCGGCGCGGGGCCACCGCGGCCAGCCGCCCGTCCGTCCCGAACACCCGCTCGAGGGCCGCCATCGCCTCCGGCCCCTGCACGGCGAGCATCACCGTCGCGACCGTGACGTCATCCACCGAGGGCATCGCGGCCCGCAGGCGCGCCGTGCCCGCCTCGGCGTTGGCCGCGTTCTGGACGACCAGCCAGCGCGCCTCCCCGAGGCGGTACACGAACACGTCGTCGGCGATGCCGCCGTCCTCCGTGCAGTAGAGCGAGTAGTGCGCCTCCCCGACCTCCAGGCGGCGTACGTCGAAGGTCGTCACGCTGCGCAGCAGCTCCCCGGCGCGCGCACCCTCGAGGCGTACGCGCCCCATGTGCGAGACGTCGAACATCCCCGCGCGCTCGCGCACCGCGTGGTGCTCCTCGAGCACCCCCTCGTACTGGAGGGGCATCTCCCACCCCGCGAACGGCGCTATGCGCGCCCCGAGGGCGATGTGGCGGTCGCGCAGTGTCAGCTGGCGCAACGCCGAGGCGGCTCCGTGCGTCATCGATGCCCTCCTGGCATGGCCGGCTCCGTGTGCCGGCCGTCCTCGCCCGGCGCGTCCGGCTGGATGGCGAACCGCCTCGCGAGCTCCACCTCGACGGCGCGGGCCACGTCCTCGACCGTCACTCCCGAGGCGTGCTCGGCGGCGCTCCCCAGCGACGCGGGCGCCCACGGGATCGCGAGGGCGGCGTTCACCCTTGTGAGCACCGCGCGCAGCCGGTCGGCGTCATCGACGACCACGAACGCGCCAAGGTGTGCGCCCGAGGCCGTCACGCGCTGCCCCAGGCCCGCGAGCTTGGACCGCCCGCCCACGCCGACGCTGAAGTCGCCGGGACAGTACTCCCCCGCGACCGGCCCCACCTCTGCCGCGACGCCCAGCGCGCGCAGCGCAGCGGCGACCAGCGACGCCAGCATGCTGAATCGAGGGCGAATGCGCGCGCGCCCCTCGGGGCCGGGGATCGTCCACGCGATCCCGAGGGTCGCCGGGCCCGCCGCGATCGCGCGCCCACCCTCGACGCGTGACGTGGCCGCGAAGCCCGCGCCGCGCGCCGCCTCCAGGGCACGCGCGTAGCCGGGCGCACGCTCGTCCCGCGGTCCGAACGCGACGCAGTCGCTCACCCGGAACAGGCGCACCACCTCGGGCGCACCCGGGCCGGCACGCTCGAGGAGCGTGCGCGACTCCGCGACGACATCCGCGGGACTGGCGAGGCTCGCGACATCCGAGCCCAGGGCGATCCGGCGAGTCGTCGTGCTCACCCCTCGATGGTCTGCGCTGCGGCCTCACCTGGGAAGTCCCTCAGTAGAGGCGGGCCGCCGCATCCTCGAGGGCGCGCTGCTCAGACTCGCTCATCGGCTCGTCGCGCGCGACGGTCGCCACGTTCTCGGCGATCCGCGAGGGGTAGCTCGCGCCGGGGATGGCGACGGACACGCCCGGCTGCGCGAGGACGTACCGCAGCAGGTTGGCCGGTGTGAGGACCCCCGCATCGCCCGCCGCGAGGCGTCCGCGCATCACACTGGTGCGACCCGACCCGCCGACCGGCCGCATCACGATCACGCCCACATCGAGGCCGTGCGCGAGCTCGATCAGCGGGCGGGAGTCCGGGTAGAACGCCGAGTACTCGAGCATGATCGTGTCGAACTCACCCGACCGGATGAGCTGCTCCGCCACCTCGAGGTTGTGCGACGAGACGCCGATAGAGCGGATGAGCTCGCGATAGCGCGCGACCTGCAGCCCCTCGAGCGCGCCGTTCGCGCCCATCGCCTCCTCGTACGCCGCGGGCGTCGAGATGTCGTGCAACTGGTACAGCGTGATCTGCTCGAGGCCGAGCACGCTGAGCGAGCGGTCGACGTCGCGCTGGCTGCCATCGAGGGTGTGGCTGAAGGTCTTGCTGCCGACGTGTGCCGGGAAGTCGTGCGCGGGGACATCGAGGCCCGCCCCACCCGGCTCGCGGAGCTCACGGACCAGCTGCCCGATGAGGAACTCGCTGCCCGCGTACTCGCGCGCGGTATCGATGAAGTTGATGCCGGCCTCGAGGGCCGCGCGCAGCGTCGCGGCGCCCTCGGGAGACTGGGACGTGTCCATCGCGCCGAGGCCGAGCGCGGTGACCATGAGGCCGGTGCGACCGAGTCGCCGTCGTGGCAGGTCCATCGCGCCCCCCCTCGAGGACCGCTCATCCTCGATCGAGCGTAGCGGAGGTGGCACGGCCTCGAGCTGGCGCCCGGCTACGAGCAGCGCACGAAGAGCGGCACGTTCGCCGTCAGCGTCGCGGGGAAGTTGCGGTTCACCGCCGCCGGGGCACCGAGGACATACGTGCGCCACGCGCCACCTTCGAGGAGGGCGAACACGGCGGGAGTGCAGCCACCCCTCGCCAGGTAGTCCGCCAGCACCGAGGGGGCGCCACCCGAGCCGACCACCATCAGGGCCACCGATCCCGGGCCCGGGATCGCGCCTACGAGCGGCTGCCCCGTCGTCGGCACCGAGGCCGGCGGAGGCGCGGCCGTCGCGGCGGTGCCGGTCAGCGCGTGGCTGCTCGCAAAGGCGCGCGCCGAGGCGTAGCCGAACGCGATGCGGTCGTTGGTCTTCTCCGGGAAGATCGACCACGCCCAGGCGCCCGCGTATCCCGAGTCGTACCAGTGCCGCCAGCGCTCGTCGGTGGTCGCGCTGTCGGGCGCGTCCCACTCGCCGATGACCACTGGCAGCGACGTCCTGTAGCCGCTCGCAATCGAGGCGTAGTCGCGACACGCCGCGCACGCGCTCGCCCACGTCATTGGCGAGTAGTAGTGCGGCGAGTGGAAATCGAGGCGCACGCTCTGCCACATCGGGATGCCGTCGAGGGTGGCCTGGCCCAGCGTGACCAGCGCCTGCGAGCGCGCGTGCACCTCGCGCTCGATGAGCCCGGCGAGGGCGACCGTGTTCGCCTCGGAGGCGAGCCCGTTCCAGATCTGCCACTCCGGCTCGTTGACGATCTCCCACGCGAGGATGCGCGGGCTCGAGGCGTAGCGGGAGAACATCGTGCCCAGCGCCGTCGCGAGTTGCTGCCGCATCGCGGGATCGTCGAGCCACTCCCGCGGCATGAGGTCGGGACTGACGCCGGCGAAGAGGACGAACACGAAGTACAGGTCGTGCTGCTCCGCGAGGGCGAGCGCGGCGTCGAGGTCCGCGTACACCGTCGGGCTCACCTCGAGCGCGCCCGAGGCACCCCTCCGGATCTGCGCGATCTGGCCCGGCTGGCCGGGCTCGAACATCCACCAGCGCAGCGTGTCGAGGCCAGTCGCGCGGAACCGGCCGAAGCGCTCGTCGAGGGCCGCACGCACCGCCGGATCGCTCACGCCGCCCGAGGCGCCGCACCCGAAGTCACAGCCCCAGTTGAACCAGGGCACGTTCGCACCGGCGAGGAAGCGGTCCTTGCCCGCCCAGGTCACGCGCCCCGAGGGCGCCGCGGTCGCAGGCGTGCGATCGAGCAGGAGGACAGCCATCGCCGCCACCAGCCCGGCAGCCAGCACCACGCCGAGCATCGATGCGCGTACTCGCCGCGCCGAGGTGGCGTCCGTCACGTCGCAAGCCGTCTCAGCGATGGAACCTGGGGGTGGTGCCGAGGCCCAGAATCGAACTGGGGACACCGCGATTTTCAGTCGCGTGCTCTACCGACTGAGCTACCTCGGCACGGGAAACAGGCGCGAGCCGGATGGTACCGAGGCTGCTCGCGACCGACAACCTGAGCGTCACAACGGTTCGAGGCCGGCGCGCTACAGCGGAGGAGCCTGCGGCGCCCCCTCCTCGGCGGGCTCCGTGGCGGGGCGGGCCGGCTCGCCGGTGCGCTCCACCTCGATGGTGCATTCGCTGAGCATCGCGGCCAACGCCCCGATGGCGGCGAGTGCCGGGGCGATCACCGCGCCCACCACGCCTGCGGTCAGGGGGAACACCGCGATCGTGGTCTCGCCCTGCTTGATCGTCACGCGGCGGACGTTGCCCTCGTGCAGCAGCTGCTTGAAGCGCGAGATCAGGTGCTCGGCGCGCAGCTCGAAGCGTTCGGTCGTCTGCTCGTTCATGTGCGTCACCTCCAGATCCCAGTGTGCCACGCGAGGCGGCGCCTGCGAGGGACGATCGACACGCGCGCGCACGCCTCGTGGCCGCGCGGCGGCACGGCCCGCTCGAGGGCAGCACGAGCCGCCCGAGCCGCCCGGTGCAGCAGCCTAGAAGGCGAGCCGGCTCCCGGTCCTCGTACCGACCCATTCGAAGATCGCGACGCGGTCATTGCGGAAGCGGAGGCGGAACCCATCGGAGTGGAGGAGCGAGTCAAACGACGCCGTGCAGCAATCGGGCACCGGCGTGCGCGGATTCTCCTCCGTGTACGCGGCCGCCGAGCCAATCGGCACGTAGACGAAGTCGAACGGCCGGTCCGTGCGCTCGGACCAGTTGAGCATGCACGCGGTGTCGAACCAGCCACACCACGCGGCGTCGAGCTGCCGCTCGATCGCCGTGTCGAACGGGACATCCGAGAGCCACTCGTGCCCCTGGACTGTCGTAATGCTGTGGCGCTGCGCGATCGCAGGGAACCACTCGCCCTGCATGTCCGACCACCAGCCGGTCGAGGGCGACAGGACGAAGAAGCGGCTGTCCGGCGGACTCGACTCGCGGACCCACTCCATCGCCTCGCGATCCGCGGGCGAGAGGATGAGCAGCGGCTCGCGCGCCGCGACCGGGGCCGCGATGCCCATCGCGAGCCACAGCACGCCGATGGCGACCGCGGCGCTGACGGGGGGCATCACGTCGCGCAGCTCCTGGAACCACCGGCGGAGGCGGCCGTCGGGCTCAGGATCCCCGGCTTCCGTGGTGCGGGAGCTCGCACCCCTCGCGAGGTCGAAAAACCCGATCGCCGCCAGGCTCGCCAGCGGCACCATCGCGTACGACGCTCCCGCACGGGGATCCATCACGAAGATGAGGAACAGCCACGAGGGCAGCAGCAACTGCCGCCGCCGGAGCGTCGTGAACAACCCCGCGAGGCCGAACACGGCCAGGATGTCGAACCCCGGCGTATCCGAGAAGGCGAAGCGCGCGAGCATCTGCAGACCGGCGGCGAATCGCTCGCCGCTGTTGAGCGCCGCGATGAACGGCGAGAGGCCGTGATTGACCACCACCGTCCCCCACCAGGGAGCCGTGAGCACGAAGCCCGCGGCGCCGAGGAGCACCGTGTCCCGAATCCCGCCCACGCCTCGGCGGCCGTTGGCCCAGAAGACGATGCTCGAGTAGACCACGAGCCAGCCGCCCTCGAGGTGACTCAGCACGGCTCCCGTCGCGAACACCGCGGACAGGATCAGCGGCCGCCGACCGCCCCGGTCGTAGAGGTCGTACAGCTGCGTCAGCGCCAGGACCGCGAAGAGGAACCCGAGGCTGCGCGTCAGCCCCCCCCCCATCACCATCCAGACGTACGCGCGCGGCAGCACCGCGAACGCCGCGGTCGCGAAGACGGCCATCCACGCGTCGCCGGTGAGCCGCCTCGCGAGGGGGTACGTGGCGAGGGTGGTCGCCACCGAGACGATGACGGGCATCAGCCGCACCACCTCGAGGCTGCTGACGTCGAACAGCGACGTGACCAGTGCCGCCAGGTAGAACGCCAGCGGCGGGTAGGCGAACGGGATGTTGAGGTTGTTGTAGGTCGTGAACGCGGGGAGGCGGAAGCTGTTCGCCCGCAGGTCCTCGATCATGACCCAGAAGAGGCCGCCGTCGTTGGCGGGGAACACATCGCCGCGGAGGGGCGCCAGCCGGATCGAGGTGGCCGCGACCAGCACGATCACGAGCGCGATCCCGATCGCGGGGCGCGAATACCAGAGCGCGCGCGGCGACGCCGCGTTCGCACGTTCGAGGAGCGACAGCACTGGGGGGCTCGTCGCCGGCGACGTTTCAGTCCGTGCGGGCCACATTTCCCTCCGAGCGTATCAGCGCTCTCGTTACATTCGATGCGCCGAAACCCGCGGGACCCCAATCATAATCGCTGACCGAACATCCGTACTGGCGCGTCCCGTCCGACTCGCCCCGCGGCGTTCGTCAGGGTCGTGAGCGGTCGTCAGCGCTCGTCGTCGAACGAGCGCAGCCTCGCCACCGTGTCCGCGTCGAGGCGCCGCAGCACCTCGGCGAGGAGTCGCGCGGCGCCCTCGATGTCCGAGCGCTGCACGACACCCGTGTGGCTGTGGAGGTAGCGCACGGGCACCGTGAGGTTCACGACGGGCGCACCGGCGAACGCGCGCTGGATCGCCGAGCCGTCCTGTCCGTAGCCGCTCAGCACGTTGTACTGGAGCGCCAGGCCCAGCTCGCCGGCGAGGTCGGCCAGGAAGTCCCGGAGGCGGAGGTTCGGCAGCATCGAGGAGTCGTGCAGGAAGATGCCCGGCCCGCCCCCCAGCCGCTCCTGTGCCTCGTCCTGGCTGATGCCGGGGTAGTCCGCGGCGACCCCCGACTCCACGTTGATCGCGAGGTCCGGCTGCACCGCGTGCGCCGAGGTCTGCGCGCCGCGCAGGCCCACCTCCTCCTGCACCGTCGCGACCGCCACCACCTCGTTGGGGTGGCCGCCGGCGTCGAGCTCGCGCAGCGCGAGGGCGATCACGGCCAGCCCGACGCGGTCGTCCCACGCCTTCGCGAGGTAGCGCGTGCCACCGGCCAGCGGCTGGAACAGGCTGTCCGGCACCACCGGGTCGCCGGGCCGGATCCCGAGGCGCTCGGCGGCGTCCTCACGGCTGGTTGCGCCGACATCGATGAACAGGTCCTGCTTCTTGAAGACCTGGCCGCGCGCCTCGGGGGTCATCACGTGCACCGTCTTGATCCCGGTCACCCCGGGGACGGCGCCGGACCGAGTCAGCACGCGCCAGCGCTGGTTCACGATCGCCTGGTCGAGCCACCCGCCGAGGGTCTCGAACTTCAGGTAGCCGTCGTCCGTGATCCGCCGCACGAGGAGCCCCAGCTCGTCCATGTGGGCCGCGACCATCACTCGTGGGCGCTCCTGCGTGCCGGGGAAGCGCGCGATGAGCGACCCCAGCCCGTCCGTCTCGAGGCTGCTCGCGGCGGCCCACTCGCGGCGCATGATCGCGCGCACGGGCCCCTCGAAGCCCGTCGGGCCATCGGCGTTGGTCAGCTCCGCGAGCAGCGTCTCGAGGGCGTCGGGCATCGTGAGCTCCTTTGTGGGTGCGGCTGGGGGGATGCTACCAGCGGGCTCCGCGTGCTCCACTACGCCTGTTGGGTGACTTCTTTGCCCGAAGGTCCCACCTCGAGGGGGCCACTGTGCCCTCGGAGGTCCCCCCTGCCGGACGGACAGTAGGGTGCACCGACGGGACGAGTGCGTGCGAGGCACCGCGACGGCGCTCGGGCGCAACTGAGAGGCCCCACCGTGATCGCGGACACCGTCCCGCAGGTAAGGGAGAGCCACGTGGCCACCCAGCAGATTCGCGTGCTGCTCGTCGATGACCACGAGCTGGTGCGCCGCGGCCTCCAGTCGATCCTCGATCGCAACCCCGAGATCGCCGTCGTGGGTGAGGCCGCCTCGATGCAGTCCGGCATCGCCGAGGCGCTGCGGCTCCGCCCGGACGTCGTGGTAATGGACCTGCGGCTGCCGGACGGCTCCGGCGTGGAGGCGTGCCGCCAGATCCGTGTCGACAACCCGGACGCGCGCGTCCTCATCCTCACCTCCCACGCGGACGAGGATGCGCTGTTCGCAGCGGTCCTCGCCGGCGCCTCCGGGTACGTGCTCAAGGACCTGGACCCGGCCGGCATCCAGAACGGCATCCTCACGGTCGGCCGAGGTGGCTCGCTGCTGGATCCGCAGATGGCGACCCGGGTCCTGGAGCGGATGCGCCGCGGCAGCGCGCAGCACCCGGCCGACGATGCCTTCGCGGCGCTGTCTCCGCAGGAGGACCGCATCCTCGAGATGATCGGGGACGGCATGACGAACCGCCAGATCGCGGATCGGCTGTCCTTGAGTGAGAAGACCGTCAAGAACTACGTCTCGGAGCTCTACGCCAAGCTGAACGTGGAACGCCGAGCCCAGGCGGCCTCCCTCGCGACCGAGCGCCGGCTCCGTAAGCGCCAGTAGACAGCCCGAGAACACGGTCGCGAATGACGGACATACCCCCCAGGAGCGCGAGCCGCCTACGATGGATGCGAGGACTACGCCCGCTCGCAGAGGGTTTCGCGTTGCCCGCTCCGCTGTCCGCCGATGCGTTCCCGGCGATCGTTGACTCCGCCCCGGACGTCATCATGCTGGTCGACGCCCGCGGGATGATCGTCTACGCCAACCGGCGCAGCGAGGACATGTTCGGCTACCCGCCGGGCGAGCTGGTGGGCGAACGGATCGAGTACCTGGTCCCCCTCGAGCAGCGCGAGATCCACCAGCTGAACCGCGAGGTCTACGTCGAGGACCCGCACCCCCGAGGCATGGGCGTGGGCCTGCGCCTCTCCGCGCGGCGGCGGGACGGCGCGCTCGTCCCCGTCGAGATCTCACTCAGCCCGTACCAGGCGGGAGAGAGCGTCTACGTAGTCGCGATCGTGCGCGACGTGACCGACCTCCGGCGCCAGGAGGAGGTCGTGCGGCGCTCCGAGGCGCGACTCCGCCTCGTTACGGAGAACGCCGCCGACATGATCTTCCGCTACCGCCCGGGCGACGAACCCAGCTTCGAGTACGTCTCGGCGGCCGCGAGCGCCCTCACCGGCTACAGCCCGGAGGAGTTCTACGCGCACCCCGAGCTCGCCATCAGCTTCGTCGTCGAGGAGGACCGCGAGGCCGTGGAGGAGGCGCTGTGGACAGGCGTCCCCGAGACGCTGAGCGTGCGCGCGCACCGTCGCGACGGCGCACTGCGCTGGTTCGAGTGCCGCCTGCGCCGCGGGCGGAACTCCGATGGCTCACCCATGACCGAGGGCATCCTGCGCGACGTCACCGAACGCCGGGCCGCCGAGGACGAGAGCCAGCGCCTGCTGGCCGAGATCGAGACGCAGCTCGAGCGTGAGCGGATCGCGGGCGACCTCCACGACGACGTGATCCAGTCCGTGTACTCGCTCGGCCTGGCACTCCATGGCGACATGGCCGACCCCGCCGTGACCAAGAGCGCCGCGCTCGGCCGCGCGATCGACGGGCTCAACTCGGTGATCGCCGACCTCCGGTCCTACATGCGCCAGTTGAGCGGTGAGCACACGAGCCCCCTCCACGAGCCGTTCCGGCCGCGCATCGAGGCGCTCCTCAGCGCCGACGGCCCGCAGTGGACGGTCGAGGTGGCCGACGACCTCGACCTCGACGAGAGCACGGAGCGCCACGTCTACCTCCTGATGAAGGAGCTGATCTCCAACGTCACGAGGCACGCGCGCGCCAAACAGGCCGTGGTCACCCTGCGCCGTGAGCACGACGGGATCGAGCTCGAAGTGCGCGACGACGGCGTCGGGTACGACCCGGCGAACGTGCCCAGCAGCTCGTACGGCCTCCGCTCCATCGACCATCGCGTCGCGATGCTGCGCGCCTCGATTGAGACCGAGACCGCCCCGAACCGGGGCACCGTCGTGCGGGTGCATATCCCGCAGGAGCCCTCGGTTCCGGCCGCCCCATCCCCGCCGCCCACGCCCCCCTCCCAGGTACCGCAGGTCACCTGACCAACGGTTCTCGAGGCCCACGCTCACGCCTTATGTGGACTGGCGAGATCGCCTACGATGCGCGCGCCTCGGAGGGACGGGCCGCCATGTCGCGCACCTCGATTGCTGCCACGGAGACCGCTGCCACGAGCTCGTCCGGGGTCGCGCGGCGGCTCCTCGGTGCCCTGGCACTGAGCGGTGCCCTGGTGCTGAGCTGTACCCCTCGCGAGACGCCCGGCAGCGTCGCCACCGGCGAGCCCGGGGCCAGCGCCATCGCCGAGGCGCCCGGCGGCGGAGCCCTCCCCGCGACCCCCGCCACGCTCGTCCCGGCGCCGCTGCGCGGCGTCTCCGTGCTCACGCTGCGCCTCGAGCGGCTGCCGGCGCTTACCTCCGGCCACTACGAGGCGTGGGCGCTCCTCGACAACGACCGCGTGTCGGCGGGCAAGTTCAACGTCGGACGTGATGGCGAGCTGGTCGCATTGGGAGGCGCACCGATCGCGGCCTTCCCGCTCACCCGCGACATCATCGAGGCGCGCCGCGTCCTCGTGTCGATCGAGCCCGAGGGCGACCGGGACGCCACCCCCAGCGACCTCCTCGTGCTCGAGGGGAGCGTGGTGAACGGGCGCGCAGTCCTCGGCTTCCCCATCAGCACCACGGGATTCGGCGGGAGCGCCATCCTCGCGAGTCCCACGGACGACAACCCCGGCAACGAGACGGCGGGCGCCTGGTTCGCCGCGCCGGAGACGCGCGGCCCCACGCTGTCCCTCGCCGCGCCACCCGCGGGCTGGGTCTACGAAGGCTGGATCCGCACCCAGGACCGCCTGTTCACCGTCGGCCGCTTCACCCGAGGGCAGGGCGCCGACTCCGCCGTGCTCACCTCGGGGCCGCGCCCGGGCTTCGATACGCCCGGCGAGGACCTCCTCGAGCGCCTCGGGGCGCCGCTGGCGCCGATCAACCTTGCCGACGGCAACTCGGCGATCGAGGTCTCGCTCGAGCCGGACCGGGCGGGCCAGGACCCGACCGGTGCGGGGATGTTCACCGCCCCCGTGTTGCGCGCGCAGATCCCGGCCGGGACCGCACCGGGCCAGGCCATTCCCCTCGAGGCGGACCCGGGCCAGCTCCCCTCGGGCGTCGCCACCCTCGGCTAGTCCGCGCCGCCGCTCGAGGCGGGCGCTACCCTCGAGGCATGACCTCGCCGTTCCAGGTGCACCTCGTCGACGGCACATACGAGCTGTTCCGGCACTTCTTTGCCGTGCCGCGGAAGCCTGACGCCGCCGGTCACGAGCGTGGCGCCGTGGTCGGCGTGGTGGGCTCGGTGCTGCGCATGCTGGAGTACGGCGCGACCCACCTCGGCGTCGCCACCGACCACGTCATCGAGTCGTTCCGCAACGACCTCTGGCCCGGCTACAAGACCGGCGCCGGCATCGACCCGGACCTGTGGGGCCAGTTCCAGCCACTCGAGGCGGCCCTCGAGGCGCTGGGGGTGCGCGTCTGGGCGATGGTGGAGTACGAGGCCGACGATGCCCTCGCGGCGGCGGCCGTGCGCGCGGCGGCCGATCCCCGCGTCCGGCAGGTGCTGATCTGCACGCCCGACAAGGACCTCGGCCAGTGCGTCGTCGGCGAGCGCGTGGTGCAGCTCGATCGCCGCGCGGGAACGATCCGTGACGAGGCCGGCGTCATCGCGAAGTTCGGCGTCGCGCCGCAGTCGATCCCGGACTACCTCGCGCTGGTGGGTGACTCGGCTGATGGCTTTCCCGGCCTCCCGGGGTGGGGTGCGAAGTCGGCCGCGAGCGTCCTCGCGCGGTACCCGCACCTCGAGGACATCCCCGACGAGGCCGGGCGCTGGGAGGTGCGCATCCCGCGGGCTGCGCCGCTGGCGGCCACGCTACGCGAACAGCGCGACCTCGCGCTGCTCTTCCGGGAGCTGGCCACATTGCGCACCAACATCGAGGTGTTCAGCGACATCGAGGCGATCCGCTGGCGCGGTCCGCGCGTCGACTTCCCCCGCCTCGCGCACGACCTCGGGGCTCCCGAGCTCGCCGCGCGTGCGCTCACGCTCGCCACCTCGAGGTCCGCGCTCGGCGCGGCCGCGCTGCCCTAGTCGGCGCTGGTCGCCTCGGGCTCAGGCTCGGCCTCCGGCGGCGCCCCACCGAGGCTGATCCCCGCGCGCCCGAACTCGCGGAGAACCTGTAGCTGGACCTCCTGCTGGATGTCCATGTGGCGCCGGAAGTCGGGGCTCCGGACGTGGTAGACGGCCTCGAGCTCCGGCGTGCCGCCCGCGATCGACACCAGGTGCTCCCGGTCCGGCCGCACCTCGCGCTGGCCTGCGAGCACCTGGCGGAGGATGCGCGTGGCCGCCTCGACGGCGCTGGCAGGCGTCCCGTGCGCCAGCTCGAACGTGAGCACCACGCGCCGTTCCGTCAGCCGTCCGAAGTTGCGAATGCGACTCCGGACCAGGTCCGAGTTGGGGAAGACCAGCTGCTCGCCATCGATGCTGCGCACGCGCGTCGTCTTGACGCCCACCCGCTCCACCGTGCCGCGCAGGTTGTCGACCGCGATGAAGTCACCGACCACGAACGGCCGGTCGAGGACGATCGCGAGCGACGCAAAGAAGTCGCCGAGCACGCTCTGGGCCGCGAGGGCGATCGCGATCCCGCCGATGCCCAGCCCCGCCACCAGCGTCGTGATCTCGACGCCCGCGTTCTCGAGGCCGAGCAGGACGAGGATGACCCAGAGCAGCAGTGAGCCCATGAACCGGAGGGCAAACGCCGTCGCCGTCGCGGCCGCCGCGTCATGCTCGGCGGCGCGCACGCGATAGCGCTCGGACCAGAAGGCGATGAGGTCCGAACCCCAGCTCGCGCACTGCAGGAGCAGGATCGCCACCAGCACCGCGTGCACGGCCGTGCGCACCTCGGACGGCGGTTCGAGGGCGATGAAGCCCGCGTAGAGCGCCACGAATACCAGGACCAGGAGGCGCGTGCGCCCCGCCACGCGGAGGGGTACGGCCCGCAGTGCCGTCGGCGCCGCCCCTCGAGCAGCACGCGCGGCGCCTCGGGCGAACGCCCACTGGAGCGCGACGAGGACCACGAGGACCACGCCCGCCACCCCGAGGCTGAACAGCAGCCGCTCCGGGTCCTCCACACCGAGCCAGGTCAGGTCTACAGGCACCACCACTCCTCGGGACCGCGCCGGCGGCAGCTCCGCCTGATCGTAGGGCCCGAGGCGGGGGAGGCCGCCGCGCGGCGCCCCCGGCATCCGCACGCCCGAGGGCCCTCGCCACCCGGTCGAGGGGGCCGTCTGGACGTTGGTCACCACCGGGCGAATCCAACATCCCTCGTCCGCGCGTATCACTCCTGCACAAACGATTGACATGCACCCGGGCAGATGCTTTTCTTCCCGGAACTCGCGGAACCGGGCGAGACAGAGGGGTCTGGAGGGTCCTGATGGCAACAGCAGCTTCCGGGTCGGGGGCGACGCTTGCTGATGCGATGGCGAAGAGGCTCGCGGATGAGCCCGGTCGCCTGTCGAAGGCAGCACGCTGGCTCAAGTGGTTCGTCAAGCACAAGCCACTGGGCGCCATCTCGATGGTCATCATCGTCATCATCGAGTTGACGGCGATCGGCGCCTACCTGCCGGCCATTCCCGGCACCGGCTTCTCCAACCTGATCGTCCCGCAGGACCCGATCGCCGTGAACGGCTCGGACCGCCTCAAGGGGTTCGGGTACACCTCGCCGCGTACCGGCAACACCTACTTCTGGGGCACTGACGAGCTCGGTCGCGACCTGATGAGCCGCATCATCAAGGGCGCCGAGATCTCCGTGTACTTCTCGATGGTGGTGACGGTCTTCTCGATCACCATCGGCGGGACGATCGGCCTCATCTCCGCGTACGCCGGGGGATGGGGCGACATGATCGTCCAACGCATCGTGGACGGGCTTCAAACGATTCCCTTCCTCGTGCTTGCCGTCGCCATCGTGTCCATCCTCGGGCCGGGCTTGAACCAGGGACTCGTGGCAGTCATGGCGACATCGCTGCCGCGCCCGGCGCGCCTGATTCGTGGCTCCGTGCTCTCCGCCAAGGAGAACGTCTGGGCCGAGGCCGCACGCACCCTCGGTGCCAGCGACCGGCGCATCATGTTCCGCCACATCCTGCCGAACGTGCTCGCGCCGATGATCGTGCTCGCGACGTTCATCCTCGCGACCGCCGTCATCACCGAGGCGTCCCTGTCCTTCCTCGGCATTGGCGCCCAGCCACCGACCCCGTCGTGGGGCGCCATGCTCACCGGCTCGGGTCGCCAGTACTTCGAGAGCCACCCGCGCCTGGCGTTCCTCCCCGGCATCGCCATCTCGATGCTGGTGTTCTCCACGAACATGTTCGGTGACGCCCTCCGCGACATCCTCGACCCGCGCCTCCGAGGCCGCTAGCCCTCGAGTTCTGCGTCACGCCGAAGGGGCCGCCCAGTGGGCGGCCCCTTTGCATTGCCCCCCTGCGTTGCCCGGATCGGCCACCGACGCGAGCCAGAAGCGTCCGTTTCGCCCTCGAGGGGCACCACGGCAATCGACGTTTGTCATAGACTCTCGCATCACGGAGGCTATGACATGGCCCTCGAGCGCGGCTCGGCTCCGCTCCCCCTCCCCACCACCGTCGGCGGCCGGACCGTCTACTACGGCTGGTACATCGTCGCCGTCGCGTTCATCTCCTCGATGATGTCCGCGGGCATCCAGGCGTACGGCCTCGGCGTCTTCGTCACGCCGATGACCTCCGAGCTCGGCTGGTCGAGGACCGACATCTCCCTCGGACAGACCATCTCCACGGCGTTCTCGGGCATCGTCGGCCTGTTCATGGGCGGGCTCCTCGACCGTCGCGGCGGGCGAGCGCTCACGGTCTGGGGCGCGCTGATCGCGGGCGCCGGGTTCATCCTCCTGGGGCAGGTGCAGAACCTCTGGCAGTACTACCTGGTGAAGGGCGGCGTGCTCACCCTCGGCATGGCGGGCATGGGCGGCATGGTCGCCAACGTCGTGGTCTCGAACTGGTTCGTGCGCCGTCGAGGGCAGGCGATCGCGATCACCGCGATGGGCACCTCGGTCGCCGCGATCATCGTGCCGAGCCTCGCCGCGCAGATGATCGACCTGTTCGGGTGGCGCACCGCCTGGGCCGTCCTCGGCGTGGCCGTGTGGGTGCTCGTCATCCCCTCGGCCGCCCTCGTCATGCGGCGTCGCCCCGAGGACCACGGGCTGGTGCCGGACGGGCGGTACGTGGCGCCGAGGGCCGGCGACCGCCTCGCGGCGCAGCGCGCGGCGGTGGACGGCATCCGCTGGACGCGCGGCCAGGCGATGCGTACCCCCGCGCTGTGGATGCTCATCCTGACGTTCGGCCTCGGGAGCATGGGATTCGGGGCCATGCTGCTGCACCTGATCCCGTTCCTGACGGACAGCGGCTACACGCGCATCGAGGCGGCGGGCGCCTTCAGCATGCTCGGCGTGTCCGGGCTGATCTCGAAGCCGATCTGGGGCGTCATCGCGGACCGCATCCCCTCGAGGTTTGCCGCGGCCGCCGAGTTCCTGCTGCTCGCCCTCGGCATCCTGTTCATCTCGATCGCGCCCACGCTCCCGCTCATGTACGGGGCCATCTTCACGATGGGCGTCGGCGTCGGCGGGATCATCACCCTGCAGGAGACGGTCTGGGCCGACTACTTCGGGCGGCTCACGCTCGGCACCGTGCGCGCGGTCGGCCGCCCGTTCACCATCGTCTCGAGCGCCGGTGGTCCCGTGCTCGCCGGCCTGGCCTACGACCTGCGCAACTCGTACGAGGTGGCCTTCCTCGCCTTCATCGCCGCCTACCTCGTGGCGGCCGTCATGATCGTGCTCACGCCGACGCCGAGGCCGCCGCGCAGCACGCACGCCGCCGAGGGGGGCGCGGCCGCACTGCCCGCGCTCGCGGCCCTCGAGGTGCCGGGCGGAGCACCGATGCCGCTGGCGGGCGACCTGAGCACGTCGCGCCGGCCTGTGGTCCGCCGTCGCGACTACATGGCGCCACCGGGCGCCTCCCGGAGCGTGAGCGCCGCACGCGACTACATGCAGCCGCCGCAACGCTGACCGTCGAGGGGTGTACGCGCCGATCGTGGTACGGTGGGAGCATCCCACCGCAACAGCAAAGGCGCGTGTTATCCAGACTCATGCATCCCGCGGTCGCCGGGGATGGCCGAGCGCTGTCATCGTGCTCGGTGCCGCGGCGCTCCTCCTCGGTGCGTGCGGTGACGGCGAGCCCGTCAGCGCCACGGCCTCGCCTCGGGCGACCGCCACGGGCACCTCATCAGCATCGAATGCATCGAACGCAGGAAAGGACGGACGCGTGGTCAAAGACGGTGATCGCGTCCGCGTGCACTACCGCGGCACGCTCGATGACGGCACGGAGTTCGATTCGTCCCAGGGCCGCCAGCCCCTCGCCTTCCAGGTCGGCTCCGGCCAGGTGATCAAGGGCTTCGACGAGGCCGTGCGCGGCCTCAAGGTGGGCGAGTCGCGCAAGGTGCGCATGGAGGCGAAGGACGCCTACGGCGAAGTCCGGCCCGACCTCATCCTCGAGGTGCCGATCGCGCAGGCACCGGCCGGCGTGAAGGCGGGCGACCGCGTACGCCTCGGCAACGGGCAGCCCGCCACCATCACCGAGGTGACCGCGGACATCGTGAAGGTCGACGCCAACCACGAGCTGGCCGGCAAGGCCCTCACCTTCGACGTCGAGCTCGTCGCCATCGACTGAGGCGCCGGGCGCGCGCCACCCCTCGAGCGTGCACGCTCACCCGAGGGGGCGGCCCGTGCGCCACGACATCTTCATGTAGCGCTCGCCGCCCGCCAGCTCCTCGAGCATCTGCGCGATGCGGCGCGCGCGCGTCTCGGGACGCTTCGCGCGGGCGATCCATCCGAGGTAGTCGTTGCGCTGGTACGGAGGCCGCTCTGCGTACGCCTCGGTAAGCGCGCGCTCCTCGAGGAGCCGCGCGACATCCTCCGGCATCGCATTCCGAGGGCGCAGCGGCCGCGGCTCGGTCATCGCGCTGTCACGGGCGCGCCTCAGACGTCCTTCACCGCGTCCGGCAGGTCCCCCTCGCGAGCGCGCGCGATCTGCTCGCGCGTCTCGGCGGGCACCTCCATGCCGTACTCCTCGAAGCGCTTCTCCACCCAGCGGCCGATCTGGCGAGGGTCGCGGATACCCTCGGGACCGCCGCCGTCGCCGTACTCCTCGAGGACATCGCTGTTCGTCCGGAGGCGCGCGACCTTCGAGATCAGCTTCGTCAGCTTCGAGGAGCCGCAGTGCTCGCAGGTGGCGCGCACCTCGGCGCTGGCGGAGCGCACGAAGACGCTCGTCACCCGGGTGCAGTCCTCGCAGCGGTACTCGTAGATCGGCACTGGCCCTCCCGAGGGCGCTCGAGGCGCGAGCTAGCTCGAGGCGTCGCTTGCGGCCGCGTCAGCCTTCCGCTTCTCGATGCGGTAGCGGAGCGTGTGCTCGGGGTCGACGCGCTCGACGGGGTCATCCCCCGAGTAGGCGCGCTCGGCCATCTCGCGGAAGTCGGAGCCGATGTCCTCGCCGAGCTCACGTCCGAGCTGGCGGGACCACCGGGCGAAGGAGCCGGGGTCGGAGCCGCGGAGGCGTCCCAGCTCCTGGTCCACGTCGATGGCAGCGAGGCGGTCTGCCTCGGAGCGCGCCTGGCGGAACTTGGACATCACGCGGCTCAGCGAGGCGCTACCGCACTGCGGGCACTCCGGGGTCGCGTCCTGCGCCGCCGCGGCACTGCGGAAGAAGATATCCACACGGCGTCCACAGCCCGCGCAGTCGTACTCGTACGTCGGCACTTCGCACCCCCTCGACAGCCGGGGGTGCAGTGTAACGAACGCGGTCCGGGAACGCGCGGCGCCCGAGGACGGACACTACCGCTCGACGGCACTCCGGATGTGATTCACGGAGCCGACCGAGCCGTCAACCTTGAGGTCGATCGCAATGAGGTCGACGCGCAGCGTCTGCGGCAGGTCCGGGTGGTCGGCGGAGTACGCGAGGGCCAGCTCGGCCATGCGGCGCTTCTTCGCCTCGGAGAGCGCTTCCGTGGCCTTGCCCGTGCCGCCGGGACGGCGCAGCTTCACCTCGACGAACACGAGCGTGTCCTTGTCGAGGGCAACGAGGTCGATCTCGCCCTCGGCGCGGCGGACGTTGCGGTCCACCACCTCGTAGCCCTCTTTCTTGAGGTAGTCGGAGGCCAGTCGCTCGCCCGACTGGCCCAGGCGCATGGCACGGTTCGTCATGGTGAGCTCGTCATCATCGCTTCGAGCACATCGTTGGCTGGTGGGCGTCCGCGCAGCGCTGCTCGAACCGGCGCGAACGTGAGTCGGTGGACGGTGGAGTACCCCAGGCGCGCCAGCGCCTCGCGGTGTCCTGCTGTGTAGTATCCCTTATTTTGAGCTAAACCGTAGCCCGGAAATCTCGCATCCAGCGCACACATCACGGCATCACGCTCGACTTTGGCGACGATGCTCGCCGCGGCCACCGACTTGCAGAGCGCATCGCCATCGATCACCGCCTGCTGCGGGATGCCGCCCGCCACGAACTCGCGGCCGTCCACAATGAGGGCGTTCGGGGGCGCGGAGAGCTGCGCGACCGCGAGCCGCATCGCGAGGCGGGTCGCCTTCACGATCCCGATCTGGTCGATCACCTGGTTCGAGACCGCGCCGATGCCCCAGTCCGAGGTCCGTTTGATCGCGCGCGCCAGCTCCTCGCGCTCGGAGGCCTCGAGCTCCTTGGAGTCGCGCAGCCTCGAGAGCCAGCGCAGCCTCGAGGTGGGGAGCACGACGGCACCGGCGTAGACCGGCCCGGCGAGGGGGCCCCGGCCCACCTCGTCCACCCCGGCGACGCGCACCGCCCCCGAGCGCCAGAGCGCCCGCTCGTACCGCCAGGTCGGCAATCCCTGCCCGCCCGTCATGGGGACAGCATAGGCCCCCGCGAACGCACGCTCGATGGCGCGCCGGGCCTCAGCGACGCGTTGCGGCCGAAACGCGCCGGGGTGCGCGTTTCCTCGGGAGCGGCCCGATGCGGAGCGGCCTCAGATCAGGCGACCATGTGTTAGGCGACGTTGTATTAGGGGGACATGAGAGTCACGGGAACGTGTCGCGGACAGCCGTTACCGCCGAGGTCCGGTGTTACACTGGATTCCGGCGTCGCCCCGCCAGATTCGAGGCCGGGGCAGCGTATTTGCGACGTTGTGTTGGTGACGTACTCGTCCACGCTCCGAGCCGGGAAGGCGTCGAGTAGCAGATTGGCGAACAGATGAACGCTCGCTGGATGCGAAACTCCTTCGTATACCTGCTGATCCTCGCGGCCGTCGTGATGGTCGTCGTGATGTTCTTCCGCCCCTCGGCGGGATCGCGCGAGGTGCCCATCTCGCAGGTCATCAAGGAGGCGCAGGCCGGCAACGTGCGCCGCATCGAGGTCACGGGCGACACACTCCTCGTCCAGCTCGACGGTGAGCAGGAGCCCGTCCGCTCTCGAAAGGAGGCCTCCGCCTCCGTCGAGGAGCTGCTCCGCCAGAACGGCGTGACCGGCGACAAGGCCGTCGAGGTCGTCGTCCGCGGTCCGAGCCAGTTCGGGAACGTCTTCGGGCTGCTTCTGAACTTCCTCCCGCTGATCATCTTTGGCGCCATCCTCGTCTTCATGATGCGCCAGGCCCAGGGCTCGAACGCGCAGGCCATGCAGTTCGGGCGCAGTCGAGCGCGCATGTTCACCGGCCAGAAGCCGACCGTGACCTTCATCGACGTCGCGGGCCAGGAGGAGGCCAAGCAGGAGCTCGCCGAGGTCGTCGAGTTCCTGAAGTACCCCGAGAAGTTCGCCGCCCTCGGCGCGCGCATCCCGCACGGCGTGCTGCTCGTCGGACCTCCGGGCACCGGCAAGACGATGCTCGCCCGCGCCGTGTCCGGCGAGGCCGGCGTGCCCTTCTTCTCGATCTCCGGTTCGGAGTTCGTCGAGATGTTCGTCGGCGTCGGTGCGAGCCGCGTGCGTGACCTGTTCGACCAGGCGAAGCGGAACGCCCCCGCGATCGTCTTCGTCGACGAGATTGACGCGGTCGGCCGCCAGCGCGGTGCCGGCCTCGGCGGGTCGCACGACGAGCGCGAGCAGACCCTGAACCAGATCCTCGTGGAGATGGACGGCTTCGACTCCAACTCCAACGTGATCGTGATCGCGGCCACCAACCGGCCGGACGTCCTCGACCCGGCGCTGCTGCGGCCGGGCCGCTTCGACCGCCAGGTCACCCTCGACCTCCCGGACGTCCGAGGCCGCCGCGCGGTCCTCGATGTCCACGTCAAGGGCAAGCCGCTGGAGGGCGACGTCTCCCTCGACACGATCGCGAAGCAGACGCCGGGCTTCTCCGGCGCGGACCTCGCCAACCTCGTGAACGAGGCGGCGATCCTCGCGGCGCGGCGCAACCGCAAGCGCATCGGCATGGACGAGATGAACGAGGCGGTCGACCGCGTCATCGCGGGCCCCGAGCGCAAGTCGCGGGTGATCACGCCCGAGGAGAAGAAGGTCATCGCCTACCACGAGGGCGGACACGCCGTCGCGGGCTACTTCATCCCGCAGGCCGACCCGCCGTTCAAGGTCACGATCGTCGCCCGCGGTATGGCGGGCGGGTTCACGCGCTCCATCCCCGCGGACGACCGCCGCCTGCACGACCGCCCCTACTACGAGGCGATGATGGCGCAGGCCCTGGGTGGCAAGGTTGCCGAGGAGCTCATCTTCGGGGAGCCGACCACCGGCGCGCACAACGACATCTCGAAGGTGACGCAGATTGCGCGCGAGATGGTCACCCAGTGGGGCATGAGCGAGCGCCTGGGTCCTCGGACCTTCGGGCGCCGCGAGTCGCTCGTGTTCCTCGGCCGCGACATCGCGGAGCAGCGTGACTACTCGGAGCGCACGGCCGAGGAGATCGACGAGGAAGTGCGCCGCGTCATCGACGAGGCCCACGCCCGCTGCCGTGCCGTCCTCGACCAGCACCGCGACAAGCTCGAGCTGCTCGCGAACAAGCTCGTCGAGGTCGAGACCGTCGAGGGGGACGACCTCCGCCGGCTGCTCGGCCCCGCCGAGGGACGCACGCTCCCCGAGGACGACTCGCCCGCCCCGGCGGCCCAGCCGCCCTCGACGCCCCTCCCCGCCGAGGACGCCCAGCCCGAGGAGGCCCCGCAGGGCCGCCCCGGCCTCGCCTGGGGTCGCTCGAACGTGGCACCTCCGGGTGGTGACATCTAGCCACATCGGACCGGTCACATACGAGCCGGAACAGGGAACGGGGGCCTCGAGGCCCCCGTTCTGTTCATCGAGGTAAGGGCCGCTCGCGCCGATGGGTCCGATCGATGGAGGCCGGCCACGGCGCGGGCGGCACCCTCGAAGCCGGCGCGCGCAGCGGAGCGGCGGGCGCTAGCTCGCGATGCTCGCCTGCGACTCGTCCTGGCGAGCCAGCGCCTCGCTCGCCTCGAGCTCACGGAGACGCCTCGTGGCCAGGTGCTGCATGACGAGGAACCACGACATCGCGAGGACGAACAGGCCAATGCGCAGCGCGGGGTGCTGCTTGAGCGTCCCGTCCTCGGTCAGCACGGCCGTGCCGAGGAGCGCACCCGCGCCGACCCACACCGCGTTCGAGATGATCACCCCGAGGTAGTCGAGCGGCATCCACGTCCGCAGCGGCATCCGCACGGCCCCGGCACCGAAGGGGCCCACGGTCCGGGTAAGGCTGTGGAGGTGGTAGAAGGGGATCATCCAGCGCGCGCGACCGCTCATCAACGCGCGGCCGACGCGGAGCGATGGGCCCAGGCGCGTCCCCTCGAGGGAGCTGCCCCCCCACCGCCCGAGGGCGTACGACCACGTGTCGCCGGTGGCCGTGCCGCACATCGCGACCACGTACACCAGCAGGAGGCGATCCGGATTCCAGCCCGTGTAGGCACCCGCGAGGAACATCAGGATCTGGCCGGGGAATACCGCCCCGAGGCCGACCGTCGCCTCGGCGAGCGCGGCGACCAGGACGATGGGCAGGCCGAACTGGTCGTACAGGGCCCGCATCGCGAGGAATACCTGGTCGGCGAGCCAGTTCAGGAAGTCGTAGGGCGCCGTAATGAGGTGGATGAGGTCCAGTTGGCGCGTCCCATCGCCGCTCTGGCGCGTTGACCCTCGGTAGGGGCAATCTGGTAGACTCGCATGGTACCTGAATCGGACGGGAAGCATGTACGCGATCATCCGCACCGGCGGGCATCAATACCGTGTGCGCGAGGGAGACGTGATCAACGTCGAGACCCTCGCCGGCGAGGCTGGCGATAACGTGACGTTCTCCGAGGTCCTCCTCGTGGAGCGCGATGGCACCGTGCAGGTGGGTGCGCCCATCGTCGCGGGCGCCTCGGTCACCGCATCCATCGCCGGACAGGTCCGCGGTCCCAAGCTGCTCGCGATGAAGTACAAGAACAAGACGCGCAGCCGCACCGTGCATGGCCACCGCCAGCACCTGACGCGCGTCAAGATCACCTCGATTAGCGCTAGCTAGCAGATCAGCGCCAGCCAGGCGGATCAACGCCAGCCGAGCGCGGGTCGCTGCGCAGGAGAATGTCCCATGGCCCACAAGAAGTCCGGCGGTTCCAGCCGCAACGGTCGCGACTCGAACTCGAAGCGCCTCGGCGTGAAGCTCTTCGATGGGCAGGTCGTGTCGGCCGGGGGCATCATCGTGCGCCAGCGGGGCACGCGCTTCCACCCGGGCGAGAACGTTGGCCTCGGGCGTGACCACACGCTCTGGGCGCGCGTGGACGGCCGCATCAAGTTCGCGCCCTGGGCCAAGGGCCGGCGCAAGCAGGTCCACGTGCTGCCCCTCGAGGCCGCCGAGCCTGCGGAGTCCGCGGTCGCAGCCGACTAGCCCGTCCCGCACCCCGCCACTGCATCGATCACGGATCGCACAGCGATCGCACACCCCCTCGGAGGTTGCCATGAAGGCAGACATTCACCCGCAGTACGTCGACGCGGTGATCACCTGCTCGTGCGGCAACGAGATCCACACGCGCTCGACCAGGCCGCAGCTGCACATCGACATCTGCTCGAAGTGCCACCCGTTCTTCACCGGTGAGCAGCGCATCGTCGACACCGCCGGACGTGTCGAGCGCTTCCGCCGCCGCTACGCCAGCCGCCAGCAGTCGTAGCCCGCGAACCCCTCGAGACAGGCGCGCGGCGACCGAGTTCGCAGCTCATGGCGCGCGTGCCCCTCGGCGGCCAGGCCGTCATGGAGGGGATCATGGTGCGCGCCCCACGGGTCGCGGCCATCGTCGTGCGGCGCCCCAACGGCGAGCTGGTCACGCGGATCGAGCACGCGCGCGGCACCCTCGTGGCTGCCGTGGTGCGGCGGATCCCCTTCCTCCGAGGCGTGCTCGCGCTCCTCGAGACCGTGTTCCTCGGCGCCCGCGCCCTTGGCTGGTCCACCGCCGTGGCGAGCGGTGCGCACGCTGACGCGACGGGCAACGCGGGTCACGGGGGCGACACCAATGCGGAGCCCTTCGAGTTCGGCGCCCTCGAGGCCGTCGCGACGCTCAGCGGTCTCGGGTTCGCGGCGCTCGTGTTCTTTGTCGGCCCCGCCGCCCTCACCTTCTGGCTCGACCGCTGGCTCCCGGGGCTCGTGGTCGTGGCCCTCGAGGGGTTGTTACGTCTCGTCATGCTGGTCTGGTACATGCGCGGGATCAGCCGGTCGCCCCAGTTGCACCGCGTGTTCCAGTACCACGGCGCCGAGCACATGGCGATCCAGGCGTACGAGGAAGGCCTCCCGCTGACGGCCCCGTCGGTGCGGCGGCTGCGCAAGGAGCACGCGCGGTGCGGCACCGCGTTCCTCCTCACCGTCGTCGTGGTCTCGATGGTGGTCTTCCTGCCGTTCAGCAGCGGGCCGATCTGGTGGCGCCTCGGCTCCCGGTTGCTCCTCGTGCCGGCGGTCGCGGGCGTGGCCTACGAGGCGATTCGCCTCGGCGGCGCGCACCCGACGCTCCCCGTGATCCGCTGGCTCTTCGACGCCAACCTCGCGATGCAGCGCCTCACCACGCGCGAGCCGGACGACGAGCAGGTGCGCGTGGCCATCGCGGCCGTGGAACGCTGCCTCGAGGCGCAGGCCGCCACGCAGGCCACGCGATCCGCCTAGCGCGATCCGCCTAGCGCGTCCCACCTCGCCATCCCACGTCGCGCCTCCGAGGCGTGAAGTCGGGACCATCGTCGCTCGGGCGAGCGGGCGAGGCGGCTAGAATCACGTCATTCCGACTGACCCTCAGGTCAGCCTGCGCGAGCCGAAAGTAGCGCCCGATGAACCTCATCCTGACCGGAGCGCCTCCGATCCACTGGGCCGTGGGGGGCGCCGTGATCGCCGCGGTCACCCTTGCGCTCCTCTACCTGGCGAACCGCCGGCTCGGGTTATCCACAGGCTTCGAGGACGTATGTTCATTTGTCCTCGATACGCCCTACTTCCGACGCTCCGCGGTGATGTCCGGCCGAGGCTGGCGCCTCCCGTTCCTCGGCGGGCTGCTCCTCGCGGGGTTCGTCTCGGCGCTCCTGAGTGGCGGCTGGGCGCCGACGTGGGAGCTCGGGGTCTTCGATGAGGTGGTCGGGTGGGGCCCGGCGGGCAAGGTGGCCTGGATGTTCGTCGGTGGGCTGTTCATCGGCTTCGGCACCCGGCTCGCCGGAGGGTGCACGAGCGGTCACGGCATCTTCGGCATGTCCAACCTCGAGGTGCCGAGCATCATCTCGACGGTGAGCTTCATGGCGGCCGGCGTCGTCACGACCCAGCTCCTCTACCGCGTTGTGTTCGCCTAGGCAGCCCGGGAGCCCTCGATGACCCTCTTCTACCTCGCGCTCGGCCTCGTCTTCGGGCTCGCCCTCAGCCGGTCGGGTGCGGCCGACTACAACTACATCCAGGCGATGTTCCTGTTCCAGAGCTTCCAGCTGTACGGCATCATCGGCACGGCGGTCGTCCTCACCGCGCCCGGCCTCTACCTCCTGAAGCGCTACGGCCGCACGGTGACCGGCGCCCCGATCACAATCGAGCTGAAGGCGATGAACCGAGGCACGGTCGTCGGAGGGCTGCTGTTCGGTGTGGGCTGGTCAATCACGGGGATGTGCCCGGGACCGATCCTCGTGAACATCGGCGAGGGCAAGGTGTACGCCCTCGCGGCGCTCGCCGGGTCGCTCGTGGGCGCGAGCCTCCTCGGCATCTCCTACCCCCGGCTCTCGAGGCCGTTCGGCCTCCCGCCGGTGGCGGCGAGCGCGACGAGGCGCTAGCCGCGCGCGTCAGCCGTGCGCCGCTCGACGAGCGCGCACACGGTGATTGGCATAGCACCGACGTGGAGCGACGGGCCTCGGAGCTGAGGACTGCCCCGTACGTTCGTGCTCGCGCGGCCGAAGATCAACCTCCTCGCCCGGTCGCGTGCTTCGACAGGCTCAGCACGAACGGAGAGGGGCGAGGCCTCGTGACACGTACAGACAAGCCAGGTGCATCAGACCGCGTCCTCACCAGGTCGCGTGCTTCGACAGGCTCAGCACGAACGGAGAGGGGCGAGGACACCGCGGTCAGGCACGCTCGACGAGCGCGCCCAGCTCGGTCAGCGCGCGCACTCGGGGGAGCGTGGCGTCGAGGCGGCCTGCGCGGTCGACGAGCAACGCGTGCAGGCCAGCGGCGTGCGCCGGCTCGTAGTCGTTGTCGACGCGGTCGCCGACCGCCAGCACCGCCGAGGGCGCCACGCCCGCACGCTCGACGACCGTGGCGTAGAACCTCGGGTCGGGCTTCGAGATGCCGAGGAACGGCGCGTATTCTGTCGCGGCGAAGTACTTCGCGAGGCCGAGCGCCTCGAGGTCCATCGCGCCGTTCGAGGCAGCACGCAGCTCGAAGCCGCGTTCCGTCAACTCCTCGAGGGCGGGGACCGTGTCCGGGTAGACCGTAATCGAGGCGTCGCGCGTGCTGGTATAGGTCCGGTCGACGTCGCGCGCCGCGATGGCAGCCTCGATGTCCGTTACGTCATTCGCGACCAGCATCCGACGCACCGCCTCGACGCGCTGCGCCTCCCTCGACAGGCCCGCTGTCGAGGGGTCGAGCGTGACGAGGTCGCGCGCGCCCAGCAGCTCGGCCGCCGTCACCTCGCGGCCCACGAGCCGACTGAGGTGTGCCGCCGCGCCACGGGCCGCCGCGCCAAACGCACCGACGAAGTCGATCAGCGTGCCATCCACGTCAAACACGATCAGCGAGACGCGGTACGGCGCGTCCGCGGGCACCCTCAGGCGCTCGCACCCACGAGGCGGGTCTCGCCGTCCTCGACATCCACGAAGCACGACCGCGAGCCGGTGTGGCAGACGCCGCTCCCGAGGAGCCGCCCCTGCAGCACCAGCGCATCCGAGTCGCAGTCGGCGGCCAACGAATGCACCTCGATGTAGTCGCCCGAGGTGGCGCCCTTGTGCCAGACCTCCTGGCGGCTGCGCGACCAGAACACGGCCTGCCCGGTCTCGAGGGTGCGCCGCACCGTGTCCTGGTTCATGTAGGCGACCATGACCACGTCGCGCGTGTCGACGTCCTGGACGATGGCCACGATGAGCCCCTGCGCGTCGTACGTGAGCGCACTCGGGTCGACGGAATCTGGCACGGCTACCTGCCTTCGATGAGCCCCGCGGGGGCCGGAGGCCGCACGGGCACGCCTCGGGCCGCGAGATAGTCCTTGAGTGACGCGATCGTGTGCGTCCCGAAGTGGAAGATGGACGCTGCGAGGACCGCGTCGGCGCCCCCGGCGGTGAGCGCCTCGTAGAGGTGCTCCGGCGCGCCCGCCCCACCCGAGGCGATGATCGGCACGTCCACCTCGTCGGCGATCGCGCGGAGCATCGGGATGTCGTAGCCCTCCTGGTGGCCGTCCGTGTCCATCGAGGTGACGAGCAGCTCACCGGCGCCCCGCTCCACGGCCTCGCGCGCCCACGCGACCGCGTCGCGTCCGGTCGGCGTGCGACCGCCGTGCGTGTACACCTCCCAGCGGCCCTCGCCGACGCGGCGGGCGTCGACGGCGACCACGATGCACTGCGAGCCGAAGCCGTGCGCGCCCTCCGAGATGAGCTCGGGCCGCTCGACGGCGGCTGTGTTCATCGAGACCTTGTCCGCGCCCATCTCGAGCATCGTGCGGATGTCGGCGGCCGAGCGGACGCCTCCGCCGACCGTGAGGGGGATGAACACCTGGTCGGCCGTGCGGGCGATCATGTCGTAGACACTCGTGCGCTGGTCCGACGAGGCGGTGATGTCGAGGAAGACCAGCTCGTCCGCCCCATCGAGGTCGTACTTTCGCGCGAGCTCCACCGGGTCCCCGGCGTCCCGCAGCTCGACGAACGACACGCCCTTCACGACGCGCCCGTTGTCGA
>JADLFF010000064.1 GCA_020845735.1 Dehalococcoidia bacterium
CCCGCCGATGTGCGCAAAGAGGGCCCGATCTACGACCTGCCGATCGCGGTTGGCGTCCTGATTGCCTCGGGGCAGGTGGAGGATCGCTGGACTCAGGCGGTCCTGCTCGGCGAGCTGTCCCTCGATGGCACGTTGCGGCACGTGAACGGGGTGCTGCCCCTCGTGGCGATGTGTGCCGAGCGGGGCATCGCGGATGCCGTGGTCCCCGCCGACGACCTCGCCGAGGCCGGCATGGTCGAGGGGGTGCGCGCCCTCGGCCTCGCGCGGTTGAGCGACCTGCGCACCGACCCGGGCTCGTGGGCGTTGCCCGCGACCGGCGCTTCGGCCGCAGCCGCCGTCGAGCCACCTCACGACATCGCCGTCGTCCAGGGGCAGGAGCACGTCAAGCGCGCCTTCGAGGTGGCCGCAGCCGGCGGACACAACGTGATGATGCAGGGGCCTCCCGGATCAGGGAAGACCCTCCTGGCACGGGCCATGCCCGGTCTCCTGCCGCCGCTCACGCCCACGGAAGCGCTCGAGGTGACCAAGATCTACTCGGTGGCCGGCATGGTCGCGCGCGACCAGCCGCTCATCGAGGCGCGTCCATTCCGCGCGCCCCACCACACGGTCTCGCATGCCGGCCTCGTGGGAGGCGGGTCGCGGATCCGGCCCGGGGAGGTGTCGCTCGCCCATCGAGGGGTGCTGTTCCTCGATGAGTTCCCGGAGTTCTCGGCCGTGGCCCTCGAGTCGCTGCGGGAACCCCTCGAGTCCGGCGTGGTCACGATCACGCGCGTGCGCGGCTCGGTGGCCTTCCCCGCGGTGCTCCTCTTGATCGCGGCGATGAACCCCTGCCCGTGCGGCTACTACGGCGACAGCAAGCGGGCCTGCACCTGTGCAGAGATGGTCGTCTCGAGGTATCAGCGGCGGATCTCGGGGCCGCTGCTCGATCGGTTCGACATCTTCGTCGATGTCCCGCGCGTCGAGTACAGCGAGCTGACGGGAGGCCCCACGGGGGAGTCGTCGGCGATCATTCGCGCCCGCGTCACCGCGGCTCGGCAGGTGCAGTCGCGGCGGCTGGCTGGCACGCGCATGATCACGAACGCGGAGATGGGGCCGCTCGAGGTGCGGCGTCACTGCCAGGAGCTGCTGGTGCCTGCGGCGCAGCCCCTCCTCGCGAGTGCCATGGAGCAGCTGGCCCTCTCGGCACGAGCGTTCCACCGGGTGCTGAAGGTCGCGAGGACGGTCGCTGACCTCGCTGGTTCGGAGCCCATCGAGCTCCACCACCTCGCCGAGGCCATCCAGTACCGCCGTCGCGGCCGGGACTAGTTCAGCGAGGCGCCCGGGTGGTCACTGGGCCTCACAGCCGACACCGTCACGGTCCCCGTCGAACCGATGCGGATCCAAGCCCGGCACGGCGAAGTCGCCGTACCCCACGTCGGCACAGTCCAGGTCGTACGAGACGACAGGAATGCAGACGGTCGGATAGGCGCCGTCGCAGGTCGGTGGTGTGACTGTGAACCTTGGTGACGGGAGCGAAGGTGACGGCGGTCGCTGGGTGACGGTCGGTGCGTGCACCGGGGTCCCCTGGGCCGGAGCGGTGTTAGTTTGCGTCGGCGCAGGGGTTGGCCTCGGAATCGACGCGCCCACACGGAACCCGGCTGCGTATCCAGTTGACAGCAGGCTCAGGCCGACGACCGCAAGCGTACGCGTCATAAAGCATCATCGACGCCCAGGCAGCCGCTCTCCACGGTCGCCCGCCGGATGAGGCTGTCATCCAGTACCGCCGCCGCGGCCGGGACTAGTCCTGGGGCAGCGCTCGCGTGCTCACGCCGAGCAGGCTCCGGAGCGCCAGGCTCACCATGGAACTCGAGGGGGTGTCGCGCTCGGGGGCGGACGGGTCGTCAAAGCCTCGCGAGTGGACCACCCAGCAGGCGTACCACTCGGCGTCCGTGTTCCAGCAGTAGTCCGAGGCCCAGGCCGGGCGCACCTCGGGGCGCGCGCCGCGAATCGGGCTCGCGTTCAGCTCGCCGTCGTCGGCGCAGTCGTGCGCGTGCGCCAGCTCGTGCACCAGCGTCGCGAGGTCGGCGCCGGGGCTGACGTACAGCACGGGCTCCCCGCCGGGCCGGCACTCGAGGGCGGCGGGTACCCATCGATCCGCGCCATAGAGGTCGAGGATGCGGACGCCCTGGTCGGTGGGCCGAACGGTGAGTGCGGGCCCGACCGCCGCAAAGAGCGAGAGGAAGAGCGCCAATAGCGACATAACCACGACCTCGGCGTGCGCACCCGGCTTCTTCCTGGGTATCGGCACGCTTCGAGGCGGCGAGCAGGGCAGGGGCTCGGGGAAGACCCTCGGTTGCGGTTGCGATGGCGTCGCAGTCCGGCCACACTGGCGTCGTGCCAGCACTCCCGTTTCGAGTCGAGTTCGGGCCGCGAGCCATCCAGGACCTGCATCGGCGGCTGGATGCCACGCGCTGGCCGCAGCTCCCGTTCGCGACGGGCTGGGACGCAGGAACGCACGATGGCACGCTTCGCGACCTCGTCGCCTACTGGCGGTACGACTTCGACTGGTTCGCCGTCCAGGAGCGGCTGAACCGGGTGCCACACGTGCGCGCACCCATCGAGGGGGCGGCGGGTGCCGAGATGCACGCGGTCGTCCTCGCGAGGGGCGGCGCCCCTCGAGTGCCGGTGGTGCTGCTCCACGGCTGGCCGGGCTCCTTCCTCGAGTTCCTGCCCGCAGCGGAGCGGCTGCTCGAGGACTCCGCGGACGGGCCCGGCCTCGATGTGGTCGTCCCCTCGCTGCCCGGGTTCGGGTTCAGCGATCCCCCTCGCGAGCCGGGGATGCATCCCGGCCGCATCGCCGAGCAGGTCCACGGCCTGATGCGGCTCCTCGGCTACGAGCGCTACGGCGTGCAGGGCGGCGACTGGGGCGCGATCGTCGGGGCGCGGCTGGCGAGGCAGCACCCCGAGGCGGTGCTCGGGCTGCACCTCAACTTTCCCGCGGGCATCGTGGCCCTCGAGAGCGACCCGCCCACCGAGGAGGAGCGCGCGTACCTCGAGTGGGCCGGCGCGTGGGCAGAGGCCGAGGGCGGCTACAGCCACATCCAGCGCACGAGGCCGCAAACCCTCGGCTACGCGCTACTCGATTCGCCCGTGGGCCTGCTCGCGTGGATGCTCGAGAAGTTCTGGCGCTGGAGCGACCACGGCGAGGACCTCTGGGCCACATTCGATCGGGACGCGGTGCTGGCCAACGTGACGCTGTACTGGCTGACCGGCACGGCGCTCTCCTCGGCGCGCACGTACTACGAGCGGGCGCGCGAAGAGCCACCGCACGTGCCGCGTGCCCGCCTCGAGGTGCCGACCGCCTTTGCGAGGTATCCCGCCGAGCCCTGGCAGGCGCCACGGGCGCTCATCGAACGGTCGTTCGACCTCGTGCGTTGGACGGAGCAACCTCGAGGTGGCCACTTCGCGGCGATGGAGCAGCCGGAGCTGTTCGCCTCGGACGTGCGCGCGTTCTTCTCGAGGTTCGCCCCGGGGCGCTAGTCGTCGAGCGAGCGGATGACGCGAGCCGGGACGCCACCCGCGAACGTGCGAGGCGGAATCACCCCGTTGACGACGGCGTGCGCGCCGATCACAGCGCCCGCACCGATGTGGCTGCCGGGCAGGACCGTCACGCGCGTCCCGATCCACACGTCGTCCTCGATCACGACCGGGCTCGGTGCATCCGAGCGCGTGCGGTCTCCGATGTCGTGGAAGTTGGTGTCGAGGATGATCACCTGGGGACCGATCAGGACGTTCCGCCCGATGGTGATCGCGCGCACCGAGGCGATGTCCGCCGAGTAGTTGATGAACGTCCCTTCGCCGACCTCGAGCGTGCCGTGCGGGCCGACGTAGAAGTGCAGCCTGCCGAGCTGGCCCTCGAGGCGGACACGGTCCGCGAAGGTCATCGTGCCCTGGTTCACCACTCGTGCACGCCCGCGCAGGCGCACGGTCCCGAGCGTGGTCGCGCCGCGCAGGTGCCAGCGGGCATTGAGGTGCTCAAGCAGCGACGCGACGGTCGAGCGCACTCCGCGCCGCCGGGCGTAATCGAGGGCTTGCGCGGGAAGCGTTAGCGGTTGCATACGACCTGTGTACGCGGCCACGGTTGAGCAGTGGCGAGGCCGCGGTCCGCCTCGTGGGTGCGCCACCACCTCGGAGCGTGCGTCATGTGTATGACCCGCCGCTGCGTGCCCGCCGCGCGCCCGTCGCGAGGGTTCGATGGTGTGACGACTGGGCCTGTCCTAGACTGGGTGCACGCCCTCGTAGCTCAGAGGATAGAGCACCGGCCTCCGGAGCCGGGTGCGCAGGTTCGAGTCCTGCCGAGGGTACCAGCTTGCTATCGGCGTACCGGAGCAGGGAGATGGCTCGCTACTCGGCGGCCGCGTACCAGGAAGCCTACGAGGAAGTGGTCGCGACCGGCTGGATGCTGGTCGTCACGCTCGTGCCTGCCGCGATCTCGGGTGCCATCGCCGTCGCGATGCTCCGCGACCCGACCATATCGAGCGGTGAACGACTCGGGGGCATGGCCGCCGTCCTCGTCGCCGGCTTCATCACGGGAGTGACAGGCGTGATCTTCTCCAGGCTGCGCGTCCGCGTGGACTCGCAGGGTGTTCGCTTTGGCTTCGGCCCCTTCCGCAGCACGGTCCGCCCCGACGAGATCGAGGGGGCCAGCGAGTCGCGCTACCGCTGGTCGCGCTTCGGCGGGTGGGGCATCCGCTGGGCCTGGAACATGAAGGACCGCGCGTACTCGGTGCCCTTCGTCCGCCGAGGCGTCGAGATCCGCCTGCGCAATGGCCGCACGTACTTCGTGAGCAGCCGCCGACCCGATGCCCTCGCCCGCGCCATCGAGGGCCTCACGGGCCGGTCAGCGACGGCCGCCCTGTGACCCGCGAACGGCGGCAGGAGGCGCGTCGCCTCCGCCAGCGCAAGCGACGTGACTCGCGGCCCGCGGGATACGCGCCCGCACCGGGGCCGGTGCGCTTCCCCGGGATCATGGGCGTCATCCAGGACAACACGCGCTGGTTCTTCCTCGGCGCCATGCTCCTCATGATCGCGAGCCTCGGCTCGGTCTTCTTCACGACGAACGGGACCGCCAGCACTCGAGATGACGAGACGGCCACGCCGACCGCCACCGCCGAGCCCACCGAGACACCGACACCCGATCCGAACGTGATCCAGCGCACGTACGCCGCAGCGCCCGCGATGCAGATCGACCCCGAGAAGCTGTACACGGCGGTGATCCACACCGATCGCGGCGACGTAAAGGTCGACCTCCTCGGTAAGGACGCGCCGGGCTACGTCAACAATTTCGTCTTTCTCTCGAAGGCCCGCTTCTACGAGGGCCTGACGTTCCATCGAGTGGAGCCCAACTTCGTCGTGCAGGCGGGGGATCCGCCGGGCCGCGCCGAGGGACCGGGCTATAGCCTCACCGAGGAGCGCAATGCCCTCCAGTTCGATTCGGGCGTGCTGTCGATGGCCAAGGCTGGTCGCGTCGTGAACGGCTCGCAGTTCTTCATCACCCTCGGTGCCGCCCCGCACCTGAACGCGGACTTCACGGTGTTCGGCCGCGTGACGGAAGGGATGGATGTGCTGCGCGGCTTCGCCTCGCGTCCGCTTGGCTCTCCCGAGTCGGCCCCGGCGGTGACGATCCAGAGCGTGGAGATCATCGAGCACTCCGCGCCCTGATCCCGAGTGCAGCACTGGAGGGGACTGGATGGCGAAGACCTACCGAGAAGCACCGCCGATGACGATCGATCCGTCTCGAACCTACGAGGCGAAGGTGAAGCTGGCGAACGGCGAGATCACGATTCGTCTGCGACCCGACCTCGCGCCGCAGAGCGTGAACTCGTTCGTCTTCCTGGCGCGGGATGGGTACTACGACGGCTGCACGTTCCACCGCGTGCTCCCGGGCTTCGTCGCCCAGGGCGGCGACCCCACGGGCTCCGGCAGCGGCGGCCCGGGCTACACCGTTCCCGATGAGCTCTCGCAGGTGGCGTTCACCACGGGCACCCTCGGCATGGCGAACGCGGGACCGAACACCAACGGGTCGCAGTTCTTCATCGGCCTGGGTGACGCGCCGCACCTCACCGGGCGGTACACGGTGTTCGGCGAGCTGACGGACGGCCTCGAGGTGTTGCAGGCGATCACGCCGCGCGACCCCTCGCGAGGCGGCGCGCTGCCGCCGGGTGACCGCATCGAGACGATCGAGATCGTCGAGAGCTGACCCTCGAGGCGCTCGAGGTGGGGTGCGGCTACGCCTCGCCTCGAGCGCTCCGCGCGCGGTCCGACGCGGCCTTGCGCTCCACGTATGCCATCAGGCCGAACGCGGGCACGAACGCTGCGAACGCCAGCAACGAGGCCAGCACCCAGCCGCCGATCAGCAACAGCAGGCCAATCGCCAGCGCGAACGACATTCCGATGATCGACGCGATGCGCGCGACCAGCACATACGGCGGCAAGGCGTCGAGCACGGCTGTCCCTCGCTACGCTGCGGCGGTTGGTGGTCGGGGAGCGCAGATTCGAACTGCGGGCCTCTGCGTCCCAAACGCAGCGCTCTGCCAGGCTGAGCTACACCCCGACGACGACACGCTCGACGGCGGCCTCGGTGGCCGCGGCGAGCTGCTTCGAAACTAGGCGGCGCACGCGTCGCACGTCAACGGCACGATCTTCCCGAATCCACACGCTGCGCACGACCA
>JADLFF010000065.1 GCA_020845735.1 Dehalococcoidia bacterium
CGATTCAGGAGCGCCTCGCGCGTGAAGGGCTTGCCCGCGTTGCTCGCGAGGAAGCGCAGCAGCTCGTACTCCTTGTACGTGAGGTCCACCACCGAGTCGTCCACGGTGACCGTGTACCGCTCGAGGTCGATGATCAGCCCACCGTGCCGCAGGACCGAGCCGCTCACGCCGCCCGTTCGGTTCCACAGGACGCGCCCGATGCGAACGCGCAGCTCCTCCTCGTCGGGCGGCGCCAGCACGATCTCGTCGACGGGCACGCCCGGACCGACGAGCCCGAACTGCTGAGGCCGGCAGATCGCGATCACCGCCGCACGATCCCGCACGTGCGGGTCGCGAAGCATGGCCGCCAGCCCGCCCGCGGTCAGCCCGAGGTCCAGGTCGACCACGATGATGGCGGGCGTCCAATCGCGCGACAGCAAGAGCCCGCGATCAACCGAGGGCTCGGCGCGCACGAGGTGTCCGTCGCGGCGCAGTGCAGCCGTGACCGCCTCGACGTGCGCGACGTTCTCGCTGATGACGAGGACGTGCTCCATCGCCGTAGTGTATGTCGAGGTGCTCGGAAGCACCTCAGGAAGGGGACTCCTCGGGGTTCCAATCCCTGCAAGGCCGCTGCTAGGATCACCCTCCCCAGAGTCAGAGGATGTATCTCCCGCGGGCCTACGAACCGAGGCGTCCCATGCTCGTGATCGAGACCAGCGACCTGACAAAGATCTATCAGAATCGCTATATCGCGCTGAACGCCCTGACCCTCGAGGTCGAGAAGGGCATGGTCTTCGGCCTCGTGGGCCCGAACGGCGCGGGCAAGTCCACGACGTTCCGCATCCTCCTCGGCCTGCAGCACCCCACCGCCGGCACCGTCGAGGTGCTGGGCGAGCCCATGTCGGCCGAGCGCGCGGACCTCCGCCGCCGCATCGGCTTCCTCCCCACCAACCCGAGCTTCCCCAAGAACCTCACGCCGATCCAGTACCTCGAGTTCGTCGGCGCGATCTCGGGCATGCCGCAGTCGAAGACCAAGATCCAGCTCGCCCGCCTCCTCCAGGTCGTGGACCTCGCATCGGCGGCGTCCCAGAAGATCGAGGGGTTCTCGACGGGCATGATGACCCGCCTCGGGGTCGCCGCCGCCCTCATGAACGACCCGGAGCTGCTCATCCTCGACGAGCCCACGTCCGGCCTCGATCCGTCCGGCCGCAAGCAGACGATCGAGCTGATCCGCGAGCTCTCGGGCCGCGACCGCACGATCATCATCGCGACGCACATCCTCAGCGACGTCGAGCGGGTCTGCACGGACGTCGGGATCATCTCCGGCGGCCGGATGATCTACACCGGCCCGATGTCCGAGATGCGCCGCCTCGCGCGCCAGGGCACGGTCTCCGTGGAAATCGAGGGCAACACGATGGCCTTCGAGCAGCAGATCCACACGCTCGACGAGATCGGCTCGCTGGCCTGGGAACGCCTCGGCTCCGAGTTCCGCATCACCTTCCTCGGCGCGGAGTCCATCCCGGTCTACGTCCAGAAGGTGCTCCAGCTCGTTGACCGCACCGGTGTGGAGCTGTTGCACATCCGCACGGGCGCGGATGAAATCGAAGAGGCCTTCCTGCGACGCCTCGAGGAGGACCGCACGCGCGGCTTCCTCCGCGCCGCCGCGTGGGCTGCCGCCCAGGACAACGGACAGGAAGCGGAGACCACGTTCGATGCAGGCGTTTCTGGCCATTCTCCGCTATGACCTGCGTCAGCTGACGCACTCCTGGCTGATGCGGATCTGGGTGCTGCTCCTCGCGGTGCCCGCCGGCTTCCTCGTGGTCGTCTCGGCGACCGAGAAGGAGCTGGCATCCGAGACGCTGGCGCTCTACCTCGGAGCGGTGCTGGCGCCCCTCTCGGCGCTCGCGGTCGCCGTGATCACCTCCAGCGCGGTCGCCGGTGAGACGGCCACGGTCGCCGACTCGATCATGTCGCGGTCGGTCACGCGCGCCGAGTACCTGTGGGCCAAGATCGTCTCGAGGCTCGGCGTGACGCTGCTCGTGTACGCGCTTGTCGCCGTGCCGTTCGCCTACCTCGTGACCCGCTACGCCACGCAGGACACCGATTTCGCAGGCGTCGCAGGCGGGCTGCTGATGGTCGGAGCGCTCCTCGTGTTCCACGCTGCGCTCGGCATCACCCTGAGCGCGATGATGCGCAACGTCCTCGTGGCCGTGCTCGTCCTGCTCGTGATCGTGCTCAGCTCCGGCCTCGTCCTCCAATTCCTCGGCCTGAGCTGGATGTCGACGACGGCGGTGATCGAGAGCCTCCCGGAGACGTTCCGAGGCCGCACGCCGGGGATGGAGCAGCTCCGCGTCCTCGGCGCCTTCACGGCACTGACAGCAATCGCGATCCTGACCTCGCTCTGGGGCTTCCGCCACCGCGACCTGTAGGCAACCCACATGCCGCTTCGACTCCCTGGCGTCGACATCTCCCAACCCACGGTCCGCACCGTGGCTGCCCGCAACGGCGCCGCTTCCGTGCTCCTCCCCGTCGAGCATCGCGTCCTCCGCGTGGGCCCCGTGCGCGTCGGCCGCCGCTCGGTGCGCCGCGTCGATGCGCGCGTCGACGGCCGCCTGACCACGCTCGACGTCCCCCGCGTCGCTGACCCCTGGGTCACGGCCGCCCTCGCCACGCTGGTAGTCTGGGTGTGTTGCGCCGTGCTCGTGACCGCGTTGCGCTGGCGCACGGAACACACGCAAGTCCGAGGAGCGCCGTGATGCAGCCCGCGCCCACCCTGCGCGCACTCGAGTCCATCCCCGATCACGCCACCGTCGCCGCCTGCTTCGGCACGCCAACCACCGCAGGCGACCGCACCGTGATCCCCGTCGCCGAGGTCTACTACGGCTTCGGCTTCGGCTGGGGCAGCGGCTCCGACGCGCAGACCACCTCCGAGGGCGGTGGCGCAGGAGGCGGCGGTGGCGTGCGCACCCGTGGCGTCGCCGTCGTCGAGCTCAGCCCGGACGGCGTCCGCGTCATCCCCATCCGCGACTACACCTCGATCGCCCTCGCCGCCCTCACCTTCGCCTCAGCCGCCACGCTCATCGTCGCCCGCACCCTCGTCAAGCTCCGCGGCGGATAGCCGCCCCGCCTCCGATTGCCTCGCTCACTCCCGCCTCCGGCCGGTCGTCTCCTCGAGGCCCGCACAACCTCAGCGAGCGCGAGCGGCGACAGCGCAGCGAACGCTCGCCTCGAGCGGGCCCGGCAGCCGGGTCACCCGTCGAAGGTGCCCTCTCCTCTCTCGGGACGGGAGAGCCCTCCTCCCGCACGTCCGAGCCTCGAAGTGCGCTATAGTCCCGCCCGGCATTCCTACATCTAGATTGCGAGGGGGACGCTTGGCTGAACCATTCCAGCTCACCGACGAGATGAAGGCGGCGATCGGGAAGGCTAACGACCCGGTCACCTACGAGGTCACGACGCAGGGCATCCGCCTCTTCGCGCGCGCCGTCGGATACCGCAACCCGCTGTACTTCGACGAGACCTACGCGAAGTCCAAGGGCCACCCGACCCTTGCCGCGCCTCCCGGCTACTTCGGCGTCCAGGTCTGGGACCCGCGCCGAGGCAACGCGGGCCCTCGACGCATGTACGAGTCGCCCTTCAGCCGCAACCTCAACGGCGGCACGGAGGTCGAGCCGATCAAGCACGCATACGCGGGCGACACGCTGACCGCCGTCACCTCCCTTGCCGACCTCCAGGGCGCGGTCGGACGGCTCGGGCCGATGCTCATCCAGACGACCGAGACCGTCTACACCAACCAGAACGGCGAGGTCGTCGCGAAGACTCGCGGCACCGGCATCTCGTACTAGCCCGAGGGAGACTGACCACCATGACGACCGAGTGGAACCCCACTCAGACCTACTGGGACGACATCGAGGTCGGCCACGAGATCTCGATGACGGAGGAGACGAGCTCGCAGCGCCTGGTCATCTGGGCCGGCGCCTCGTACGACTTCTACCAGATCCACTACGACGACAACTTCGCGAAGAACAACAACCTTCCCGACATCATCGTCCACGGCGCCCTGAAGGGCATGTTCGTCGGCAAGCTCCTCGATGAGTTCGCCGGCGAGAATGGCTGGATCAAGCGCTGGGCGGTCTCGTACCGCGGCATGGACCCGGCTCGTGACGCGCTGACGGTCTGGGGCAAGGTCACCCGCAAGTACGAAGAGGGCGGCGAAGCCCTGCTCGACCTCGATGTCGGGGTCGCGCAGCCAGGCGGCACGCAGACCACTCCGGGCACCGCGACGGTGCGGCTGCCGAAGCGCTAGTCCCGGCTCGACTGGGAGCGGAACACAGGAGGCCGGTCTCACGACCGGCCTCTGTTCTTTGTTCCTTTGCGCCTGCCCTCGGCGTTCCGTCCTCGGCGCTACGCGAACAGCGCCCCGGCGGCCGTGTCGGCGACCTCGTACAGCGGTCCGAAGTACAGGCCGACGATCACCATGACCACGAGCAGCACGGCGGTCAGCACGTAGCCCGAGGGCGTCAGCCGCCACCTCGAGGCGTCGCCGCTCGGCTCGAAGAAGTACATCTGCTTGACCACCTGCAGGTAGTAGTACAGCGAGATGGTGCTCATCACGACGGCGAGCCCCGACAGCCAGAGGTAGCCGCCGCTCGCCGCCGCCTGGAAGAGCAGGAACTTCGTCGCGAATCCCGCGAGCAACGGCATGCCGCTCAGCGAGAACAGACCGGCGGTGATCACGACCGCGAGATACGGCTGCGTCTCGGCGAGCCCGCGGAAGTCCTCGATCTCCTCGCGACCGGTCCGGTTGTAGAACGCGATCACGGCCGTGAACACGGCGAGGTTCGTGATCAGGTAGCCCGAGAGGTGCAGCAGCAGCGCCGACGTCGACTGGTCGGACAGCGCGACCAGCGCCATCAGCATGAACCCCACCTGGCCGATCGAGGAGTAGGCGAGGAGGCGCTTGATGTTGTGCTGCTGGAGCGCCACCAGGTTGCCCACCACCATCGTCGCGACAGAGAGGGTCGCGAGCATCCATCGCCAGTCCTCGATCAGCGGCTCGAGCGGACCCGAGAGCAGCCGCAGCAGCAGCGCAAACGTCGCGGCCTTCGAGGTCGCCGACAGGTAGGCCGTGATCGGGAGTGGCGCGCCCTCGTAGGCGTCCGGCGTCCACATGTGGAACGGCACCGCCGATGCCTTGAACGCGAGTCCGCCGATCACCATCGCCAGCCCCACGAGGGTGAGCGCCGAGGCCTCACCGGCCTGCTCCGCGAACGCCTCACGAAGCACCTCGTACGACGTCGATCCTCCGCTGCCGTAGAGCAGGCTCAGCCCGTAGAGGAGCATCGCCGAGGCCACACCGCCGAGCAGGACGTACTTGAGGCCCGCCTCGCCAGAGCGGGGGTCAGTCTTTGCGAGCGACACCGCGACGTAAAGCGAGAACGAGAGCACCTCGATGGCGATGTACGCCGTCAGCAGCTCGCGCGCGGCAGCCATGAACGTCGCGCCGATCGTCGACAGGAGCAGCAGCGAGTAGAACTCGCCCGGGTGCCGGATGTGCTTGCCCACGAACTCGTGGGACATCGCGATCACGACCACGACCGTGGCCGCGAACAGGATGCGGAAGAAGGTGGTGAACTCGTCCACCACGAGGATCTCGCCGAACTCCTCGTGCACCCCCGCCATCGCCACGCTCGCCCCGAGGGCAGCCAGCGCACCGACGCCCGCGGTCGCCGCGAGGACCGCACTGCCGACCTTGAACTGGCTGCGGAACGTGTCCACGGCCACGACGAGCATCGCGAAGCCAAACAGGATGAACTCGGGCGCGAGGAGGCCGTAGTTGTGGGTCACATCGACACCCCCGGAATCGTCTGCGCCACGGCGTTCGCCACCCGGTCAATCCACGGCGCCGGCCAGATCCCCATCGTCAGGATGGTGATCGCGAGGACGGTCGCGCCGGCCCGCTCGCGGTAGTTGATCTCTCGGAGGTGGCTCCAGCGAGGGTTGAACTCCCCGAAGAAGGCCTGCGAGAACATCCGCAGCAGGTAGGTGGCGGTGATCGCGGCCGTGAGCACCGCAAGACCACCCACGACCGGATACGCCCGGAACACGCCGATGAAGATGTGCACCTCGGCGATGAAGCCCGACATCCCCGGCAACCCCAGCGAGGCGAGCCCGGCGATCACGAAGAAGATCGTCCAGATCGGCATCTGCTTCGCCATCCCCGAGAAGTTCGGAATCTCGCGGTTGTGCGACTGGTCGTACATCCCGCCGATCAGCAGGAAGAAAAGGGCCGTCATCACGCCGTGCGCGAACATCTGCAGCACTGCACCGCTCATCCCGATGACGTTCAACGTCCCGAGGCCGACGAACACGTACCCCATGTGCGACACCGACGAGAACCCGGTCATCAGCTTGAGGTCGGTCTGCCGCAGCGCCGAGATCGCGCCGTACAGCGCCGCCGTAATGCCGATCACCATGAGCGCGGGCGCCCAGTACTCGGCGCCCTGGGGCAGCATCTGGAACCCGAGGCGGATCACACCCCACGCCCCCGACTTCATCAGGACGCCCGCGTGGAGCATCGAGACGGACGTGGGCGCCGAGGCGTGCCCGTCAGGCGACCACGAGTGGAACGGCCACATGCCGGCCAGCGTTCCACAGCCCACGGCCACCATCGGGAAGAGGAGGATCTGGGTGTTCCGCGGGATGAGTCCCGTCTCGCCGGCGCGGAACAGCTCCTCCATGTCGAACGTACCCAGCCCGGCCGCGCTGAACGCCCCGAAGATACCCACGAAGATGAGAATCGAGGCGCCGACGAGCATCATCATCAGCTTCGTCGCGCCGTACTCCTTGCGCGTCGAACCCCACACCCCGATGAGCAGGTACATCGGCAGCACGGCGGTCTCGTACAGCAGGAAGAAGAAGAACACATCGAGCATGACCCACGTGCCGTAGACGCCGCCGGCCACGAGGTACAGCAGGATGAAGTAGTCCTTCATCCGGTGCGTCAGCTTCCACGACACCCACGTCCCGGCCATCGTGATGATGCCGGTGAGGAGGACCAGGGTCGCCGCCATGCCATCGAGGCCGAGCTTGAGCTGGATGCCCTTCTCGCCCAGCAGGCCGACGTTCGACACCCAGGGAATGGTGAGCATCCCCTGGAACTGCTCGCCCTCGAAGTCGTACATCGCGAACGCGTACACCGAGAGCACGAACATCGCGAGGCTCGACAGCCCCGTGATCCCGATGACGGCACCGCGCTCCTTCGACGGCGTGAACATCAGCAGCACGCTCGTGCCGATCGGGATCAGCACCAGAGCCAGCAGCACGTAGCCGTCAGACGCCGTCATAGTCAGTCCTCGTCAGCGACCCACGCGACCCTCGACGGGCCGCGGCAAACGCAACTCGCTACTCGCCGCCACCAAGCGCGAAGATCGAGAGCACCAGCACCCCGAGTGCCATTCCGAGCGCGTAGTTCGGAATGCGACCGGTCTGCAGGAACTTGAGCCTGAACCCCATCCAGTTGAGCGTCTGCGCTCCGCCGTCCACGCCCGACTCGTTCACCACGCTCTTCTCGAAGCGCGCCACGATGCCAGCGAGGCCGAGCACCACCCTGTCGATGAACGCCTGGTACAGGTTGTCCATGTAGTAGCGGTTCACGAGGAGCGCGTGCAGCTCCGGCGCCCACTGGCGCGCGCGCTCGGCGCGAATCGCGTTGCCGCCCCAGTACTCGAACCCGGCGCCAATGGCGAGGAGGGCCAGCACCGTCGCGGGCACGGCGATGTTCGGGTGGAACGCGAACGAGTGCGGCTCACCATGGCTCGTCACGACCTGGCCAATGCCACCGACGAACCCGAGGGCGCGACCTACGCCGTCGAATGCCACGAACCCGGACCCCAGCGCGAGCGTCGCGAGCAGCACGAGCGGCAGCAGCATGATCGGCCCCGACTCGTGTGCGTGGTCGTACGCGTGCTGATCGCGAGGCCGCCCCGCGAACGTCAGCAGCACGACACGAGTCGTGTAGAGCGCCGTGAGGGCGGCCGTGCCGGCGAGCACGGCGTAGGCGAAGGGGTTCAACTCGAACGCCTCGAGGAGGATCTCGTCCTTCGACCAGAAGCCGGCGAACGGCACGATGCCGGCCAGCGCCAGCGACCCGATCGAGAAGGTGACGGTCGTGATCGGCAACTTGCGCCACAGCCCACCGAGGTGCTCGACCTCCTGCTGGTGCGTCGCGTGGATCACGGAGCCGGACCCGAGGAAGAGCAGCGACTTGAAGAACGCGTGCGTCAGCAGATGGAACATCGCCGCCGTCACGGAGCCGAGTCCCAGCGCCACGAACATGAAGCCCAGCTGGGACACCGTGGAGTACGCCAACACTCGCTTGATGTCGTTCGCGACGAGTCCCTGCGTGGCCGCCATGACCGCGGTGAAGAGGCCCGTGTAGAGCACGAAGTTCTGCGCGATCGGCACAAGGTCGAAGATCGGGAGCGTGCGTGCGACGAGATACACGCCGGCGACCACCATCGTCGCCGCGTGGATGAGCGCCGACACCGGCGTCGGCCCCTCCATCGCGTCGGGGAGCCAGACGTGCAGCGGGAACTGGGCCGACTTACCGACCGCGCCCATGAACAGGAAGATCATCGAGACCGTGAGGTACGTCTCGCTGAACGCGCCTTCCTCGGCGAGGTGGATGAGCTCCTGGATGTCGAATGTCCCCGCGACCCGCCACAGCAGGATGATCCCGATGAGGAACCCGACATCACCCACTCGAGTGGTGATGAACGCCTTCTTCGCCGCCTCGGCCGCCGACTGCCGCTCCCAGTAGAAGCCGATCAGCAGGTACGAGGTGAGCCCCACACCCTCCCACGCGAGGTATAGGAAGATGAGGCTGTTCGTCGTGACCAGCAGCAGCATCGCGCCTGCGAACAGCGACAGCACCGCGAAGTACCAGCCGTAGCGCTCCTCGCCGTGCATGTACCCGATCGAGAACAGGAAGACCATCAGCGCGACGAACGACACGACGAACACCATGACGGCGGTGATCGCATCGAAGTACGTCGAGAACATGATGCGGAGCACGCCGTCGCCGATGTTCACCCAGGTGAACTCGTACGTGTTCGCACCGGGCGCCGGCGCGAAGTGCCCATCGTGGAACGCGCCCTGGAAGTCGGCGATCGCGAGGACCGCGAGCACGACGACCGTGCCCATCCCGAGCACCGCCACGAAGTCGCCCCGCCTCGGCAGGACGCGGTTGAACAGCGACAGGATCACGAAGACCCCCGCCGGAATGGCCGGCAGCAGCCAGACCTGCTCCATGGTCACGGAGTGCCCACCTTCCGGACGCGGAACGCCGTCACAGGCCGGCGCACAGTCAGCACGGAGCTACCACTTGAGGCTGCTCGCGTCATCCACCATCGAGGAACGGCGCTCGCGGAAGACCCGGAGCACGATTCCCAGCGCCAGCCCCACCTCAGCCGCCGCAATCGCGATGACAAAGAGCGCGAAGATCAGGCCCGTGAACGCCTCGGGATCCATGTAGGCCGCGAATGCGATGAAGTTGATGGATACCGCGGCGAGCATCAGCTCCACGGACATGAGGATGAGGATGGCGCTCCGCCGCGCGAGCACTCCGTAGAACCCGATCGCGAAGAGCAGCGCGGACAGGAGCAGGAAGTTCTCGATCGGAATCACTCGGCCGACTCCTCGGGCGAGTCCGGCCGCGCGATGAGCAGCGCACCGGACAGGGCAATATCCAGCAGCACGCCGACGGTGAGGATCGCCAGCGTGTACTCACCGAAGAGCCGCTCGCCAAACTCGGCACCTGAGATGACCGCCGGACCCACCGCCGGCCAGTGGTGCCCGAGCAGCGCGACGGCAAAGACCAGCGCCAGCAGGATCCCGACGCCAAAAGCGAACGGCTTCTGCGCACCATCCGAGACGATCGGGTCCTCGGTGGCGTTCGTCAGCATCAGTCCGAAGACGATCAGGATGGTGACGCCGCCTCCATACACGAGCACCTGCGCCAGCGCGAGGAACTCCTGCCCGAGCAGCAGGTAGATCGCGGCAATCCCCAGCAACGTGAACACCAGCGCGAGGGCCGCGTGCACGATGTTGCTCAGCATGACGGTCCCGAGCGCCCCCGCGAGCACCACACCGAACGCCATCCAGAACACGACCTCCGGGCTGCTGATCAGGCCAACCACTCGCAGCGCGACCAGCACGACGAGCAGCGGCGTCGCGACCGCGCCGGCCAGCAACCCTCCGAGCATGATCGGCCGGTCAAACTGAGGCGGCAGGGCCGTCCGTTCTTGCATCGACAACCTTCTCCAGCCCGCCGAGCGCTACGGAGCGATCCACGGCTTGACAGCACCAGCCCGGCTCTGCGACAGGAGCTGCTGCAGGTCCATCACCAGGTCGAGGCGGTCCACCGCCGACGACTCGTGACCGGACCAGGTGTTGTTCATGCCGATCGCGTCGAAGTTGCACACCTCGACGCAGATGTTGCAGCGCATGCAGCGGCCGTAGTCGATCCAGAACTTGTCGATGATCTTGCGGCGGCTGGACGTACCACCCTGCGAGGTGTGGTTGGGATTGTCCTTCATCAGCACGGTCATGCACTCGACGGGACACGCGCGCTCACAGGCGTGACACCCCGTGCAGAAAGGCTCGTCGATCTGCTGGTCCCACAGGAGCAGCGGGAACGCCCGGTCGCGCTCCGGCAGCTCCCGATGGGTCTCCGGGTACTCGCGGGTGACGGGCTTCCGCAGGAAGGTCGCACCCGTCGTGACGAAGCTGCGAATCAGTCCCCTCATGACGTGGCCGCCTCGCTCGTGCCCGCCCAGGCGGCCATGCCGGGACGCCCGGCAGGTCGCGCGACGGCTCGCTGAATCGCCCAGTTCAGCAACGCGATACCGGCCACACCCTGCACGGTCAGCAGGACGAGCGGCAGGTCGTACACGATCACAAACCCGTTGATGAGCACCTGCGCGAACGCGAGCGGCATCAACACCTTCCACGCGAAGCCCATGAGCTGGTCAATGCGCAGACGCGGCATCGACGCGCGAGTCCACATCGCGATGAAGATCAGGATCGCGCTCTTCACACCCATCAGGAGCAGCTGATAGCCGGTCCCAAGCTCCTCGCCGAACGGCCACGCGCTCCCTCCGAGGAAGATCGCGGAGCCGACAATCGACATGATCCAGAGGTGCGCGTACTCCGCGAGCTGGAACATCGACCAGCGGATGCCCGAGAACTCGATGTGTGGACCGCCCGCCGTCTCCGACTCACCCACAGCGATGTCGAACGGTGCGCGGTTCAGCTCGGCGAGCATGGCGATGTAGAACATGATGAAGCCGAGCGGCTGCCACACGATGTTCGGGACGCTCGCCTGACCCGCCATGATCTCCCCGAGGTTGAGGGAGCTCGACAGCATCGCGACCGCGAGCAGCGTCACGACCAGCGGAATCTCGTACGCCACCCCCTGCGCCACTGCTCGCAGACCACCGAGCATCGCGTAGCGGTTGTCCGAGGCCCACCCGGCGAACGCAAACCCGAGGCCGCTCACCGACGACGTGGCGAGGAGGTACAGCAGGCCCAGCTCGAGGGCGCGAATCTCCCACCCGATGGCGAACGGCACGACCACAAAGCCCACGAACACGGGCACGAAGATGAAGTAGATCGAGAGCTCGAAGATCCACGGGTCGGCGCCCCGTGGCCGCAAGTCCTCCTTGCCGACGAGCTTGATGGCGTCAGCGATCGACTGCAGGATGCCGAACGGGCCGGTCCGCGTCGGCCCCATGCGCATCTGGAAGCGCCCGATGATCTTGCGCTCGCCGTAGATGAGCCCCATCACGACCACGGTCATCGCGAGGACGACGATGTTCACCTTGATGAACGCCTCGAGGAGGACCGGCATCTCGATCCCGAGGAACTCGGCGGTCGTCATCGATCAACCTCCGAGAGCACAATGTCGATCGACCCGAGGATGAGTACGGCGTCCGAGACGTAGTGCCCGACGGTCATATCTCGGAGCGCCTGCAGGTTCGACAGGCAGGCGCTGCGCACCTTGCACCGCCACGGGCGGTTGCCGCCGTTGCTCACCATGTACACGCCGTACTCGCCACGAGGCGCCTCGGTGCGGATGTACACCTCGCCGGGCGGGGTGCGGAGCAGGCGCGACATGCGCTCGGGAACGATTGGTCCCGGCTGCAGGTTCTGCAGGCACTGCTCGACGATCTTGATCGACTCGTGCATCTCCCGCAGGCGGCAGAGGTAGCGGTCGTAGACGTCGCCGTTCGTGCCCGTGATCACGTCGAACTTCACCTGCGGGTAGAACAGGTACGGCTCGTCACGACGCACATCGAGGGCCACGCCCGACGCGCGCAACGAGGGGCCACTCATGCCCCAGTCGATGGCGTCCGCCGCCGGAATGTGGCCGATGCCCCTGGTGCGCGCCTGGAAGATCTCGTTCTGCGTGAGCAGCCCGTCGAGGTCCGCGATGCCCTGGCGCGCCATCCCCAGCACCTGGTTCACGCGCGTCACGAAGTTGTCCGTGACCTCCCACGCGAGGCCGCCCACGCGGAAGTACGCGTACATCATGCGGTCGCCGCAGATCTCCTCGAAGAGATCGAAGATGTTCTCGCGCTCGCGGAAGGCGTAGGTGAAGCTCGTCCCGAGGACTCCCACGTCGACGCCGAAAGCCCCGAGGAACATGAAGTGGCTCGAGAGGCGGTTCAACTCGCAGAGGATCATGCGGATCCACTGCGCGCGCTCCGGCACGTCGATGCCCGCGAGCGCCTCGACGGCCATGACGTAGGACAGCTCGGCGTTGAACGCGGCGAGGTACTCCGTGCGGTCCATGAACCCGATGCCCTGGCGGTAGTCCATCGTCTCGCAGAGCTTCTCCGCGCCACGGTGGAGGTAGCCGATGTACGGCAGGACGTCGCGCACGACCTCACCGTCGATCTCGAGCACCATGCGGAACACGCCGTGCGTCGAGGGGTGCTGCGGACCCATGTTGACGAAGATGTCCTGGGTCTCGAACTCGTGCGAGGCGGGGAGCAGGATCGAGGTCACTTACTCTTGCTCCTCGGGGAACGCGATGCCCTCGCCCTGGATCAGCTTGATGTCCTGCAGCGGGTGGTCCTTCCGCAGCGGGAAGGTGTCGTCCATGTCCTCGGGCATCAGCAAGGTCCGCGGGTCAGGGTGTCCGTTGAAGCGGACCCCGAACATCTCGGCGGTCTCCCGCTCGAGCCAGTTCGCGGCGCGCCAGACGGTCGTCGCGGTGTCGACCGTGAGGTCGGTGTTCGGCAGCGTCGTCTTGACCGTGAGGTTGTGCTTCTTCGTCGTCGAGTACAGGTGGTAGACGACGTCGATGCCCTGGTCCTCCCAGTCGATGGCGGTCAGGCACCGCAGGTAGTCGAAGTTGAGGTCTTCCGCGCGCTTGAGGGCCCGGAGGCCGCGCACGACCTCGTCCTTCGGGATGCGCACGATCAGGTCCAGCACGCCCATCTCAGGCTCAACGCTGATCCCGGAAAGCGCCCGGTCCACCTGCGGCCAGATGGTCGACGACAGGTCGGGGGCACCAGCCTCCGAGGTCATCGGCCCACCGACTTCCGCTCCTCCATGATGAGGTCCTGGAGCGCAAGGATGCCGTCGAGCAGCGCCTCGGGGCGCGGCGGGCAGCCGGGCACGTAGATGTCGACGGGGACCACGTTGTCGACGCCCTGGAGGACGCGGTCGTAGCGGCTGTACGGCCCGCCGTTCGTCGCGCACGCACCCATCGAGATGACCCACTTCGGGTTCGGCATCTGCTCATACAGCAGCTTCACCGCCGGAGCCATCTTCTTGGTGACGGTACCCGCGACGATCATCACGTCGGACTGACGCGGCGACGGCCACGGCACGATGCCGAACCGGTCGAGGTCGTAGTGCGACATATAAGTCGCGATCATCTCGATGGCGCAACACGCCAGGCCGAACGTCATCGGCCACAGCGAGGACTTGCGGCCCATCGCCAGCAGGAGGTCGGCCGGCACCTGCATCACGCCCGGCAGCACGGCGGTGTACAGCGCCTTGCCCGGCGCAAGCTCGACCGGCGTGAGCCGGGGTGCCTCGCGAGGATGCTCGGTGGGGAGTGCCAGGGGCCCGCTCGGCGCCTCAGCAGGTACCGCGGGTGCCACCGGTGCGGTGATCGGTTCGGTGGTGGGGCCTACCGCCACTGGAGGGCTCCCTTCTTCCACGCGTACGCCAGTCCGGCGCCGAGGATGGAGATGAAGGCGAACATCGTCCAGTATGCCGAGGGGCTGTCAGCGAACGTCAGCACCCACGGGAAGACGAAGAGCGCCTCGACGTCAAAGATGATGAAGAGGATCGCGTAGAGATAGAACCGCATGCCGATGCTCGTCGATGCCCGACGGATCGGCAGCATGCCACACTCGTACGTCGCACCCTTGTTCCGCTCGCGCGAGAACGGCGCCAGCAATCGAGTGGCCAGCAACGCCGTGACCGGGAGGATCGCCCCCATCACGATGGCGACCAGCACCGTGATGTATCCGCCGAAAAGCGCGTCCGTCGAGTGTTCCACGCAGCGTTCGTCTTTCGGCACGCAACCACAGGTGTGCGAGTCAGGGCAAGAAAAACGCGCCCAACGGCACCGGGCCGAACGCTACCAGCGGCCTATGGCAGTGTCAACGAAATTGTGTCCGACTGCACGAACCCTCACGCCACCCGGAATGCATCCTCACCCACCTTATCGAGGCGCCTCGGGCAACGGCAGCACGAGGTACGTCGCATCCTCCGGCAGCAGCCACGCTCGCGGCTCGCAGCCGCCCGTCTGGCCGATCAAGCCGGTCTCACCGATGAATAGCGCGACCCCGTCGCAGCCGCTCCGATCCATGCCTGCCACACCGAGGGTGTTCGCAAGCACGATCGCCAACCTCGCGGTCGGCAACTCCGGCATGTTGTGGACCGCGACCAGCCGCGGCCCGCTCTGCAGCACCCACGACATCGTTTCCGAGGGCAACGGCTCCCCCTCGCGGTAGTACCAGCCCTCGGTCCCGCCGGCGAAGAAGAACCGGCCGGGGGTCCCAACCGCCTCCCCATCCCTGCAAAACGGCGGACGTCCTGTCACCGGACGGGGCGCGACGCACGGCACCAGCCCGTACTCCACGGTGGCCATGAGCGCAGCCTCACTGCCACTCATCACCGCCTCGAGCACCCGGTCGACCGCCTGATCGCCCGTCCGCCGGTCCGCGGGCCAGACCGGAAGCCGTGGCTCGATCGGCACGAACACCCACGGGGTCGGCTCGGCAGTTGGCGCCGGGGTCGGAGTGCTCGGCGGACCCTTCGCTGGAGGAGTCGCCAGCGGCACCTGGACAGGCGTCGCGAATGGGGTCGGCGGCTGTCGCACGGGCGTCGAGGTCGTGGTCGGTTCCGGACTCACGGCAGGCGCCGCGTCGGGCATCGGCGTGGGCCTCGCCGGCTCCGGGCTCACGGCAGGCGCAGCGTCCGGCGTCGCCGCGCGACTCCCCGCCTCAGGACTCCCGACCGGCGTTGCCGCTCCTCCGGAGGCAGCTGTCGCGGCGCGGATCGACGCGTCGCTCGCCGTTGGCGTCGTCCCAACTTCCTCGCTCCCCGTGCACCCGCCGACGAGCAGCGCTGCGCCGAGGAGCGCCGCCACTGTCAGGCCCCTGCGCACGACCGCTACCCCACCTCGGCGAGCGATTGCTCGAGGCCCGCGAGGCGGCCCCGCGCCGTTGCGAGCCGCTCCTCCTCGGTGGCCACGACGTTCGCCGGCGCGCGCGAGCGGAACTGCTCGTTCGCCAGCTTCGACTCGAGCCGGCCGACCTCCTTCGAGGCCTCCTCGATCTGCTGGCGCAGCCGCTTGCGCTCGCCATCGACGTCGAACAGCCCGGCCATCGGCAGCGTCACCTGGCCCACATCGAGGACGGTGGTCACCACCTGCTCGCTCGGCGCCTCCGCCGGGGTGTCCACGATGTGCAACGGGCGCACCCGCGCCAGCTGCTCGATCGCAGCCTGTGCCCCGCGCGCCGCCGCGGCTGCCTCGCCGCCCACGATGTACGCCTCGACCCAGCGCCCGGCATCGACGCGCTTCTCGGCGCGGATGTTGCGCACGCCCCGCACGAACTCCTGCAGCGCCTGCATGGTGCGCTCGGCCGCGTCGTCAAACCTCGAGGCGTCGCCCGCGGGGTACGCGGCCACGATCAGCCCCGGGGCGTCCGCCGGGCGCATCGGCAGCGTCGAGGCCATGCGCTGCCAGATCTCCTCGGTGATGAACGGCATGCAGGGGTGCAGCAGCCGCAGCGTCGCATCGAGGACGTGGACGAGCACGGGCAACGGCGAGCGGTCCCCGGCTCGAATCCGCACCTTCGCGAGCTCGATGTACCAGTCCGCACACTCGTCCCAGAAGAAGTCGCGCACCTGGCGCATCGCCTCGCCGAGCTCGAACTTGCCGAGCAGCTCGTTGGCGCTCGCCGATACCCGCTCGACGCGCGACAGGATCCAGCGGTCCTCGACGGACGTGACGTCCGAGGGCGCAGGCAGCGTGAGGTCGTCCCCTGCCTCGACGAGTGACAGCGCAAACCGCGAGGCGTTCCACAGCTTGTTTGCGAAGTTGCGCCCGGCCTCGAGCCGCTGCTCGGACAGGCGCTGGTCGTTCCCCGGCGATGACCCCGAGATCAGCGTGTAGCGCAGGGCGTCCGTGCCGTACTTCGCGATGGTCTCCAGCGGGTCGATCACGTTGCCCTTGGACTTCGACATCTTCGAGCCGTCCTCGGCCCGGACGAGTCCGTGGAGGTAGACGGTCTCGAAGGGGATCGACCCCTGCGGCCCGCGGTCCCGCATGTTGTACATCGACATCATGATCATGCGTGCGACCCAGAAGAAGATGATGTCGTACGCGGTCTCCATCACCTGCGTCGGGTAGTACTTCGCGAGCTCGGGCGTCTGCTCCGGCCACCCCAGCGTCGAGTGCGGCCACAGCCCCGACGAGAACCAGGTGTCGAGGGTGTCCTCGTCCTGCCGCAGCGCCTCGGAGGCGCACTGCGGGCAGCGCGTCGGGTCCTCACGCGCCACGATCACGTCACCACAGGCGTCGCAGTACCAGGCGGGGATCCGATGTCCCCACCAGATCTGGCGGCTGATGCACCAGTCGCGGATGTTCTCCATCCAGTGGAGGTAGGTCCGCTCGAAGTGCCGCGGCACGAACTGGATGCGGCCGTCCCGCACCGCCTCGATCGCCGGCGTCGCCAGCGGCTCGATCTTCACGTACCACTGCATCGAGATCAGCGGCTCGACGACGGCACCGGACCGCGAGGAGTGCCCGATCGCGTGGCGATACGGCACGGTCTTCTCGAGCAGGCCCGCCGCCTCGAGGTCCGCGACGACGCGCTTCCGCGCCTCGAACCGGTCGAGGCCCGCGTACGTCCCGGCGGCCTCGTTCAGCGTGGCGTCGGGATGCATGATGCTGATGATCGGCAGGTTGTGCCGCTGCCCGATCTCGAA
>JADLFF010000066.1 GCA_020845735.1 Dehalococcoidia bacterium
CGCTGTACTCCATGACCTGCGCGAGGTCGCGTGCGACCTCGGGGCTGAGCGCGCGACGCCACTCGGACGGCTCGGCTCGCGGGAACAGCGTCGGCGCGGGCACCACGCCGTCGTTCGCGATGCCGGCGGCGACCAGCGCCAGCTGGAGCGGCGACAGCTCGAGCTCCCCCTGGCCGAAGGCGGTGGCCGCGAGGCCGCGGTCATCCTCGAGGAAGCGCGGCGTCGAGTAGAGGCGGCCCGCCTCGGAGGGCAGTTCGAACGGCGGTGCGTCGAGAAGCCCGAAGGCGCGCGACGTCTCCTCGAGGCGTGGCGCGCCCAGGCGCTGCCCGAGCGTCGCAAAGAACGTGTTGCACGAGTACGCATAGGCGTCGCGCACCGTGCGCGTGGTCTTCCCCGGCGGCTCGTTCCGACTCGTGACCGGCACGCCGAGGATGGTGACGCGCTCCGGACACTGCGCCGCCGTCGCGGGCTCCACGAGTCGGGCCGCCAGCGCCGAGGCCAGTGTGACCGTCTTGAAGGTGGAGCCCGGCGTGTACAGGCCCTGCGTCGCGCGGTTCAGCAGCGGGCTATCCGGCCTCGAGCGGAGGCCGTCCCACGCGCGGTCGTCGATGCCGGGGTCGAAGCCGGGATTGCTGACGAGCGCGAGCACCTCACCCGTCCGCGGGTCGAGGGCCACGGCAGCACCCGGCGCGCCGTTCATCGCGGTCTGCGCCGCGCGCTGGATCCCGAGGTCCAGCGCGAGCTGGACGTCCTCGGTGGGACCGGGCAGCCGCACGAGGCCGCGGAGGGCCCCACCCGTGGTCGGCGACTCCTCGCCCATCAGCTGCCTCGAGGCCACGGCCTCCGCCCCGATCGCGCCCCGCTCCGGGTCGAAGTACCCCACGATGTGCACCGCGCCGAGCTCGGTGTACGTGCGCCCGAGGGAGCCGTCCGGCCGCGTCTCGGTGGCCGCGAGGACTGCGCCGTGCCGGTCCAGGATGCGCCCTCGAGGTGCGCGCGCGGCGAGGGCGATCTCACGGCCGCCGCTCACCCTCGAGTCCGCGCGCAGCTCCGGGCCGCGCGCCACCTGCCAGTAGCCCGCTCCGAGGGCAATCGTCGCGAAGCCGAGGAGGAGCAGGGCGCCCAGCGCCTCCATCCGCCGATTCGTCCGCTGCCGGCCCGCGGGGATCGGCAGGCTGGGAGGGCGCATCGCGGGCTGCGCGTGGCGCACGATGAGGCCGAGGCTCACCCAGCTCATCAGCGTCGAGCTGCCGCCGTAGCTCACGAACGGACTCGTGATGCCGGTCAGCGGGAGGAGGCGCAGCGTGCCCGCCGTCACCAGCAGGAACTGCAGCCCCACACCGACGATCAGGCCGCCGACGAGGAGCCGCTCGAAACGCCCGCTGGTGGCCCTCGCAAGCTGCAGCCCTCGAGTGACGAGCACGGCGTAGAGGGCGACGACACCCAGCGTTCCGAGGAGGCCCCACTCCTCGCCGATGACCGCGAAGGGATAGTCGGTGTGTGCGGCGGGAATGAGGGTCGGGACGCCGTTCGCCGGCCCGGTGCCGAGCACGTCGCCGTTGGCGAGGCCACCCAGCGCTTGCAGCGACTGGTATCCCGTGCCGTCCGCCGAGGCCCACGGGTCGAGCCAGACGCCGATCCGCTCTCGAGCGGTACTCGAGGTGGAGGCGACCAGCGACGCGCCGATCGCAAACACGACGAGCCCGATCACGAGCACGCGGACCGGCCTGCCCGCGAGGAAGTAGAGGCCGATGAACGACCCCGCGATGAGGAGCGCGGGACCGAGGTCGCGCTGCAGCACGACGAGGGCGATCCCCAGCCCGGCCACGACCGTGGGGGCCAGCAGTCGCCCCAGGCCTCGGAGGGCGGTGGTCCCGCCTCGCGAGGTGGCAAGGGCACCCGCGACGAAGACCGTGGTTGCCACGCGGAGCGCCTCGGCCGGCTGGAACGTGAATCCGGCGAGTCGGAGCCAGAGTCGGTGGCCGCTACCCGTCGGGTCCTCGCCGATCACGAACGTCGCGAGGACGAGCAGGCAGGCGAGGCCGAACCACGCCGCGCGGTACCGCCGCAACAGCTCGGGGAGCCTCGGCAGCCACAGCACCACGAGGAATGCGCACCAGCCGAGGACCACCCACGTCGCGTGCTGCCCGAGGAGCGCCGGCCGGACTCGGGCGACCACCATCATCCCCAGGGCGGTGAGTGCCCACGTCGAGGCGAGCAGCACGGTGTCGAGGTGGCACCGCAGGAGCCGTGCCATCAGCAGGCCCGCACCGGGCAGGAGGACCACCACGGCCAGCATCGGGGCCAGCGAGTCCGGCGAGCGCTGCGCGAGCGCCAGCCAGACGGTGGACGGGCCGATTGCCAGGAAGAGGGTGACGAGGAGCAGCGCCACCACGTCGTCGCGGGGACGTGGCGCGGCGATCAGCCTCACACGCGCTCCTCGCGGACCGCGAGCGCGACGCCGCCGAGGCGGATCACGTCGTCGAGCAGGACGGACGTGGGCTCCCGGACCTGCCGCTCATCGAGGTACGTGCCGTTCATCGAGTCGAGGTCGTCGAGCCACCACTCGCCGTCGCGGTAGTCGATGCGTGCGTGCCGCCGAGACACGTGCGCCTCGGGGATCACGATGCTGCTCGTGGGATCACGTCCGATCACGTTCGACGCTCCGAGGTGGAAGCGGCGTCCGATGAGACTCGGGAGGGGCTCGCCGCGTTCGTTCGCCGTTACGTCAACCACGACGAGCACGGGACCAACGGCCTCGTCGGGCTCGGCCGGCTCGAAGCCCTCGAGTGCTGCGTCCGCCTCGGGGGCTCCGGCCGCAGCCTGCGAGGTAGTCCCGGGCGTCGAGTGCAGCTCGCCGCGGAGCGTCCAGAGCAGCCGCAGCAGGAGCGCGTACAGCAGCACGACGACGCCCAGGCGCAGCGCCTGGACCAGCAGCATCGAGGGCGTGTCGAGGAGGTTCCCCATCGGCTTCCAGTATCGCGCCTGACTCCGCGGTCCGCGTGACGCGAACGTGCAAGGCATGACGGATGCGCGCCGGTACGATGGAAGGGTGACTCGCGACCTGGTCGATCCCGCCGGCGCTCCGCTGGAAGACGCGGCTCGCTACTCGCTGAGTGGCGGCGTGGCGTTCGACTGGACGGCTGCCACGCGCCACGAGGGGCGCGACCTGCAGCTCGGGCGGCCGGTCCGCGCCTGGATGCTCGATGCCGGCGAGGGCGGGAGCCATCACGCGCTCCTCGAGGTGGCCCGCGCGAGCAGCCGCCTCACCAGTCCGGCGTTCCTCCGCGTCGTGGACGCGCTGCCCGAGGCCGGCCGGCTCGTCGTTATCCTCGAGGCCCCCCGGCCCGCAAGCCTCCCGCCCCCCACCGCCGAGGACGATGCGCTGATGCGCGATCTCGCCGAGGGACTGCGCGAGGCACGCGGCGCCGGCCTCGATCTCCAGCGGCTTCCGCCCGATCTGTTCGAGCAGCGGGCGCGCCTCGATCCCATCGAGCTGTTCCTGCCGGCCTCGGCGGAGCGGCGCGAGCAGCCGGTCGGCGCGCAGCTGCGCGAGGCGGTGGCGCAGGCGCTCGATCACGGGCGTGTCCCAGCGGGTTCGCCGCTTCATGACCTCGAGCGTGCGTGGCCACACCCCGAGTCGGCTTCGGACGCCACACTCGAGGAGGTCCTCGACGCCCTCGAGCGGGCGACGTCCCGGCGCTCCGGTGGGGCGCGTCCGGAGTGGCTGCCCGCCCTCGAGGAGCCGGCGCACGCCTTTGTCAGCGATGAACCGACGCTGCCCCTCGCCGCTCCGCGCTTCGAGGCCGCGACGGCACCACCCGCGCCCACCAAGGACATCCCGACGCCCGCCCCTCGGCGCGTGCCGTCATCGAGGCCGGGCGCGGGGCGCCCGCGGCTGATCGTGCTCGCGGCCGTCGGCGGGTTGACGGCCGCGGGGGTGCTCGCGGTCTCCGTGGCGTCCCTGCAGACGCGCTCGTCCGCCCCGCCGCCCGAGGCCACGACCACCGCCTCGGAGCCCGCCGCGCCCCAGGCCGTGCCCGGGCAGGTCCTCGTCACCCTGCGCGCGCAGGAGGACACGTACGTCCGAGCAACGGTCGACAGCACGGTGCTGTTCGACGGGACGATGCGCAGCGGTGAGTCGCGGTCGTGGCAGGGCCGCCAGCGGGTGCAGGTCTTCACGAACAAGGGGCGCACGGCGCTGCTCTCGATCAACGGCTACGAGCTCGGACCGTACTCCCCGGCGATGGGACACCCCGATTGGAACCAGATTGACTTCGGCTTCGGCCCCGACTGGCGGCCCTGAGTCGCGTGACCAGCCCCTCGAGGGTGGCCGCTACGTCCTCGAGCGGCTGATCGCACGGAGTCCGGGCTCCGACGTGTACCTCGGACGCGACCGCCGCCTCGGCCGGGCGGTGGCGATCAAGCGTGCGCGCGACGGGGCGGGCGACGACCGGCTCGAGCGCGAGGCGGCGGTGCTCGCGGGACTCTCCCACGACCGGGTGGTGCGTCTCCTCGATGTCGCGCGCGTGGAGGGCGCCACGTGCCTCATCCTCGAGCACGCGGGCGCGGCGAACCTCGAGTCGATCGTGCGGGCGCACGGACGGACGCCCGCGGCGCGCGCGCTGGCCTGGACGGGCGATGTCCTCGAGGCGCTGGAGTACCTCCACGGCTGCGGACTGGCGCACCTCGATGTGAAGCCGTCCAACCTCGTGCTGGCGCGAGGCGGTCGCGTCACGCTCGTGGACTTTGGCCTCGCACGCGGCCTGGGTGACGGCGCACCCGTCGAGGCGGGGACGCCTCGCTACCGCGCGCATGGTGTCCGGACGATCGCGACGATCGCGGATGACCTCTACGCGGTGGGGGGCACGCTCGAGGTGCTGCTCGGCGCTCCACCGAGGCCTGGCGTGGGTCGCCTCGTGGACCGGCTCTGCGGGCGCGGCGGCGAGCCGCCGTACGCCTCGGCGTCCGCGGTGCGCGCGGACCTCGATCGTTGCGTGCGCGACGAGGGGGGCCACGCCTGATCTGACCACTCGGTTGGTCCGATAACCTGCAGCCTTGACACTGCCCATCCTGACGTTAGCCTGACGCCCACGCATCGAGGGGTGCGTCCGGGCGCATGGAGGCGCTCGCGTCTCGGCCGAGCCGAACCCATCTCGGAGGAGGTCCAGCGTCCAGCACGGCGCGCGGTCGTGGGACACCACGGCAGCAGCGCGCGTCCCTATCGAGTGGCGAACCGGGCCTCGCGTCCGGCGCTGCACGCAGAAACGGGCAGGCCCCGAGGCGGCTGGCACCGCTCCGGGGCCGGGCGTAAGGAAGGGGTGGCACCCCCGATGCCTTACAGCGCCAGTCTACGGCGCGCGCACGCCCTCGAGGGGTCACGCCTCGAGGTGATGCGCGCGCGAGCGCTGCACTCGCATCTCCCTTCCCACGCCCGCCGCGACAGGAGGTCGCCCGCGGCGTAACCATCGAGCTCCCTCGGACGGAACACGATGCATCCCTCCCCTGGCGGGGAACCCCATCCTGGGGAACCCCACGATGGGGTGGGCGAAGGGAATCGGCTACGTGGCATACATGACCCAGCAACTGGGCCTGAGTCGGAGCACGCTGCTCAGCCTGCTCGTGATGGTCTCGACCGTCGCCATCTTCGCGAC
>JADLFF010000067.1 GCA_020845735.1 Dehalococcoidia bacterium
CCCACGTCGCCGACACCGCGGTCGTCTCGACCTCGGCCGCCGAGTCGACCTCGAGCGTCACGGTCCCGGCCGGTGCGGCACTGCCGAGCACGGCACCGAGCGCAGCGAACGCCACCAGCGCGCCGGATGGCGAGGTCCGCGCGCTCGCCCTCAGCATCGTCGACCCCACGCCGATCAAGCTCACCACCGGCGAGCTGTACCAGGCCCTCGCGCGCAGCCCCTGGCCGAAGGAGCTCTGGTCCGAGGTCGTGCGCATCGCGAGCTGCGAGTCGCGGTATGGCTCCGCGATGGACTACCGCGCTGAGGGTGACGGCGGTCGTGCCCTCGGTGTCCTCCAGGTGCGCGTCGACGTGCATCCCGACCTGGCGCGCGACTACGAGCTCTTCACCGTCGATGGTGCCCTCGCAGCGTCCTGGGTGATCTACCAGCGCGCGGGCTACAGCTTCCGGCCCTGGAGCTGCTACTAGGCCGAGACCGTCCGCCGACTGACCTCGTACGCTGGACGGCGTCGTCGCCTGCCTGTCCGCGCGTCCGAGGGGTCCCCGATGGCTGCCCAGTCCTCGCCTGCCCAGTCCCTGCCTGCTCCGTCCCTGCCCGCCGATCAGTCGCACTGGCGCTTCCACGTGCCCCACGCCTCGCTCGGGGCTACCTTCGGAGGCGGCTGGTTCGGCGCCCTCGCCGAGTCGATCGCGCGCTTCTTCGGCACGCCGTACTACCTCGTGGGGCAGACCGTGCTGGTGATCGCCTGGGTCGCCACCAACGCCGCGATGCTCGTCGGTTTCGACCCGTACCCGTTCATCCTCCTGAACCTGGCCTTCAGCCTCCAGGCGGCCTACGCCGCACCGCTGATCCTGCTCGCGCAGACGCGCCAGGCCGAGCGCGACCGCGTGTGGTCCGACGCGGACGCGCGACATCGCGAGGAGCTGTCGGAGTCCACGCTGACCCTGCTCCAACTGAACACGGACCTCACGAGGCAGGTCGAGGAGCTGACGACGCAGATCCACCGCCTGACCGCCGAGGTGCACGCGCGGCTGCTCGCCGAAGAACGGGACCGCCCGCCGCGGGCGTGAGCGCTACCCGCGCTGCGCGCGGAAGAAGTCCACGGTCCGACTGATGCCGTCCTCGAAGGAGACTTGCGGCGCCCATCCCCAGATCGCGCGCGCCCTCGAGGCGTCCTGCGCGATCTGCTTGATGTCGCCGGGTCGCTCCGGTGCAAGCACAGGCGGCGCGGTGTAGCCCACCGCCCTCGCGATCGCGTCGAATACCCCGCGCGTCGAGGTTGGTGCGCCGGTGCCGATGTTGCACGTGGCCGCCTCGTACTGCGCGGCGCGCACGGCGGCATCGACCACGTCCTCGACGTACACGTAGTCGCGCAACTGGCTGCCGTCGCCGTAGATCGTGCAGGGCTCGCCCGCGAGCATGCGCTGGGCAAAGATCGCCACGACGCCCGCCTCGCCGTGCGGGTCCTGCCACGGGCCGTAGATGTTGCCCGGCCGGACAACCGACAGCTGCATCCCGGAGTCGTTGGTGACGATCGCGAGGTAGCGCTCGGTGGCCAGCTTCGAGGCGCCGTAGACGGACTCCGGGCGGGCGGGGTAGTCCTCGCCGATCGGGATGACCTCGGGCGCGCCGAACAGCGCACCGCCGGTCGAGAAGAACACGAACCGGCCGGTCCCCGCGGCCATCGCCGCCTGCGCCAGCTGGATCGAGGCGATCACGTTCGCCTGCACGTCGCCCACCGGGTCCCGCATCGAGATCACGACGGAGGCCTGCGCCGCGAGGTGGTACACGACGGCGGGGCGCACGTCCTCGATGGCGCGCCGGACGGCCTCGCCGTCGCGCAGGTCCACCTCGAGGAACCGGGCGCCCTCGGGAATCCCGCGTCGCGAGGCGACCATGTCGAGGCCCACCGCTTCGACGCCATCAGCGAGCAGCCGCCGCCAGAGGTGGCCACCCACGAACCCCGCCGCACCGGTCACCAGTGCTCGCCCCGAAGCCCCGCCCGTTTGTGTCACCCTGACCCCCTCCATAAGCTGACCTCAGTATCGACTGGCCAGCCCTCGGCCGCGAGCGCGGGTCGCGCGGGTCGTGCGAGTCGTGCGCGCGCCTCTCCCGAGGCACGCTCACGCCGATAGTCGCAGTGGGCGCCTCGTGGCGCCGAGGCCCGGTGAGAGAGGGTGCGATGGCGGCGTTCTTCGAGCGCTCAGGGGACATATTCAACCCGAGCGACTTCTGCCGAGGGCCATGGAACCACGACTCGCTGCACGGCCGCGCCGTCGCGGGACTGCTCGCCTACGGCATCGAGGCGTTCGCACCCGACGATGGCTGGCAGATCGCGCGCCTCACGGTGGACATGTTCCGGCTGGCCCCCCACCGCCCGACGACCCTCAAGACGCGCCTGCTGCGCGACGGCAATCGCATTCGCTCGGTCGAGGCGGCGCTCGAGATCGAGGGTGTCGAGGTGGCGCGCGCGAGCGGGCTGATCCTGCTCGCCTCGGACGTGGTGCCCACCTCGTGGGGCGGGTCCGCCGCGCCCGTCGCCCCGCCCTCGGCAGGCGTGCTCGCCGGCCAGGAGGGCGAGGGTCCGTTCGGCGACCACCGTGACGCCTGGGAGATCCGGCACGTGCGCGCCGAGGGCGAGCGCGACCCCTCGGTGGCGTGGCTGCGGATGGCACACCCCTTCGTCGAGGGCGAGACAACGAGCGCGTTCGTCCGCACGGCTGCCGCCGCGGACTACGCGAACCCCCACTCCAACCGCTCGGAGCCGCGACAGGCGTTCATCAACGCCGACATGACGCTGCACCTGTTCCGCTACCCGGCCTCCGAGTGGCTGGGCTTCGAGGTGGCGGCGCACGACTCGCAGGGCGGCATCGCGATCGGCTCCTGCGTCGTGCGGGACCTCGAGGGGCCGGTCGGCCGCAGCACGGTCGCGACCATCGCCAACGACCGCGCGCGGATGCGTGCCGCCTCGGTGGGCGTGCGCTGAACCGACCTGCGGCGGCCTCGCGAGGGCTGTGTGATGCCTGTGCGTGGGCGCGCGAGGTGCGGAGCGCCCGCGGCAGCGCGTTCCTCCGCTGCGGTCGCTCCGACTCGGACGCGCGCTTCCCGAGGTATCCCCGCTTGCCGGTGCTCACGTGTCCCGGCTTCGAGCCGCGCGACGTGACGACCCGGGCTCAGGGCGCCTCGTAGTCCACGAGCGCCTTCGTGCGGCGCCACGCATAGCTCGTGATCCCGAGGGCGACACCCGCCCCGAGCAGCAGCGTCCGCGACGCCCCGATCGCATCCGAGGCCAGGCCGACCTCGAGGGTGCCGATGTTGTTCGCGGTCTGCGCTGCGAGGGTCTGGATGCTCAGCGCCCGTCCCCGCATCGCGTCCGGCGTGGTGAGCTGCACCGTGAGCTGTCGCGCCGTCACGCTGATCGCGTCCATGCCGCCGAGGATGGTGATGAACAGCAACCCGGCCGGGAGCCAGCTCACGAGGGCAAACGGGATCAGCACCAGCCCGTAGACGGCGGTCGCCCAGAGCACGGTGCGGCCCGTGTGCTTGAAGCGCGTCAGCACGAGCATCGCGAAGCTGCCCGCCACCGTGCCCAGCGCGTTCGCCGAGGTGAGCAGTCCCGCCGTGCCGGCTCCCCCGCCGAAGAGCTGGTCGGCGAGGACCGGGTAGAGCAGGCGGTAGAACGTGAACACCGTCACGCCCATATCGAGGAGGTAGAGGGCGGGCAGCAGCTCGTGGCGGCGCACGAATGTGAAGCCCTCCCACGTCCGCTGCACGGTGCTGAGGCCGTCCGCGGGCGCCTGGGGCCGCGAGTGCGCTCGGAGGAGGGCGGGCAGCAGCATCGCGGGGATCGCGATCACCGCTGCGAGGACGAACGCGGCCGTGAGGTTGACGTACTCGGCCACTGCGGCGAACGCGAGCGGTGCCGCCACCGTGCCGACCTGTGCCGTCGCGATGTTGGAGGCCACCGCCGCGCCGAGGTGCTCGACGGGCACGACCGCGGCGATCAGCGCCGACCGCGCGGGGTTCCCGAACACCCCGGTGACCGCGAGGACGGCCGTCGCGACGTACACGTGCCACGGCTCCAGCGCGTCGAGCACGGCCAGGACGGCCATGCCACCCACGAACACGAACCCCACGCCCTGGGTCGTCGTCACCAGCCACTTGCGGTCCAGCCGGTCGGCGAGCGTGCCTCCGAACAGCAGCGCGGGGATCTGCACGATGAGCTGCACGCCACCGAGGAGGCCAAGCTGCGCCGCAGACCCGGTCTCCTGGTACAGCCAGAACCCGGCCGCGAGCTGGCGCAGGTCGTTCGTGAACACGGCGGCGATCTGCGCCAGCCAGAGCACGCGGTAGTCGCGGAACATGAACGCGGACCACATGCCCGGCCGGACCTCGCGAGGTGCGGACGGAGGGGGCGTGATGGCGATATCCGGCTCCTCGCCGTGCCCGCGCGTCCATCGGATTGCGGGCGTAGTGCGGCTCTACGGCAGCCGTGATGCGGCATTGTACCGGCGGAGCCGGCGACGCTCGAAAGCGACCCCGAGGACCGGGTTTTGACGGCTGGCTCGATTGCCGCGCCCTCCGGCGAGGTCCTACCCTCGATGCGATATGGCACGACTTTCCCACGGCCAGATCGCGGTAGCCAGCGTGGGGGTCGTCGCTCTCGCGCTCGCGGCGGCGCTCGCCCTCGCGATGCGGAGCGGCGTGGGTGCGCCACCCCTCGGAGCGGTCGACGCCGGGTTCACCTCCGCCCAGCCGTTCGAGCTGCCACGGTTCGACGCGGGCACGGTCGACCTCGCGGAGTACGAGGGGAAGCCGGTATTCCTCTACTTCTGGGCCTCCTGGTGTGCGCCGTGCCAGGCCGAGGCGCCGCTCATCGAACGGCTCTGGCCGGAGTACCGAGACCGGGGGTACGCCTTCGTGGGAGTGAACATCCAGGACCAGGAGTCGGCGGCGCGCGCGTTCATCGAGCGCCACAACCTCTCGTTCCCGCTCGTGCACGACAGGGAGGGCGCCGTCTACCTCGACTACGGCGTCTACGGCCTCCCCGAGTCCTTCTTCCTCAAGCCCGGCCTCAAGGTGCACCAGAAGTACCTCGGTGAGTTCACCGAGCAGGACCTGCGGGCGCGCCTCGATGCGATCGGCGGCATCGAGGCCCCGCGCGCCGACGCTCCGCGCACTGAGGTCCGACCGTGACCGGGATGCGCGCGTTCCTCGCGACCCGGCGCGGCCAGCTGCTGCTGGCGCTGCTGGGCGTGTCCTTCGGCGTGTCGTTCCTCGCGGTGAACGCCGCCGGCTCCTCCCTCTCCTACTACGTGACTCCCGAGGAGTTCATGCAGGCCGTCCCCGGCAGCAACACGCGCTTCCGAGTCGGTGGCCGCGTCATCGGTGACACGATCGTCCTCGAGGAGGGGCGCCCGTCACGCTTCGTGATCGAGGGCCAGCACGGCGAGCGCCTCACCGTCACGTACCCCCGAGGCCCCGTCCCCGGGCTCTTCGGCGATCGCGCCTTCGTCGTCCTCGAGGGCGAGGCGGACGGCCCCGGCTCCCTCGTCGCGTCCTCACTGATCATCAAGCACGAGAACGAGTTCCTGACGGCGACACCGACGCCATCCACGGACTACTGATCGAGGAGTGGCATGAACCTCCTCGCGACGGTCGGCTCGGCATCGATTCTGACGGCGCTGGCCTGCAGCGTGTTCGCCCTCGTCGGCGGCATCGCCGCGGGACCCCTGCGCCGACCCGACCTCGGCGAGGCGGCACGACGCGCCCTCGTGGTCGCGGCGGGCCTCGTCACCCTCGCGGCGGCCGCGCTGCTGACGGCCCTGCTGCGCGACGACTTCAGCATCGACTACGTGACGCGCGTGTCGTCCCGGGACCTCGAGACGCCGCTCAAGGTCGCCGCCTTCTACAGCAGCCAGGCGGGCTCGCTCCTGTTCTGGTCCTGGATCACGGCGCTGTTGTTCGCGTTGTTCGCGCTGCATACGGTGCCGAAGATCCCCTGGGGCGCCTCGCCGGCCGTGGCGGCCTCGGGAGGGGTGCTGGCGGCCCTCCTCATTCCCCTCGCGTTCATGGCCTCCCCCTTCCGCCTGAGTCCGTTCGCCACGCCCGATGGGCTCGGCCTGAACCCGCTGCTCGTGGATCGAGGCATGCTCGTGCACCCGCCGATGCTCCTCGGAGGGCTGGCGAGCACGGCCGTGCCGTTCGTCCTCGGTGTGGCGGCCCTCGCCGCCGGACGCCTCGACGGCACGTGGCTCCGAGTCGTGCGCCCGTGGGCCCTCGGGTCGTGGCTCGTGCTGTCGATTGGCAACGTCCTCGGCGGCTGGTGGGCGTACACGGTGCTCGGCTGGGGCGGCTACTGGGGCTGGGACCCCGTCGAGAACTCGGCGATCCTGCCGCTCCTGCCGATGACGGCGTTCCTGCACTCGGTGATGATCCAGGAACGCCGCGGGATGCTGAAGCTGTGGAACCTCGGGCTGGCGTTCCTGGCGTTCGCGCTCGCGGTCTTCGGGACCTTCAACGTGCGCTCGGGGCTCGTCAACTCGGTGCACTCGTTCGCACAATCGAGCGTGGGGCCGTACTTCCTCGTGATGCTCGCGATCGCCGTGGTGGTCTCGGCGGTCCTCCTCTTCTGGCGCGCGCCGAGTCTCCGCGCGGAATCCGACTTCGTCTCGCTCGCCTCGAGGGAGAGTGTGCTCGTCGTCAACAACTACCTCCTGATCACGATGGCCCTCGTGGTCTTCGGCGGCACGCTCTTCCCCGTCTTCTCGGAGCTGTACGACGGGAGCCGCATCACCGTTGGGCCCGCGTTCTTCAACGAGGTGATGGGCCCGCTCCTCCTCGCACTGCTGGTGCTGGTCGCGGTTGGCACGGTGGTCCCCTGGCGGCAGGCGGCCCGCCCGACGCTGCTCGCGCGGTTCCGCTGGCCGGTGCTGGCGAGCGCGGCGCTCGCGACGGTGCTGTTCGCGCTCGGGATGCGCGATGCGTCCGCGCTCGTCGGCGTCGTGTCCGCCTTCGCGATCGCCTTCGTCACCGCGCGCGAGTTCTGGGTCGGTGCGCGTGCATCGAGGCGTGCCGGGGCCGCACACGGCGCACGTCCGTCGTGGCTGGCGGCCTTCCTCGGGCTGCTGGACCGTGACCCGAGGCGGTACGGCGGCTACCTCGTCCACGTCGCGCTCGCGGTCATGGCCGTCGCGGTCATCGCGTCGAGCGTGTACCAGCAGCAGGGCCGGCTCTCGCTGTCGCCGGGGGACAGCGCGGAGTTCGCGGGCTACACGTTCCGCTACGACGGCCTGCGCCAGCGCCAGGGGACGGCGAACGGCATCGATGCCGACGTGATCGCGCCCCTCTTCGTGACGCGCGGCGGCGAGGCGGTCACGCGACTCGAGCCGGGCCGGCGCGTCTTCCGGAACTTCCCCGAGCAGCCCACGGCAGTCGTCGGGCTCCACTCGTCGCTGACGCGCGACCTCTACGTCTTCATCGAGGGCTGGGACGACGACCAGCGCGTGCACGTGCAGGTGTTCGTGAATCCCCTCGTGGTGTGGCTCTGGATCGGCGCCGCGATGTACGCCGCGGGCGGTCTCATTGCCTTCGCCCCACTCCGCGCGCCCTCGGTGGTGCGCCGCGAGGTGGCGGCTCCCGCCCCATCGCGCGTGACGGGAGCCTGAGGTGGCCCGCGTTGCGCTCGTCCTCGTGGCCGCCGGCGTCCTCGGCGTGGGCGCGTTCACCTTCCTGAGCGGCCGCGGCCCGGCCGCGCCGCCCACCCTCGAGGCACGCACGTTGCAGGTGGAGCAGCAGCTCCTCTGCCCGCAGTGCACCAACAAGCGCCTCGATGTCTGCGAGCTGGCGATCTGCCAGGACATGCGCCGCGAGATCCGCACGCGCCTCGAGCAGGGCGAGTCGGAGGCCGCGATCGTCGCGTTCTTCTCCGGCCGCTTCGGCGACCGCGTACTGGCCACGGTCCCGAGGTCCGGCTTCAACCTCTGGCTGTGGGGCTGGGTGGTCGGGTCGGTCGTCGTGGTCGGCGCGCTGGGCGCACGATGGCTGAGGGCGCAGACGCGGCGCTCGGCGGCGCCCCCCCTCGTCGAGAGCGACGACCGCTGGCTCGACGCGCAGCTGGGGCGCTGACCTCGTGGAGTGGGTGGTCCTCGCCGTAGTCGCCGGTGTCGCGGCGCTGCTCGTGGGATGGCCGTGGACCCGTCCCGTCGACGCGCCCACGGCGTCGATGGCGCTCGCGGAGCGGCGCGAGATGCTGCTCGCCGACCTCGCGGAGCTGGACCTCGATCTCGCGGAGGGGCGCATCTCGGCGGCAGACCGTCTCGAGGGGCGGCGGGCGCTGGCGCCGGAGCTGCGCGCGCTCTCCGAGCAGTTGCGCGCCCTCGGCCAGCCGGGGACCGCCCGGTGATCAGCGACCGCTCGAAGGCGGGCGCGGGAGGCGCGGTCGTGGCTGCCCTCGCTGCCCTGGCCGCCGTCCTGGTCGCCCTCTGGTGGACCACGCTCGTCGCGACGGCGCAGACGCCGCCCTCGGGAGGGCACGGAGTACCCGCAGCTCCCGTGCCCGGCGTCATCTCCGGGATGGTGCTCGTCGGCGATGGGGCCGCCGTGGACGTCGAGGGCGTGCCGGTCCAGCTCGTGCAACTCGGGAACGGGTCGCGCGTCGTCGGCGAGACGCGCGCTGAGGGCGGCCGGTACCGCTTCGCCCTCGATACGGTCAGTGCCAACGCGACCTACGTCGTCAGTGCCACGGTCGAGGGCGTCACGTACCTCGGCGCGGCGCCGGTAATCCTCTCGTCCGCAAACGCCGAGGCGTTCATCGATGTCACGGTGTGGAACGCCTCGCCCCAGCGGCCGGACCTCACGAGCCAGCTGTCGGGCATCACCGTGGTCTTCGTGGACACGAGGACGGGCGAGGTCACGCTCCAGCGCGAGGACCTCGTCCTCAATCCCACCCCGCGATCGTGGATCGGTGACGCCGAGGGGGTGACCCTCGCGGTGCCCCTCGCGGCGGGCGCCCGCAACGTCGATGGCGAGTCCTGGTACGACGGTCTCCCCGCGGCGGGAACCTTCACACAGGATGGCGACATCGCCGAGGCACGGGTCGTGCTCCGTCCGGGCGTCACGCTGCTAACGACGCGCTACCAGGTCACCGCGGACCTCGGCGCGGCGGAAGTGCCCCTCGAGCTCAGGACCGCGCTCCCGACGGATGAGCTGCGCATCCTCGCCCCCGAGCGCTTCGCGCGCGCGCTGCTCCCGGGCAACGGCGCGACTCAGGCAGACCCCACCACCATCGAGGACGAACGCGTCTTCGTCGTCCAGTCGCTGGCGCCGGCCGGAGCGGGGGACGTGATCACGGCCCGCGTGCTCGGCCTCGGTGGGCGTCTGGAGCAGAACCCGCTGTCGGACCGCACGGCCGCCATCATCGGGTTTGGCGTCGTGCTCCTCGCGATTGCGGGCGGCGCGCACCTCGCGAACCGCGCTGCCGCCGCACGTCGCGTCGAGGCGGCATGACCGCGGGCTCGATCATCGTCACGCCGGCCTCACCGAGCCCGGTCGTGGTCGTCGAGGGGCTGTCGCGTCGCTACGGCTCGGTCACCGCCCTCGATGACGTTGGCTTCGAGGTGCCCGCGGGCGCCAGGGTGGCGCTCCTCGGCGCGAACGGCGCCGGGAAGTCGACGCTGCTCGCCACGCTGTGCACGCTTGCGCCTCCGCGCGTCGGACGCGTCACGATCGCGGGTCACGATGTCGCACGCGCTGGCGGCGAGGTGCGGCGCCGCATCGGCGTCCTCGCGCACCAGCCGATGGTCTACGAGGACCTGACCTCCCTCGAGAACCTGCGCTTCTTCGCGCGCCTCTACGGCCTCCTCGATGCCAACGCACGCATCGAGGAGCTGTTGCGCGCGGTCGGGCTCTGGCGCCGCCGCGACGAGCCGGCGCGCGTGCTGTCGAGGGGGTACCACCAGCGCCTCGCGATGGCCCGCGCGCTCGTGCATCAGCCCTCGGTGCTGCTCCTGGACGAGCCCGAGACGGGCCTCGACACCGACGCGCTCACCCTCCTCGATGACCTCATGCTCCGCGCTGCAGGCATCACGGTGCTCGCAGCCACGCACCGCCGAGATCGCGTCGATGACTGGTCGACCGGCGTGCTGGTCCTCGAGCGCGGGCGCATCATCGAGGACAGCGTGTCTCCGCCAACCCCCGCGGCGCCGCGTGCGCTGGCCGGTGCGCACGCATGACCGCCACATGGGCCATCCTCGAGAAGGACTTGCGCCTGCTCTGGCGCCAGCGCACGGGCTGGGTGTCGGCGGGCGCGTTCGCCGCGATGACGGTGATCACGTTCTCGTTCGCGTTCGACCTCGCGACCGCCGATGTGCGGCCGCTCCTGCCCGGCGTCCTCTGGGTCACCTTCCTCTTCGCCGGCGTGATCGCGAGCAGCCACTCGTTCTCCGAGGAGCAGGAGCAGGGCACCTTCGACGCCCTCCTGCTGGCGCCGGCGCCGCGGAGCGCGTTGTACGCCGGGAAGGCGCTCGCCAACCTCGTTGGCCTGCTGGCCATCGAGGCGTTCGTGCTGGTCCTCGGGAGCGTGCTCTTCAACGTGCCGCTGCTCGTACCGCGACTGCTCCTCGTGACGGTCGTGGGCACGGTCGGCTACGTGGGCCTCGCCACGCTGCTCTCGACGCTCGGCGCGGTCCGCTCGAGGGCGGTCCTCCTCCCCGTCCTCACGCTGCCCCTGCTCGTCCCGCTGCTCATCGCGGCGGTGCGCGCCACCGGCGAGGCGCTGAGCGGCGCCCCCGATGGCGCTCCATGGCTGTTATTGCTCGCGGTGTTCAGCTTCTGGAGCGCGGTCGGCGCTGCGCTACTCTTCCCCCTGGTGGTCGAGCAGTGACGTGCCTCCGAGGCACGCGCCGCGCGGACCACGACGCGGACTACTACGCCGACTACGACGAACGGAGTGTGCCGTGAGCTGGCTGGTCGGTCAGGCCTCGAGGATCTATGCCTTCCGCTGGGTCACCCTGCCGCCACTTGTCGGCGTCGGGATGTTCGCGCTGATCGCCGCCTCGCTTGTCGTGGCCCCTCGTGAGTCCGTCGAGGGCGAGGTCCAGCGCGTGTTCTACATCCACTTCCCTTCGGCGCTCACCGCCTACGGAGCGCTATTCGTGGTGTTCGTCTCGTCGATCGCGCTCCTCTGGACGAAGGACATGCGCTGGGACGCCATCGCGAGGGCGGCCGCAGGCGTGGGCGTCCTCTTCACCGCGTTCACCCTCGGCACGGGCGCCATCTGGGGCCGCCCGACGTGGGGCGTCTACTGGACGTGGGACGCGCGCCTCACCTCGACGCTCATCCTCCTGCTGCTCTACGGCGGGTACCTCCTCGCGAGGAACCTCGCGGACCCCACCGACGAGCAGGCGGCGCGCTACGGGGCGGTCTTCGCCATCTTCGCCTTCGCCGACATCCCCGTGATCAACATGTCGGTGCGCTGGTGGCGCACACTGCACCCCCAGCCGATGGTCGTGGGCAGCGATGGCCCGGCGATGCCCCTCGAGATGGTGGCGGTGATGATGATCGGCCTCGTTGGCGTGGGGCTGCTCGCGACGTGGCTGATCGTGTTGCGCTCGGAGACCGAGCTGCTCGGCGTGCGGACGCAGGCGCTGCGAGCGCGTCTCGACCGCCGGATGGGAGTCTGAGGTGGAAGGCCAGCTCGAGTACCTGTTCGCGGGGTTCGCGGTGTTCTGGGCGGGACTGCTGGTGTACCTGGTCTGGCTCCAGGCCCGCCTGCGCGCGCTTCAGGCCGAGGTGCGACGCCTCGAGGAGCGGCTCGCCGAGGAGGTGCCCGTCGCCGAGGCGACGGCCGCGACCCGCTCGGCCTCGGCGGCCCGTGTGGCCCCGGAGGGCGGCGCCTAGCGAACCGGCGTCGGGCGGGCCAGCTGCGACGTACGCTCCTCGATGAGCGGCGCTGGGCCGTGCTGAGCCGCGCTGGGACGCGCTACGTGCAGCGGACGAACAGCGCGCTGTCCGCGGGCAGACCCTTGCTGTAGCGCTGGTTCCACGTCGAGTTGACCTGCGCGGGCGCGACGGGGATGAACGGCACCCACTTGCCCTCGGCCAGCGCGAAGATGATGAGGCGATCCTTCGTGGGGCAGGCGGCGCTGCCCGTGGCCGCGGCCACGAGCTGATCCGACGATCCGCCACTGAACACCACGAGGGCGATCGCGCCCGCCGTCACGGTCCCGCTCACGATCTGGCCGGGTGCTGCCGCCTCGACGTACCGGAACGGCGTCGAGAGGCTCACGCTGCTGCCATCCGCCAGCCTGATCGAGATCGCCGCGTCGCCGGCAGCCCTCGCGGGGCTCTTCACGGTGAGGCTGTTCCCGTTCGTGGCCACGGTCAGGCCCGTCCCGGCGGTGTCGCCGAACAGGACGGTGAGGTCGCTCGTCAGGCTGGAGCCGGTCACCGTGACGGTCGTCCCCCCGGCCGTCGGCCCCTCGAGGGGTGTCGCCTGGGTGATCGTCGGCGAGGCGCTGTAGGTGAAGGCGGCCGCCTTCGTCCCGTCGCCCCCCGGGCCGGTCACGGTCACATCGACGGTCCCCGTGCCCGCCGGGGTCACGGCGCTGATCTCGGTCGTGCTGCTCGCGGTCACCGAGGTCGCCTCGGTGGATCCGAATCGCACGGTGGGCGCTGTGCCGAAGTTGGTGCCGGTGATCTTGACGCTCGTGCCGCCTCCGGCCGGGCCCTTGTCGGGCGTGACGCCGGCGACCGTTGCCTTATCGAGGTAGGCGTAGCCGGTCGCGAGGCTGCCGGCCTGGTTGTCGGTGTTCTTCACGTCGACAGTGACCGCGCCCGAGGTGGTTTTCGCCGGAGTGGTCACGGTGATCGAGGTGGTGCTCGTCACGGTCACGCCGGTGCCCGCCGTGCCGCCGAACGACACGGTCGCGCCGCCGAGGAACCCGCTCCCCACGATGGTGACCACGGTCCCACCCGCGAGCGCGCCTTCCTTCGGAGAGACGCTGGTGACGGTCGGCGCCGG
>JADLFF010000068.1 GCA_020845735.1 Dehalococcoidia bacterium
CTCACGAGGGCCAACCGCGACGGCATGCGCAAGGTCCTCGGCGTCTACGGCCAGGAGCACTCCGACGACCCCGACTACGACGCCCACGACCCCGAGAACCAGAAGAAGGCCGAGGAGTGGAAGCGCGTCATCCGCGCCAAGTTCATGGAGCGCACCGTCGAGGAGTGGGTCGCCGACTTTGATGCGGCCGGCGTCCCCGTCGCGCCCGTCGCCTGGCCCGAGGACATGACCGAGAACCCCCAGGTCCTCGCCGACGGCATGATTCACGAGCTGGAGCACGCGGTCACCGGCCCGCAGAAGGTCGTCGGCGCCATCGTCAACATGTCGAAGACACCCGTGGGTCCGAGGCGTGCCGCGCCCGCCCTCGGCCAGCACACGCGCGAAGTGCTCGTCGAGCGCGGCGTCCCCACCGACGAGGTCGACGCGCTCATCTCGGAGGGCGTCCTCTACCAGATGTAGCCCTCGAGGCGGGCGCGCACCCACCGCCGCCCGCCTCACCGCGCCCGTGCGCCCGCCGTCCGCCCGCCATCATCCGTTCGTGGTGACCCCGCCTTCATCCGTTCGTGGTGAGCCTGGCGAACCACACCGCCATCCACCCCGAGCGCGAATCGAGCGGCGACGGAGCCTGTTGCGAGCACCGCGGCACGAGGCCCGCGGCCCCGGTGGCTCCCACGACCCATTGATCGGTCGGCGCACGAAATATAGCATTATGGCTATGGATGTGGTCTACTATGAGGACCGTCGTGGACACGCACCCGTCGAGGAGTATGTCGAGGCGATTGTGGCTGCCGGTGAGGGCATCGCGCTCGCGCGGTTCCGGCGGGGACTCGAGTTGCTGGCCGAGTTCGGACAGGCGGTAGGGATGCCTCATACCCGGATGATCGACCGCACGGCACGCCTGTACGAGTTGAGGTTCGGCGACCACCGCGTTGCCTACATCAGCCACGCGGGAGCGATTGTGCTCCTGCACGGCTGGAGGAAGCGGAGCCAGCGTCTCGACGAGCAAGAAGCTGCCCGCGCGCGACGGAACGCCGAGGACTGGCGCCAGCGCCGATGAAAGGAGCACAGGCCGAATGCCCAGGAACGCACTCGAACACCTCAGGCGGATCCATGACGAGCACCCCGCCATCCAGGCTGAGTACGAGGCACTCGCCCCTCGCTACGCAGCCATCCGCGCACTTATCAAAGCGCGCCAGGCGCAGCAGGTATCGCAGTCAGAGCTAGCACGACGGATGGGCGTGACGCAGCCCGTCATCGCACGGTTGGAGTCAGGGGAGCGCAGCCCAAGGCTGGACACCCTGGCCGCTGCGGCGCGAGCGCTCGGCTGCGAGCTCGAGGTGGCGTTCCGTCCCCTGGCAACCGACGCGAGATGAGTCGGGCAGTCCAGCCCTCGCACCGCCGAGGTCCCGCGAGCACCGCCTTAGAGCAGGCCGCGCTCGCGCATCACGGCCTCCTGGTCCTCGTGCGAGACGTACGCCGCCACCTTGAACGAGTCGCCGTCCACCCTCAGCAAGTACGAGATCTCGAACTCGATCACCTCGTCGCCGGTCACGCGGAAGCGGGCGCCCCAGCGCACCGAGGCCAGCACGTACTCATTGCTGATCGGCGTCTCACCCACCGCCACCACCTCGAGGGCGGTCATCCCCGCGCCCTCGTTGAAATCGTGCACCTGCTGCAGCCAGCCGAGGAACGCCTCGTCATTCTGGAACGCCGCCCCGCCCTGCGGCCCCGCCGCGAGGAAGCTCGTGTCGTAGCACGCGGCAAGGTCCTGCGGCACCGCACCCATCGAGGTCGCCGCGTACCGCTCGAAGAAGGCCACCAGCTCGCCCTGCCGAGTCATGGTGCCACCACCCTCATCCGATCCCCCTGTCGCCCTCGAGGGCCGGAAGCGCTGCCCTCTATCCGTTCGCCCTGAGCCTGTCGAAGGGCCAGCCGTCCTCAGAACTGCCGAACCGCCGATCCCGGCGCACCTCAGCGGCGGCGCGCCCTCGAGGTGAAGTGCGGGCTCTGCCCGAAGAACACCTCCGCCGACTCCATCACCGTCTCCGAGAGCGTCGGGTGCGCGTGGATCGCGAGCTGCAGGTCGGTGGCCCGCGCCCCCATCTCGATGGCGAGCACGCCCTCGGCGATCAGCTCCCCCGCCCCGGAACCCACCATCCCGACGCCGAGCACGCGCTCCGTGCCCGGCTCGAGCACGAGCTTGGTGAGGCCCTCGGGCCGGTCGAGGGTCGTCGCGCGCCCCGAGGCCGCCCACGGGAACGTCGCGATCTCTACCGCCTGTCCCCGCTCGCGCGCCTCCGCCTCGGTGAGGCCGCACCACGCGATCTCGGGGTCCGTGAACACCACGGCGGGAATCGCGAGGGGGTCCCACGTCGCGGGCAGGCCCGCAATCGCCTCCACGGCGACGCGCGCCTCGTGCGTGGCCTTGTGCGCCAGCATCGGCTCACCCGCCACGTCGCCGATCGCGAAGATCGAGGGCTCCGCCGTCCGCCGCTGCGCGTCCACCTCGATGAACCCGCGCGGCCCAACCTGCACGCCGGTGTGCTCCAGCCCGAGGTCGCGCGCGTTCGGCACGCGCCCCACCGCCACGAGCACGCGGTCGACCTCGCGGACGCCGTCCACCTCGGCGCCGGACAGGTCCACCTTCACCGTCGTCCCGCTGTCCTCGAGGCCCGCCACGCGCGTCCCGAGGAGGAACTCGACGCCGCTCGCACGCAGACGCTTCTCGAGGGGCGCGACCAGATCACGGTCGGCGCCGGGCAGCAGCCCCTGCGTCATCTCGACGACCGTGACGCGCGACCCGAGCGCGCGGTACACGCTCCCCAGCTCGAGGCCGATGTAGCCGCCGCCGACCACGAGCAGGCTCCCCGGCACCTCGGGCACCTCGAGGGCGCGCGTGGAGTCCCAGACCCGCGGCGACTCGATCGCGAGGGGCCCCGGCCGCGCGGGCACGGACCCTGTCGCCACGATCGCGTAGTCGAACTCCACCTCGACGAGCTCGCCATCGAGGCGCACGTGCGCGGTGTGCGCGTCGACGAACCGCGCGCGCCCCTGCAAGTAGCGCACGCGGCGCTGTCGCGTCAGCAGCCCGAGGCCGTCCGTCAGCTTGCCGACGACCCGGTCCTTCCACGCCCGCAGCGCATCGAGGTCGATCGCGGGCCGCTCGAAGCGAATCCCGAACTCCGCGGCCGCCTCCGCCTGGTCGAGCACGTGCGCGGCGTGCAGCAGCGCCTTCGAGGGGATGCACCCTCGAAAGAGGCACACGCCGCCGGGCTTCGCCTCCGGGTCGATCAGCGTGACGTCCATGCCCATGCTCGCCGCGAGGAACGCCGCGGGGTAGCCGCCCGGCCCCGCCCCGATCACGGCCACTCGCGTGCGCTCGCTGACCTGAGTCGTCACGGCTAGCCCTCCAGCGCGATCAGGAGCGGCTCCGCGATCGCCTCTTCGATCCAGGTGAGGAAGCGCGCGCCGTCCGCGCCATCGATGACCCGGTGGTCGTGCGACAGCGACAGCGGCATCCGCAATCGAGGCTGCCACGCCCCGTTGACCCAGGCGGGCTGCTGCTCGGCGCGCCCCACGCCGAGGACGGCCACCTCCGGCCAGTTGATGATCGGCGTGAACTCGCCGATCCCCATCCCGCCGAGGTTGGTCAGCGTGAAGGTCCCGCCGCGCATGTCGTCCACGCCGAGGTCGCCCGCGCGCGCCTTCTCCGCCAGCGCCGACAGCTCCACCGAGAGCTCCATGATGTTCTTGTCGTCCACCCCGCGCACCACCGGCACGGTCAGCCCTCGAGGGGTGTCCACGGCGACGCCGACGTCGTAGTAGCGCTTGAGGATCAGCTCCCCGCTGTCGAGGTCGACGCTGGCGTTCATCCTCGGATGGGCCTTCAGGGCGGCCGCCACGATCTTGAGGAGGATCACGGTGACCGTGAGGCTGCCTCCCGCGTCGGCGGCGCGCTGCTTGTAGCGCTGCCGCAGCGCCTCGAGCTCCGTCACGTCCACCCATCGATGCAGCGTGACGTGCGGGATGATCGCCCACGAGGTGGCCATGTTCCGCGCGACCGTGCGACGGAACCGCGTCAGCGGCTCGCGCTCCACGGCGCCGAACTGCGCGAAGTCCGGCAGCGGCGGCACCTCGATGCCGCCCGTGGGCACCGAGGCGGGCGCGGGTGTTGGCAGTGCCTGGCCTCGTCGCACGTCGCGCGCCGCGTGCTTGACGTCATCCTCGGAGATGCGTCCGCCCGGCCCGCTCCCGCGCACGTCCTTGAGGTCCACGCCGATCTCGCGCGCGAACTTCCGCACCGAGGGCGACGCGAACGGCGCGGGCGCCTCGGCCAGCCCGCCACCCGAGGGGCTCGAGGCGGCCACGGGCGCGCGGGGCACATCGGCAGCAGGGGCGGCCACAGCAGCTGGAGTCGCGACGGCGGCCTCCTCGAGGTCTCGCGCCGCCTCGACGACCCCCGCAGGCCGCTCGTCCACCGTTCGCCCTGAGGCTGTCGAAGGGCCAGCCTCTGCCGCCGACGCTCGCGCCTCGGCGACCTGTGCTGGCGCGTCTGCTCGAGGTGCCTCCGACGCGGGAGGCGGCGCGGCTGACTGCGACGCTGCCGGCGCAACTGCCGAGGCCGGCGCACCGCTCGAGGCGATGCCATCCTCGAGGACGAGCACGAGCTGGCCGACGGCGACCGTCTCGCCCTCCTTCACGTGGATCGAGGCGACCGTCCCCGCCGAGGGCGCCGGCACCTCGATCGTCGCCTTGTCGGTCTCGATCTCCATCACCGACTGCTCGGCCTGCACGGTGTCACCCGGCTTCACGAGCACGCGCAGCACATCGGCGTCGGTGATGCCCTCCCCGAGGCTGGGCAGCCGGAACTCGACGGTCATCGCATGTCCCTCTCCGCTTCAGGCGCTTCCGGCAAGGTCACCCGTTCGCCCGAGTCATCCGTCCGTCGGGGTGAACCGTTCGTGGTGAGCCGTACGTCGGGGTGATCCGTTCGTGGTGAGCCTGTCGAACCACACGCCGTTCGAGAGCGTGCGAATCGAGACCGTCCCCGCTGTCCATCGCCGTGCACCCATCCGTCCGAGTCATCCGTCGTCGCCATCATCCGTTCGTGGTGAGCCTGGCGAACCACACGCGCCGTGCACCAGACTCCCGAGACGTGCGCTCCGACGCCCCGCACCCCGCTCACGTCCGCGCCGGGTTCGGCTTCTCCGGGTTGATCCCCAGCTCCTCGAGGGCGCGCGCCACCACCGAGGCCGGCACCGCCTCGCGCTGCGCCAGCGCGTGCAGCGTCGCCAGCGCGATGTGCTTCGCGTCCACCTCGAAGAAGTCGCGCAGCTCGGCGCGCGTCGCGCTCCGTCCAAAGCCGTCCGTCCCCAGGGAGGTCAGCGGCGCCGGGATCCACCGCGCAATCGAGTCGGGCATGGACTTCATGTAGTCGGACGCCGCGACCGCGACGCTCGCCGCCGCCCCCAGCTGCCGCGTCACAAACGGCACGCGCGCGTCCTCGAGGGGATGCAGCCGGTTCCAGCGCTCCACGTCCAGCGCCTCGCGCCGCAGCTCCGTGTACGAGGTCACCGAGTACACATCGGCCGCCACGCCGAACCGCTCCTCGAGGAGGGCGGCCGCCTTCACCACCTCGTTGAGGATCGCCCCACTGCCGAGGAGCTGGGCGCGCGGCCTGCCCTCGGACTGGTCGGCGTGTGCGCTCGCGCGGAGGCGGTAGATCCCCCGCACGATGCCCTCGCGCACGCCGGGGTCATCCGGCAGCGCGGGCTGCGCGTACGTCTCGTTGAGGACGGTGAGGTAGTAGAAGACGTCCTCGTTCTCCTCGTGCATCCGCCGGATGCCGTCGCGGATGATCACCGCGATCTCGTAGGCATACGCCGGGTCGTACGAGACGAGGTTCGGCACCGTCGAGGCGAGCACGTGGCTGTGCCCGTCCTGGTGCTGCAACCCCTCGCCCGCCAGCGTCGTCCGTCCCGAGGTCGCCCCCACGAGGAAGCCCCGGCAGCGCGCATCGCCCGCCGCCCACACGAAGTCGCCAATCCGCTGCAGGCCAAACATGGAGTAGTAGACGAAGAACGGCAGCGTGTGCACGCGGTAGTTCGCGTAGGCCGTGCCCGCTGCCAGGAACGAGGCGAACGAACCTGCCTCGGTGATCCCCTCCTCGAGGATCTGCCCGTCCATCGACTCCCGGTAATAGAGGAGCTGGTCGGCGTCGACGGGCTCGTAGAGCTGGCCCATGTGCGCGTAGATGCCGAACTGGCGGAACAGCGCCTCCATCCCGAACGTGCGCGCCTCGTCCGGCACGATCGGCACGATCTGCCTCCCGAGGCCGGGCTGGCGCAGCATCGCCGCGAGCATCCGCACGAAGGCCATCGTCGTCGAGGCCTCACGGTCGCCACTGCCCGCCATGAACTCCGCGAACACGTCCTCGGGCGGGGCCACGAGAGGACTCGGGACCGTCCGGCGCTGCGGCATCGGACCGCCGAGGGCGCTCCGCCGTGCGCGCAGGTACTCCATCTCCGCCGAGTCCTCGGCGGGCCGGTACAGCGGAGCGCCCACGACCTCCTCGTCGGAGAGCGGGATCGCGAAGCGGTCGCGGAACTGGAGCAGCTCCTCGAGGTTGAGCACCTTCTGCTGGTGCGTGACGTTTTTGCCCTCGCCCGCCTCGCCGAGGCCGTACCCCTTCACCGTCCGCGCGAGGATGACCGTCGGCGCACCCTTCGACTCCGTCGCGAGCCGATAGGCCGCGTACACCTTCTCCGGGTCGTGCCCCCCGACGCGCATCCGCCACAGCTCATCGTCCGAGAGGTGTTCGACCATCTTCAGGAGGCGCGGGTCGGCGCCCCAGAACCGCTCGCGGATGTACGCGCCTCCGGCCACCGTGTACTTCTGGTACTCCCCGTCGACGATCTCCCCCATGCGCCGTGCGAGGAGGCCCTCGGTGTCCCTCGCCAGCAGCGCGTCCCACTCGCTGCCCCAGATCACCTTGAGCACGTTCCACCCGACGCCCCGGAACACGGCCTCGAGCTCCTGCACGATGTTGCCGTTGCCGCGCACGGGCCCGTCGAGGCGCTGCAGGTTGCAGTTCACCACGAACACCAGGTTGTCGAGGTGCTCCCGCGCCGCGAGGCTGATCGCGCCCAGCGCCTCGGGCTCATCGGTCTCCCCGTCACCGATGAAGCACCACACCTTCTGGTCGCTCTCCGGCTTCAGCCCGCGGTCCTCGAGGTAGCGCATGAACCGCGCCTGGTAGATCGCGCTCAGCGGACCGAGCCCCATCGAGACGGTCGGGAACTGCCAGAAGTCGGGCATCAGCCACGGGTGCGGGTACGAGGTGAGCCCGCCCTCGGGCGCGAACTCGCGCCGGAAGTTGTGCACCTGCGCCGCCGAGAACCGCCGCTCGACGTACGCACGCGCGTACACCCCCGGCGAGGCGTGCCCCTGGAAGTACACGAGGTCGCCACCACTCGGGTGGTCCGGTCCGCGGAAGAAGTGGTTAAACCCCACATCGAGGAGCGTCGCGAGCGACGCGAACGTCGAGATGTGCCCGCCGATGCCGCTCGCCTTCTCGTTGGCCTCGACGACCATCGCCATCGCGTTCCAGCGAATGATGCTCTTGATCCGCCGCTCGAGGACGCGGTCGCCGGGATACGCCGGCTGCCGCTCGACGGGAATCGTGTTCACGTACGGCGTCCGCGAGGTCACGGGGAGCGGCACGCGCGCTCGCTGCGCCTCGATCTGCAGCCCTTCGAGGAGGTCGCGCACCCGCTCGGGACCGCGCCGCCGCAGCACGTCCTGCAACGACTCGACCCAGTCGCGCGTCTCCAGGGCGTCCAGCCCCCCGAGGTCGGGCGCGGCAGGCCCGGCAGCCACGTCGCCGGCAGCGGGCAGCCATCGAGGTGTGTCACTCATCGCCGGCTCCCATCAGTGCAGACCTCGCACGCCCGCGGCCGCCTGCTCCCCCGCGTGGTACGAGGAGCGCACGAGCGGCCCCGCCTCCACGTGGCTGAACCCGAGGCCGCGCGCCGCCTCGGCGAGCGCGGCGAACTCATCGGGGTGCCAGTACCGGGCCACCGGCAGGTGCTTCATCGAGGGGCGCAGGTACTGCCCCACAGTCAGCAGGTCGACCTCGTGCGCGCGCAGGTCCGCGAAGACCGCCACGACCTCGTCAAAGGTCTCCCCGAGGCCCACCATGATCCCGGACTTGGTCGGCATCCGCGGGTCGATGTCCTTCACGGCGCGCAGCATCTCGAGGGAGCGCTCGTAGCGCGCCTTGAAGCGCACGCGCGGGTACAGCCGTGGCACGGTCTCGATGTTGTGGTTCAGCACCACCGGCCCCGCCTCGACGACCGTGCGCATCGCCTCGATGTCGCCCTCGAAGTCCGGCACGAGCACCTCGACCTGCGTCGAGGGCCGCGCGTGGCGGATCGCGCGGATCGCGGCCGCCCACAGCCCGGCGCCCCCGTCATCGAGGTCGTCGCGGTTCACCGAGGTCAGCACGACGTAGTCGAGGCCCAACCGCTCGACGGTCCGCGCGAGGCGCACCGGCTCGAGCCAGTCCACGGCCCCCGGCCGCCCCGAGGTGACGGCGCAGAACCCGCAGGCCCGCGTGCACGTATCCCCGAGGAGCATGAAGGTCGCGGTCCCGGCGTTGAAGCACTCCCCGATGTTGGGGCAGCGCGCCTCCTCGCACACCGTGTGCAGCTCGGCGTCGCGCAGCAGACCCGTGATCTCGGAGAAGCGCTCGCCGGCCGGGAACCGCGCACGGATCCACGAGGGCTTGGGCTCCCGCCTCGGGCGCTCGATCAGCGGCACGACCACCGGCGGCTCAGCCATGCACGAGCTCCTTCGCCTCGACCAGCCGCGCGCCGAATGCACGCCCCAGCGCCTCGATGAGCGCGTCGGCCACGGCCTCGAGGGGTGGCGCGGCCGGGGGGTCACCCAGCGCGCGCACCATCGAGGTCACCCCGGCATCGGCGATGCCGCACGGCACGATCGGCTCGTACCACCCGAGGTCCGTCGTCACGTTCAGCGCCAGTCCGTGCGAGCTCACGCCCCGCTCGACGCGTACGCCGATCGCGGCGATCTTCTCGGGCACCACGTCCGACGCCTCGAGGCGTAGCCACACGCCGGAGCGTCCTGCCCAGCGCTCGCCCTCGATGCCGAACGTCCGCAGCGCCTCGATCACGCCCCCCTCGAGGGTGCGCACGTAGTCACCGGGCCGCAGCCCGCGCGCACGCAGATCGAGGATGGGGTAGACGACAAGCTGGCCCGGACCATGGAACGTGACGTCGCCCCCGCGGCTCGCGAGGACGAGCGGCGCGGGGAGGTCGTCCTCCGCCACGCGCAGGCTCGCCCGTGACGCGCGCGCCCCGAGGGTGTACACGGGCTCGTGCTCCAGCACGGCGACGCGCTCAGTGCCGCCGTCGCGCACGGCCTCGACGGCCGCGCGCTGCCACTCGAGGCCCGCCTCGTACGAGACGGTCCCCAGCCGGTCCACCTCGATGTTGGTTCGCACCGACGGAGTGGAAGACATGGGACCAGTGTGGCACACGCGCCGCGACGGGACAGAGGCCTACCCCTCAGGGTCGTGCACTTCCGAGGGAAGCGCGGGGAAACCCGCATGCCGCCCCGCGCCTCGAGTGCCATGCTGATCGCGCGCCGGCAGGGACGTCGGCAGGGGACAACGGCACGGACGCCGGCCCGCAGGAGGCAGCACGATGAGTCAGACCATCCTTCGTTCGCAGGTCATGGCGGACCTCGCGATCCAGCTCTCCACGGTCACCCCCGTCGAGGACGCGATCAACACCGTGCGCCGCGCCCTCCGCGTGACCGGCCTGACCCACACGCCCCTGCTCAACGAGGCCGACGTGATGCACCTCCTCGAGGCGATCGCCTCCGAGGGCGGCATGCTCGAGTCCATCGCCCAGCAGATCGCCACCAGCGGCCTCGCGGACTACATCCAGCAGACGAAGGCAGCGTGAACGCCCTCCCCCCTCGCTGTCTGCTCGACCAGGGCGGCCCTCTCGAGGACCGCCCTGCTCATTCCCCGCGCACCGCCCTCATCCGTTCGCGAGCGCCCTCATCCGTTCGTGGTGAGCCTGGCGAACCACACACGCCGTCCTCCTGGAGTCCGAATCGAGCACCCTCCGAGGCCGCCCGCCTCTATCCGTTCGCCCTGAGCCTGTCGAAGGGCCAGCCGTCCTCGATAAGTCCGAATCGAGGCCCTCGCCCCGAGGCCTTCATCCGTTTGCGGCCGCCCTCATCCGTTCGTGGTGAGCCTGGCGAACCACACACGCCCACCTCCTGGAGTCCGAATCGAGCACCTCCGAGGCCGCCCGCCCACCTCCGTTCGCCCTCATCCGTTCGTGGTGAGCCTGGCGAACCACACACGCCGTCCTCGGAAGGCCCGAAGCGAGGATCTCTCATGAGCCCCCTCGGAGGGTGCTCGATTCGAGGGTTCGAGGCGGGCTGGCCCTTCGACAGGCTCAGGGCGAACGGAGAATGCGAGGCCCCGGGCGCCGGAGTCCTCGATTCGTGTCTCCGAGGACGGCGCATGTGGTTCGCCAGGCTCACCACGAACGGATGCAGGGCGGAGCTCAGCACGAACGGATGAAGGCGAAGCACCGTGCCCAGACCGGGGAGCGCGAGGGGCTGCGCCCCTCGCACAGAAAGGGGCGGGTGGGCGGGCAGCCGGCCCGCAGCCTGTCCTGAGCCTGCCGAAGGGGGCCGTCCTCAGATCCCCCCAACCCCCGCCATGACCGAGGGCTAACCCCGTCCGGGAGCCCAACCTGACCTCGGCCCCCCGATCGCCGAGACCTACAATGGAGCCATGACCACCGACGGCACCTCGGACAGCACGAGCACGGACGCCCGCCTCGAGGCGATCACGAAGCAGGTCCGTGCCCTCCCCGAGCGCCCCGGCGTCTACATCATGCGCGACGCCCGAGGCGACGTGATCTACATCGGCAAGGCCACACGCCTCCGCGCCCGCGTCCGCTCCTACTTCGGCTCCAGCCGCAGCCTCGAGCCCAAGGTCGCCGCCCTCGTCCTCCAGGTCCACCACCTCGAGCACGTCGTCACCCGCACCGAGGCCGAGGCGCTCCACCTCGAGGCCACCCTCGTCAAGCGGCACCAGCCGCTGTTCAACGTCCGCCTCAAGGACGACAAGCACTACCCCTACCTCAAGGTCGACGTGCAGAACCCGTGGCCCCGCGTCACCATCACCCGCCGAGTCGAGAACGACGGCGCTCGCTACTTCGGCCCCTACGCCTCGGCAGGCTCCGTCCGCAAGTCCCTCGATGTCGCCAAGAAGCTCTTCCCCTGGCGCTCCTGCACCAAGGTGATCACCGGCACCGACCCCCGCCCCTGCCTCGACTACTACATCAAGCGCTGCATCGCCCCCTGCACGGCGTACTGCACCCCCGAGGAGTACGGCGAGGTGGTCCGCCAGACGGTCCTCTTCCTCGAGGGCCGTTCCACCGAGGTCCTCGAGAAGGTCGAGCACGACATGGAGGATGCCGCCGAAGCCCTCGAGTTCGAGCGCGCGGCGCGCCTCCGCGACCAGGCCCGCGCCATCCGCACCGTCACCGAGCGCCAGCAGATGGCCTCCACCACGCCCCTCGACGCCGACGTGTTCGCCCTCGCCCGCGACGGCAACGAGGCGTGCGTGCAGGCCTTCTTCGTGCGTGGCACCCAGGTCGCCGACACCGACTCGTTCATGCTCGACGGCACCCAGGACGAGACCGGCGCCGCCATCATCGAGGCGTTCCTCGCTCAGTTCTACGAGAGCGCCACCTACGTCCCGCGGACCGTGCTGCTCTCGCAGGCCCCCGACGACGAGGTGCAGCTCACCGCCGTCCTCCGCGAGCGCCGCGGCGGCGCCGTCGAGATCCGCATCCCCGAGCGCGGCGAGCTCCGTGGCCTCGTCCAGACCGCCGAGGAGAACGCCGCCGAGGCCCTCCGCGCCCACCGCACGCGCTGGCTCTCGGACCGCGACAAGACGCAGCAGGCGCTCTCGATGCTGCAGGACGAGCTCGACCTGCCCGCGCCGCCCGCGCGCATCGAGTGCTACGACATCTCGACGATCCAGGGGACCAGCACGGTCGCCTCGATGGTGGTGTTCAAGCACGGCCAGCCCGCGAACTCGGAGTACCGCCGGTTCCGCATCAAGACCGTCGAGGGCCAGGACGACTTCGCCTCGATGCGCGAGGTCCTCACGCGCCGCTTCCGCCGTCTCGCCGCCGGCCGCCGCATCGCCCTCGCGCCCCCGAAGTCCGACGACGACCCATCCCTCGAGGCCCACGCGGAGCCCGACGACCTCGAGGCGCCCGAACCGGACCCCGGCCAGCCCGAGCCCGCGTCGCCGTGGGACGAGGTCCCCGGGCTCGTGATCATCGATGGCGGCAAGGGCCAGCTCGGCGCCGCACTCGATGTCATGCGCGACCTCGGTCTGCGCGACGTCCCGGTCTGCGGCCTCGCCAAGCGCGAGGAGGAGATCTTCGTCCAGGACATCGACGACCCGATCATCCTCCCCAGGACCTCCGAGGCGCTCTACCTCGTGCAGCGCATCCGCGACGAGGCCCACCGCTTCGCGATCACGTACCACCGGAAGGTTCGCGGCACCGCCGCCACGAAGTCCGCCCTCGACTCCATCCCCGGCATCGGCCCCCACCGCAAGCGCGCCCTGCTGAGGAAGTTCGGCTCTGTCAAAGCCGTCCGCGAAGCCACCATCGAGGACATCGCCACCACCGTCGGCTTCACGCGCCGCCTCGCCGAGACCGTCAAGCGCTCCCTCTAGCGCCTGGGGCGGACACTTGAGCGCCAGGCGCGCGCGGGGCCGTGCCCCGCGTATGCTCGGCCCCATGGACTTCGTGTTCACGATGCATCTGCGAGGCCGTCTCGATCGCCGAGGCATCGAGCGGTGGATGATCGACGCCGTGCTGTCCGCGCCCGCATGGACCCCGTCGACGAGTCGCAACTCGGTACGATGCGCTCATCGATGGGCGTCGGCTGGCAGTCATCGTGGCCGAGGAGCACCAGCCCGTGGTGATCGTGACCGCCTTCTGGACGAGCCCCGATGGCAGCCCGGAGGTCTGAGATGGCTGAGGTGTCCAGGGTGGACGAGAGCCTGATGCTGAGCTTCGACCCCGTCACCGACGTCCTCTACGTGTCGTTCGCCGCCGCGGGCCGGGGCGAGGCGCGCACGCACCCGCTCGATGACCAGCGTCTCGTGGACTACGGGCCGAACGGCATCGTCGTGGGAGTCGAGTTCCTCAATGCGAGTGCCGGGATCAGGCTCGAGGGCGTACCCGAGGCGGATCGCATCCGTGCCGCTATGCAGTCGCTCTCCGAGGTGTGGGTACTGCCCGCAGCCTGACCCGCGGCAACGCCAACCCAGGTGCCCCTCCCCCGTTCGCCCTCGAGGCCCCGCCCTCATCCGTTCGTGGTGAGCCTGGCGAACCACACCCGCCAACCTCGCAACCCCCGAAACGCCCGCCTCCGACCTGAGCGCCGACCCTCCCCCCCGTTCGCCCTCGAGGCCCCGCCCTACATCCGTTCGCCCTGAGCCCGTCGAAGGGCCAGCCCTCCACCCCCCGAGTCGCCACGCCCCCCGCGCCCACGCCCTCCCTCGTTCGCCCTCATCCGTTCGTGGTGAGCCTGGCGAACCACACACGCCAACCTCGCAACCCGCGAAACGCCCGCCTCCGAGGTGACTCGCGCACCGATGTGGCATGCGGGGAGCGCGAGGGGCGTCAGCCCCTCGCTGAGAAAGGGGCGGGTGGGCGGGTAACCGGCCCGGAGGGCCGTCCACTGCTCGGGGTCGGGGCCTGCGCCCTCCACCCCACCCCCGAGTCGCCACGACGCCTCCCGCACCCCTCGCCAACCTCCCGTCAGACGTACGATCGAGGCGCCCTCGGAGGTCCCGATGTCCGAGCCACCCTCCGCGCAGGAACGCCTCATCCGCGAGGTCGGCCTCACCGTCCGCGACCGTCGCGTCCTCGACGTCCTCCTCGAGGTCCCGCGCGACCGCTTCGTCCCCGCCGAGCTCCGCGCCTACGCCTACGAGAACGAACCCCTCCCCATCGGGAGCGGCCAGACCATCTCCCAGCCCCTCATCGTCGGCATGATGACCGAGGCGCTCGCCCTCACCGGCACCGAGCGCGTCCTCGAGATCGGCACGGGCTCCGGATACCAGGCCGCCGTCCTCGCGCGTCTCGCTCGCGAGGTCGTGACCACCGAGGTCCACGACGCGCTCCGCACCCGCGCCGAGGCAACCCTCCGCGACCTCGGCGTCACCAACGTCACCTGCCTCGCCGCCGACCACGGAAATCACGAGCTCGGCGCGTCACACCTCGGTCCCTACGACGCCATCATCGTGACAGCGGCAGCGCCCGCCGTCCCCCGGTCACTGCTCGCGCAGCTCAGACCGGGGGGACGAATCGTCATCCCAGTCGGCAGCCGTCACGCCCAGGACCTCCTCGTCGTGACACGCTCCGAGGACGGCTCGACGACCACCACGCAGTCGCTCGGTGGCTGCCAGTTCGTGCCCCTCGTCGGTCCCGAGGGGTTCGCGGAGGCCTGACGCGCATTCGGTCGGCCTTCAGATCGGACCGATTGTTCGTGTTCCGTGGAAACTTTCACGGGCATGTAACGCCGCTAGGAACGCCATGCCCTGTGCATGGCGGTGGCTCACAGTGTGACCGCACGGTATTGTCCTGCCACCTGCTACCCCATGGACCGGGGTGGCATTCGGCATTTGCGCCCGCGCAGATACCGAAAACTCTGCAAGGAGGCAGGAGCCGCGTGGAAGAGAAGGTCGACGCCTTTCTTCACTACATGGCGGCAGAACGTGGTGCTTCCAAGAACACCACCGATGCCTATAGGAACGACCTGACGGCGTTCACCCAGTTCCTCCGCTCCCAGCTGGTCAACGGCCAGGACCCGAAGGATGCCCTCGATCGGCAGCTCATCCTTCGCTACATCCAGTGGCTCAACGGCAAGCAGTACGCCAAGGCCACCGTCGCCCGCAAAGTCGCAGCTGTGAAGTCGTTCTGCGCGTACCTCCTCGACACCGGCGACATCACCATCGATCCCACCTCGTCAGTCTCGAGTCCGCGCGCACCAAAGCCGGTCCCGAAGCCGATGAGCGTCGAGGAGGTCGACCTCCTCCTCCAGGAACCCCTCAAGGGCACCACCGCCGAGGCCGTACGCGACGCCGCGATGCTCGAGCTCATGTACGCCACCGGCATGCGCGTCACCGAGCTCGTCTCGCTCAACGTCGACAGCCTCCACCTTGCCCCGGCGCCGGCGTACGTCCGCTGCCTGGGCAAAGGCTCCAAGGAGCGCACGATCCCCGTCTACGAGCACGCCGTGCAGGCCCTCGAGAAGTACCTCGACGAGTCGCGTCCGGCGCTCCTCAAGAACCGGCCTCAGACGGCGCTCTTCGTCAACCGGCGTTCGGAGCGCCTCACCCGGCAGGGGTTCTGGCTCATCCTCAAGGGCTACGCCAAGTCCGCGGGCATCGAGGGCCGCGTCACGCCGCACACCCTGCGCCACTCGTTTGCCACGCACATGCTCCGCGGCGGCGCCTCCGTCCGCGACGTCCAGGAGCTCCTCGGCCACGCCAACGTGTCGACCACGCAGGTCTACACCCAGCTCGCCGACGAACACCTCCGCGAGGTCTACGAGCAGGTGCACCCGCGCGCCCGTTAGCGCGGGTGCCCGACAGCACTGCCACCCGCGGGCTCGTGTCGCGGGTGCCCGAGGGCGTACCGGGCCTAGATCGCGTACGAGCACCCTCGAGGGGCCCGAGTTGCCCCGGGCCACCCACTCCTCAGCGGAACTTCCGGTAGTTCTCGAAGTCGGCGTAGAACAGCTCGATGCTGCGACCGAACCGCTCGGGCACCGCGGCCTTCCAGTCCTTGCCCCCGGCAAGATCGAGGCAGAAGTCCCGCAGCGTCGAGACCGGGCGCCCCTGGAGCAGCTCGCGGATCGCGAGGGCGGACAGCTCGTAGCCCCCGTCGGGGTCGATCGAGTCCTCCATCGACGACAGCGGCGTGCTCAACGGGAACAGGCTCAGCAGCGTCTCGAACCAGGTGGTGAACTGTGCCGCGCTGACCATGCCCGATCGCCTCATCGCCGCGAACGCGAGGTTCTCGGCCATGCCCTCAGCCATCCAGATCGGCATCTTGTCGATGCAGCCCAGCTCCGCCTGGTACACGTGGACGAACTCGTGCGCCGCGATCTTCGGCTGATGCGCCCAGCCCGTCAGCTGCGACAGCCGCACGGTCGCGACCGCCCAGTCGGGGTGCGCCGTCGCAATCGTGAAGCCGCCCTCGCCGCCGACACAGCAGATCGGGAACCCCAGGACCTCCGAGTTGCGGTTGACGTCGATCTTCACGGGCTGCGTGCTCACGTAGCGGAGCTCCGCCTGCAGGTACTGGAGCGCGCTCAGCGTACCGGCGCGGATCGCCTGCTCATCCGACGGTGACACCCCCGAGGCGATCACGAACTGCAGGTTCGGCGGAAGCACCGTCGCGACGACGGGAGGTGGCGGCCCTCCCGGCTCGCACACCAGCACCATCACCGTCCGAGGTGGGATCTCACCGCCGGGGTAGATCGTCAGGAACTCCTGGTTGATCGCCGGCGGCGCGCCGATGAGATAGCCAACGAGGCGGCTCTGGCGCGCACCCCAGACCGACCGCACGGCGCAACCCCGCTCGAGGGCCGTCGGCGCGATCCGTTCGACGGGACCACCGCTCCAGACGACGCCCGCAAGGCCGCCGTTCCGCGGAATCGAGCCAATCAGCTCATCAATCGCGTGGGCAGACGATGGTTGGAGGAACGCGACGCCGAACCCGAGCAACACGGCAATCGCGAGGATCCTGAACCGCATCTCCGCGCCTCCCCTGGGGCTGACCACACAGCCCTCACGCGGCAGCTTGGAAGCGTTCGCGCGGCGTGTCAAATCTTCAGCGTCACCGCCTCGCGAGGCCCCTCACCCCGCCGAGGCCGCGCGCAACGCCTCGATCACCGCGCGCTGCATCGCCGCCCGCTGCCACCCCCAGCCGCCCCAGTCCTGCTCGAGGTCCACGCTCCACCCGGGCGCGAGCGCGGCCATCCACGCCGCCTGCGCCTCCAGCTCCTCGAGGCTCGCACTCGCGAACTCCATCACCTCGTCAGCGTCCCGGCTCTCGAGGGGGCGCCCGTCCCACTCGATTACGAACGCAACGGTGTGGAACGCGGCCACGCCGTCCACCTCGTACGTGACGTGCGCGATCAGGCGGCCCGCCGAGGCCAGCCCGGTCTCCTCCCGGAGCTCGCGCGCGAACGCCTCGACCAGGTCCTCGCCCGCCTGGATGCCCCCGGTCGGCAGCCGCCACACCCCCGAGGGGTAGAACGGCTTGGTCATCACCGCGAACCGCTCCCCGAGGCTGCTCGCGTGGCGCAGCACCAGGCAGACCTCGGCCACCCGTCCCGTCTCGAACGGACTCACGACACCGGGCGGCAGCGCGACGCGCGCACGCAGCGGCGCACCACCGAGGCCCTGCGCCTCGATCACCCGCTCGACGAGGCGGTCCCACTCCATCGAGTCAGCATCGGTCATCACGAACAGCGCCCCTGTCACGTCCCGCGCACGGAACCTACACCAGCGAAGCACATCGCCCGCGCGCAACGAGTTGTGCCTCCCCAGCACCGCGCGCGATGATCCCGGCGCGGAAACGGGGGATTCGATGCGCATTGTCGATGTCAGGGCTCGCGAGCTGCTGGACTCGCGCGGCAACCCAACGGTCGAGGTCGATGTGGTCCTCGAGGACGGCGCGCTCGGCCGGGCGCTCGTCCCCTCGGGCGCCTCCACCGGCGCCTACGAGGCCGTCGAGCTGCGCGATCGCGACCCCGAACGCTTCCTCGGGCGCGGCGTTCTCGAGGCAGTGCGCAACGTCGAGGACCACCTCGCGCCGCTGCTCCTCGACCAGCCCGCCGACCGCCAGGCCGAGCTCGACCAGGCCATGATCGAGGCCGACGGCACTCCCAACAAGGCGCGCCTCGGCGCCAACGCCATCCTCGGCTGCTCCATGGCCATCGCCAGGGCGGCCGCGATCTCGCAGGGCATCCCCCTCTATCGCTACCTCGGCGGCGCCGACGCCCGCGTCCTCCCCGTCCCGATGTGCAACGTCCTCAACGGCGGCGCCCACGCCGAGAACTCCACCGACTTCCAGGAGTTCATGATCGTCCCCGTCGGCGCCCCCACCTTCCGCGAGGGCATGCGCTGGATCGCCGAGACCTACCACACCCTGCGTCGCATGCTCAGCGAGCGCGGCATGCCCACCACCCTCGGCGACGAGGGCGGCTTCGCCCCGTCCCTCGAGTCCAACCGCGCCGCCATGGACCTCCTGATCCAGGCCATCGAGGCCGCGGGCCGCCGCCCTGGCGACGAGATCGCGATCGCCCTCGACCCCGCCACGTCGGAGCTCTTCGAGGGCGGCGTGTACCGCCTCAAGCGGGAGGGCCGCGACGTCGACTCGGCCGGCCTCGCCACGCTGTGGAACGAGTGGATCGACGCCTACCCGATCGTCTCGATCGAGGACGGCATGGCCGAGGACGACTGGGCCGGCTGGGGTGAGCTCACGCGCCGCGTCGGCGACCGTGTCCAGCTCGTCGGCGACGACCTCCTCGTCACCAACGTCGAGCGGCTCGCGCGCGGCATCGAGGAGCGCGCGGGCAACGCCATCCTGATCAAGCTCAACCAGATCGGCACGCTGACCGAAACCTTCGAGGCGATCCGCATGGCGAAGCACGCCGGCTGGAACGCCGTGATCTCCCACCGCTCCGGCGAAACCGAGGACACCTTCATCTCCCACCTCGCCGTCGCCACCGGCGTCGGCCAGATCAAGACCGGCGCCCCCGCGAGGACGGACCGCAACGCCAAGTACAACGAGCTCCTCCGCATCGAGGAGGAGCTTGGCGCCGCCGCCTACTACCCCGGCCGCCCCGCCTTCGACTAGCCACGCACCCCGAGGGCGTCCCACCTCCCACCGGACGCCCTCGCCGCCCCCTCCCATCCCCCGAGCCCCCACGCCCTTCCCCCGTGCGCCCTGAGCCTGTCGAAGGGCCAGCCGTCGAACGCGAGCCGAATCGAGCGCTCCCCGAGCCCCACGCCTTCATCCGTTCGTGGTGAGCCTGGCGAACCACACACGCATACCTCACAAACCCCGAATCGAGGATCCCCCACGCCCGCCCTCCCCCGTTCGCCCTGAGCCTGTCGAAGGGCCCGCAGTCCAACGAACGCCCGAATCGAGCCCCTCTCATCCCCCGGAAGCCCGCCCTCCACCGTTCGTGGTGAGCCTGGCGAACCACACACGCCTACCTCGCAAACCCCGAATCGAGGCTCCCCCTCACTCCCTCCCGGAGGCACGCCCTCCCACGGGAGCGCGAGGGGCTTCGCCCCTCGCATGAAAGTGGTCGGGTGGGCGGGTCCCCCGCGCCGGAGGCGCGTCCTCAGCCTCCCGCCTCCCTCCCACCCCTCGAGTCACCCCCACCCCCGAGGCCGCCCGCTAGCATGCCCTCATGACCACCTTCGACCCCTCCGCGCACCAGCACATGCAGATCGCCGACCCGCCCCAGCGCGTCTCCGGCATGCGCGTCCCCGAGGCGTGGGCCCTCCTCGGCAAGCCCGCCGACCTCCCCGGCGACGCCGACGACGCCTGGCGCCAGACCGGCTTCGTCCTCGCCGAGGACCTCCGCCTCCTCACCGCCAACCTCGACCTGCAGGTGCGCCTCGCCGCCACCGGCTACACCCTCAGCGCCCGCAACATGCGCATGGCGAGCATCGCCTCGCTGTGGAGTCGCGCGGTCGTCACCGCCTCGGACGCCGCCCACCTCACGAGGCTCGGCTCGTACCAGTCGGCGCTCGGCCTCGTGCGCCAGCTCGCCGAGCTGCTCGCCGCCCAGCGCGGACTCGCCGCGGACCCCGAGGCGTGGGAGACCTTCAAGGCCTGGGCGCACCGCGGCTACGCCACCCACGCCGATTCGAGGGCCGACGAGATCGGCCTCGGGCACTACTTCGCCGGCGAGGAGATCGCGCAGGACCCCGTGCTGCGCGTCATCTATCGAGGCGCGAGCGACCTCGCGAGGCCCAACTTCGGGCCTTCCGCCCTCTTCACCGCCAACGAGGCCACCCGCCAGAAGTACCCGCTCGTCTTCGGCGACCGCGCCTTCCACCTCGGCTGGGCCGAGCTCATCCTCGGCTGGCTGCTGCACCTCGGCGTCGCGCAGCTCCACTTCGCGCTGCACGCCGCCGCGCTCTTCCCGGCACCCCCCGAGCTCCGCGAGGCGGTCGTCGCCCACGCGCGCGCCGTCGAGGAGTACGTGGAACACCACGCTCACTCAACCACCAGCGGCGACACTCCCCGCTGTCGACTCGAGGAATATGTCGACAACGACGGCAGGCGCCGTCACCTCCTCACCGACTTCCGGCGGAGGACGGGCGACGCCGCAAAACGTATCCTCCTGTAACACTCGAGCCACCGCGCGGCGCGCTCGAACGCAACGAGGGGTGAACTACTCTTGGTCGTGCCCCTGACGTTCTGACAGGACGCAGAGCACAGAGCACGAAGCCGGGAGCGCAGGTCGGCAGGCCGAGGTGTCGTGGGGGTGGGCGAGGAACGCCCGGGCTGGAGAGGCAAGCAATGACCGTACGAGTGGCGATCAACGGGTTCGGCCGCACCGGCCGCCAGTTCTTCCGCGCCTGGTGGCTCAACCATCGCGAGGACTTCCAGATCGTGGCCATCAACGGCCGCAGCCCCGTCTCGATGCACACCCACCTGCTCAAGTACGACTCGGACTACGGCCGCTTCCCCGCCACCATCGAGGACCGCGAGAGCTCGTTCCTCGTCGGCGGCACCCACGAGGTCGCCGTCTTCGGTGAGAGCGACCCCTCGAAGGTCCCGTGGGGTGACGCCCAGGTCGACATCGTCGTCGAGTGCACCGGCGAGTTCCGCGACCGCAAGGCGGCCGCCCTCCACCTCCGCGATGGCGTCAAGAAGGTGGTCATCTCCGCCGCCGGCAAGGGCGAGGACTGGATGGTGATCATGGGCGTCAACCACGAGGAGTACGACCCCGCCTCGCACCACGTCATCTCGCCCGGCTCCTGCACCACCAACTGCGTCGTCCCGATGGTGAAGGTCCTCCACGACGCGTTCGGCGTGGAGCGCGGCTTCATGACCACCATCCACTCCTACACCAACGACCAGAACCTCGTGGACCGCAAGCACGACGACCTCCGCCGCGCCCGCGCCGCCGCCCTCAACATCATCCCCACGAGCACCAACGCCGCCGAGGCCGCTACGAAGATGATCCCGGAGCTCAAGGGCCGCCTGACCGGCCTCGCGTTCCGCGTCCCGACGCCCACGGTCTCCGTCGTCGACCTCGTCACGGACCTCGCGCAGCCCGCCTCGGTAGGCGCCATCAACGAGGCGTTCATGGCTGCCGCCGCCGGCCCGATGAAGGGCTTCCTCTACACGGAGCGCGAGCAGCTCGTCAGCTCCGACTACAAGGACCACCCCGGCTCGGCCATCTTCGACCTCCCCTCCACGATGATCATCGATGGCGGCAAGATGACGAAGACGATGGGCTGGTACGACAACGAGTACGGCTTCTCGTGCCGCCTTGCCGACCTCTGCGCCCTGATCGCAGAGCGCGGCCTCGAGTAGCCCCGCCGCACCCCTCGGATCCACCACGGGCCGCCTGCGAGGGCGGCCCGTTCGGTCGTGACCTTCGGCCTCGTTACGCGGTCTGACCCGGTGGGCGCCTTCTCACCCGCACTCGAGCGTTTTCCACGGTCGCAAATCGATCCGTCCAGTCGTCCTGGCCTTCGAGCGCGGCAAGGAGGGCTGCGAAGCGGGTTTCCGACCGGCCCCTCGCGCGCAACAGCACCACGCCACTCCTGCCGAAGAGCCGCTCGCGAAACACCAGATCGCCAAAGTCCTTGTCGAGGGTGATGAGCACTCGGTCCCGCGTTTCGGCCATCGACGCGACCTCCGGGTCGCGCGTCCCAACGGCCCCTTCGACCATCCAGTTCACATCGTGGCCACGCTCACGCAGCCAGCGTACGAAGGCACCGGGGATGTTCTCGTCGGCGAGGAGGCGCATCAGCCCGTGAGGGGGTACACCCGCTCCGCGGTCAGCCGCTCATGCGCGTAGTGGAGGCACGCCCGGATATCGTCCCCGGTGAGGTGAGGGTAGTTCTCGAGGATCTCGTCCTCGGTCCAGCCGTCGGCCAACAACTCGATCACGAACTCCACCGCGATCCGCGTCCCCTTCACCACCGGCTTCCCTACGAGGATCTCGGGGTTGACCTCAATCCGCTCTTCCCAGTCCATTGCCAGCCCTCCTGCAGTACAGCCATGGTACCCGGTGACCGCGCCCCTCGAGACCCCCACACCCCCACCTCCACCCTCCACCCCATACGCTGGATGCCACCGCGCGTACCTCGGAGGGGGACACGTGACACTTGAGGCCTTGCTCGACCTCATCTGGCCCGAGGGCTGGCTCGGCTGGCTCGTGCGCCTCGTCTTCGGCGCCATCGTCTTCACCGCCATCACCTCCGCGGTCACGGAGCTCTCCGAGGAGCTGTGGATCGTCGGCCTCGTCCTCATCGGCATCGTGGTCCTCGTTGTCGCCGGCGGCATGCTCGGCTTCTGGTCCCTCGACCAGATCTGAGGGATCTGAAGCCGCGCGCCACCCTCGAGGCCCACGCCAGCCCTCGATGACGTAGGCGCACCCCGTGCTCAGCGCCCTGAGTGCCAGAACCACGTTCGCGCTCCACGAGGCACGCGCGAGGCTCCCCCTCGGCAGGACGGGTGGGCTGCAGGATCGCCGCAGCCCGCGGGGCCAGCCTCGACCGGCGTGGGCTGCAGATCACGCCGAACCCTCGAGGGGAAGCACCGCCACCGGACGTCCCCTCCGACCCCGGCCGAGCACAAGTCGGCGCGCGCCGCACCCATCGAGGCACACCCGCCAACCCGGAGGCCCTCCCGAACGAAGCCCCCCCATCGAGTACACTCAACCCTCGATGCTTGACGCACTTTCCGAACGGCTCCAGGGCACCTTCCGGCGCCTCGGCTCCCGCGGTCGCATCTCCGAGGAAGACCTCGATGCGGCCCTGCGGGAGGTGCGCGTCGCCCTCCTCGAGGCCGACGTCAACTTCAAGGTCGTCCGCGACTTCATCGCCCGCGTCCGCGAACGCGCCGTCGGCACCGAGGTCCTGAAGTCGATCACCCCCGCCCAGCAGATCGTCTCGATCGTCAACGATGAGCTCGTCGAGGTCCTCGGCAAGGACTCGAAGCCCCTCGAGAAGGCGAAGTCCGGCATCACGAGGATCCTCGTCTGCGGCATCAAGGGCTCCGGCAAGACCACGCTCGTCGGCCGCCTCGGCATGCGACTCAAGCGCGAGGGCATGAAGCCCCTCCTCGTCGCCACCGACTTCGAGCGCGTCGCCGCCACCGAGCAGCTCCAGGTGCTCGGCCGCCAGATCGACGTCCCCGTCTACTTCGAGGAGCGCGAGGCGCCCGCCGCCGAGGTCGCGAAGCGCGCCCTCCGCGAGGCCGAGCGCACCGGCGCCAACGCCGTCATCGTCGACACCCGCGGCGCCGTCGCCCTCGACGACGACCTCATGGACGAGCTTGCCGCCCTCGCCGACGAGGTCGACCCCACCGAGGTCCTCATCGTCGTCGACGCCATGACCGGCCAGGAGGCGGTCAACATCGCCCGCGAGTTCGACGAGGCCATCGAGGGCACGGGCATCGTCGTCACCAAGCTCGACTCCGACACCCGAGGCGGCGCCGTCCTCTCCGTCCGCGAGGTGACCGGCCTCCCCGTCAAGTTCATCACCACCGGCGAGCGCCTCGAGGCCCTGGAGGACTTCCACCCCGACCGCTTCGCCGGCCGCGTGCTCGGCATGGGCGACGTGGTCACCCTCGTGGAGCGCGCCCGCGAGCAGATGGGCGAGCAGCAGGTGGAGCAGGTCGCGCAGCGCATGCGCAGCGGCCAGTTCGACCTCGAGGACTTCCTCACCCAGCTCAGCCAGGTCAAGCAGATGGGCAACATGGCCGGCATGCTCGACATGATCCCCGGCCTCTCCCAGCTCAAGGACAAGGCCCAGATCGCCGCGGTCAACGAGGCGTTCCTCAAGCAGGCCGAGGCGATCATCCAGTCGATGACCCTCCAGGAGCGCCACAACCCCGACATCCTGAACGGCTCGCGGAGGCGCCGGATCGCCCTCGGCTCCGGCACCACGGCCGCCGACGTGAATCGCCTCTTGAATCAGTACCGAGAAGCGAAGAAACTTATGCAGATGATGTCCGGCGGTGGCCGAGGCGCGGGTGGTCTGCGCCGTCTGCTGGGCTTCTAGCGCTCCCCTTCGAGACCGCGCCTCCAACCGGGGGACCTCGAGGAGCGCCGGAACGCCCGAGGCCGCTCGCTCCCACCTCGGGGCGCGCGCCTGTCAATCGCATCCGTCGTACGGCTACCGGCCGGTACCGTGCGAGTCGTATGCACATCGTTGTGACCGCTCGTGAACGTGGAACGCCAGACCTCGAAGGTCGCCACACCGCCCGACATGGAGGGCCCGCATGCTTCGCATCCGTCTCCGCCGCACCGGCAAGATCCACCAGCCCAGCTACCGAGTGGTGGTCGCCGACCAGCGGGCCAAGCGGGACGGTGACTTCGTCGAGATCCTGGGCCACTACAACCCGCGCTCCCACCCCAAGGTCTTCGAGGTGAACCAGGAGCGCGTCAAGCACTGGCTCTCCGTCGGCGCGCAGCCCTCGGACACGGTGCACCGCCTCTTCGCCGACCACGGCGTCGAGATCGGCGCGCCCGCGAAGCGGGTCACGAAGCCCTCGAAGGCTGAGCGCGAGGCGGCGGCCGCCGCCGAGGCCGCTCGCCAGGCCGCCATCGCCGAGGCAGCCGCAGCTGCTGCTGCCGCCGAGGCCGCTGCCGCCGCAGCAGCCGCAGAGGCCGCCGCTGCGCAGTCGGCGGACGCCCCCGCCGAGTAGCACCGCTCGAGGCACGCACCCTCGAGCACACACCGACCGAGTCACCCGCGAGAGCAGGTCGCATGAAGCAACTCATCGAGTACCTCGCCCGCGCACTCGCCGAGCACCCCGACGAAGTCCGCGTCGAGGAGGAGGACCAGGGCGACCGCGTCGTGATCCACCTCTACGTCGGTGAGTCCGACAAGGGCCGCGTGATCGGCCGCGACGGCCGCATCGCCAACGCGATGCGTTCGCTCCTCCACGTCGCCTCCACGCGTGCCGGCGTCCGCGCCCACCTCAGCATCGACTAGGCCGGTCACGAGGCCCGACCAGCCCGCGAGGCCTCGCGACTGCGGCTGCCAGGTCACGGCACTCCGATCGGGACCTCGCCGTTCACCCGTTCGCCCTGAGCTTGTCGAAGGGCCAGCCGTCCTCGAGAAGACCGATATGGCACGAGCCAGGCGCAAGAAGGTCGCGGTCGGTGCCATCAACGGCATCTGGGGCGTGCGCGGCCACGTCAAGGTCACCCTCATGACCTCGAATCCCGACCGCTTTCAGCCCGGCGTCACCCTGCTTCTGCACGGCATCCCGCGCAAGGTCCTCGACGTGCAGTGGCCCCGAGGCTACCCCGTCGTCCTCTTCCGCGGCTTCGAGGACCGCGACGCCGCCGAGTCGCTCATCGGTGAGCTGATCGAGATCCCGGAGTCCGAGCTGCCCACCCTCCCCGAGGGCGAGTACTACACCCACGACCTCGTCGGGATGGCCGTCGAGACCTCGGAGGGCGCACCCATCGGCACCCTCACCGAGGTCCTGCGCACCGGCTCGAACGACGTCTATGTCGTGAAGCGCGAGGGCGCGAAGGACGTGCTCGTCCCCGCCATCCCCGACGTGATCCTCTCCGTCGACGTCCCCGGCAAGCGCATGGTCATCGAGGCCATCACCGGCCTCCTCGAGTAGCCCACCCCTCGACGCCTCCGCCGTCATCCGCTCGCCTACCACCCGTTCGCCCTGAGGCTCTCCTGAGCGAAGTCGAAGGGCCTGTCGAAGGGCTCGCCCGCCCCTCCGTTCGCCTTCACCCGTTCGTGGTGAGCCTGGCGAACCACATTCGCCGTGCAACAGCGGTCCGAATTGAGGAGCTCCGAGCTCCCATCCGCTCCCCCTGAGGGCAGGGCGGGGCGCTTCGGAGGGTGCTGGGTTCGGCGGTCTCGAGGTGGGCGTGTGTGGTTCGCCAGGCTCACCACGAACGGATGACGGCGTCCCGTCCGACGATGACCGCGCACGGAGCCCGCCTACCACCCGTTCGCCCTGAGCCTGTCGAAGGGCCAGCCGTCGGCAGGAGGTGTGACTCCAGCACCCTCCCCACTCCGTTGCCCTCCCGAGCTGCGAGCGGACGTCCGGATCCTCGATTCACACCATCGAGGTGGGCGTGTGTGGTTCGCCAGGCTCACCACGAACGGATGACGGCGACACATCCGAGGACGAGCGCACACAGAGGTCGGCGCGGGCTCATCGATGACCGGGGAGCGCGAGGGGCGCAGCCCCTCGCAGGAAGAGGGTGGGCGGGCGGGTCCCCCGCGCCGGAGGCGCGACCTCAGCCTCCCTCGGTTTGCCGGTGCTCGATGGCCCTCCCTATACTCGAATGCGGGTTCGGGGATGTAGCTCAGCTGGGAGAGCACCGCGTTCGCAATGCGGGGGTCGGGGGTTCGAATCCCCCCATCTCCACCACGCACCCGCCACCATCCGCCCTCGCGCGTTACGGCACAGATTCCCTCGTCCAGTACGGTCTAGTACGATTGCGCTCCGCCACCCCTCGCGGGTGACACGAGGGGAGATCGTGTGAGCGCCGCCCTGTTCCGCGCCACGTCCCTGCTCGAAGCGCTGCAGCAGCAACCGCTGACGCGGTTCTTCTTCGTGGGCATCGTGGTCACGGCGGTCGACTTCGGCATCTTCAACGCCCTCGTCCTGCTCCACGGCGATCCATCGACCGCCTACATCGTCTTCGCCAACACCATCGCGTTCGCCGTGGCCGCGAACGTCGGCTACCAGCTGCACTCGCGGTTCACGTTCCGCGTCGGGCGGCAGTGGCGCTCCTTCTGGGCCTACGTCGCCGTGGCCGTCATCGGCGTGACGATCTACAACGCGTCGCTGCTCGGGCTGCTGTGGCTCATCGGCTCCGACCACCCGATTGCGCTGAACGTCGCCAAGGTGGGCGCCGTCGGGTTCGCCTCGACGTGGAACTTCCAGGGCTTCCGATTGCTCGCGTTCCGCCCTCGGGACGGACGGGCCGCCCGATGAGCCTCTCGGTCGTCCTCCCCGCCTTCAACGAGGAGCGTCGCATCGAGCGCGCCCTCCAGGCCCTCGCCGGTGCCGCGCCCGAGCTCGGCATCACCGAGGTGATCGTGGTCGACGACGGCAGCGCGGACGCCACCGCCGAGGTCGTCGCGCGCGTCGCCGCACACCTCGACGCCCCCGCCATCCGCCTCCTCCGCCACCCCCACAACCGAGGCAAGGGCGCGGCGCTCCGCACGGGCCTCCTGGAGGCAGCGGGCGACCACGTCGGCTTCATCGACGCGGACCTGTCGGTCTCCCCGGAGACGTTCGCCGATGCCGCGCGTGAATTCGCCGAGGGCTACGACCTCGTCGTCGGCAGCCGGGAAGCCCCCACGGACGGCGCGCGCCGCGAGGGGCAACCGCTGCTCCGTCGCGCCCTCGGTCACATGTTCGTCGCGACCCAGCAGCGCATCGTCGGGCTTCCGTTCAGCGACACCCAGTGCCCGTTCAAGGTGCTGACCCGAGAGGCGGCACAGGCGATCGTCCCGGAGTGCAGCGTCGACGGCTGGGCGTTCGACGTCGAGATGCTGGTGGTGGCGCAGCGCCAGGGCTGGCGCGTGCGCGAGCTGCCCGTGCGCTGGACCCACGTCGAGGGGTCCACGCTGCGCTCGAGTCCATCCACCGCCTGGCGCACGATGCGCGAACTCCTCGCGATCCGCCGTGAGCACCGCGCCTTCTAGCCGGAGCACCCCTGCCCTCGACCGGATGGACCGCTGATGGCAGGCGCGGACAGCCTGGCGCGAAGCGGCCCCCTCGCGAGGAGCCCCGTCACGGGCCTCGTCGCGATGCTGCGCGACCACTGGCCCGTCGGCGGCGTCTTCCTCGCGTTCATCGTCTCGATGTTCATCGTGCCGACGCTGGCGCCCGTGGCGATCTCGGACGACTGGGTCTACATCCGATCCGTCGAGATCCTGCTGCGCGAGGGCCGCTTCGAGATCCTCACGGTGGCGAGCGCCAACCTGCTGTTCCAGGTCCTCTGGGGTGCGCTCTTCGGAGTGCTGTTCGGGCCCAGCCTCGGCGTGTTCCGCCTCTCGATGGTGGTGCTGTGGCTGTTGAGCGCGGGCGCGTGCTACGCACTCCTCCTCCAGCTCACCCGCGATCGCGTGCGCAGCGCCCTCGGCACCGCGGTCTACGCCTTCAACCCGCTCGGCTACTCGCTGGCGTTCTCGTTCATGACCGACGCGCCGTTCGTCGCGACGATGGTGATCGCGGTCGCCTGCTACGCCCGAGGTCTGGGGCGCGACGAGGAGGACCTGCGCTGGGTCTTCGCCGGCTCCCTCGCGAGCGCGTGCGCGATCCTCATCCGGCAGCCAGGGGTCTTCATCCCGTTCGCGGCGGTCCTCGCGACGCTCATCGACGGGCGGCTCCGCCCGGACGCCCGAGGCGTGCGCCTGGGCATCGCGACGGCGTTCGCACCGTTCATCGTCTTCCTCGCGTTCTTCGTGTGGCTCCGTTACGTCCACGGGGAGCCCGAGGTGCACCAGTTGATGCAGCGGCAGCTCCTCGAGGGCGGGTTCGCGGCGATCCGGCTCCATGCCCTGCGCCTCTACATCATCGAGCTGGCGTACCTCGGGTTCTTCGCGCTGCCCCTCGCGGCCGCCGCGGTGGTCGCGCTGCCCTCGGTCACCCGCGCGATGACGCCCCGCGCCTGGGCCTGGTTCGTCGCCTGGGAGGCCGCGGTCGTCGCGGGCATCGCGGGCTTCCGAGCGCTGGGCGCGCGCATGCCGCTCATCCCCCACTTCGTCAGCCGCTTCGGCGTCGGGCCGAACGACCTCATCGAGCCGCGCGCGGTCCTCTTCGGGCCCACCACCCGCGACGTGTTCACGCTGCTCTGCGCCCTCGCGGCGGTGGTGGCCGGCCTCGTGGTGTTCAGCCGCCTCGCGCAGTGGCGCTCGACGGACCTCGCGGACCGCCGAGCGGCGACGCTCGTCCTCAGCCAGCTGGCCGTGATGTTCCTCGGCGCGCTCGTGGTCTCCGCGCACTTCCGCCTCTGGTTCAACGAGGGCGTCCCGGGCCCCTCCCTCGACCGCTACCTGCTGCCGCTGGTCCCGCTCGCGACGGCGGCGATCCTCTGGGCCCTGCGCGACCATCGCATCTCGCTCGACCTCGGCTGGTGGATGGCGCTGTCGCTGGGGCTGTTCGCGGTGGTCGGCACGCGCGACAACCTGGTCTTCCATCGCGAGATCTGGGCGCTGGCCCGCGAGGCGAACGCGCTCGGGATCCCGAACCTGCAGCTCGACGCGGGCGCCTCGTGGGACGGCTACTACGTCGGCGAGCAGTCACTCGCCGAGGTGGGGTACCAGCCTCGAGGCGGCGTGCTCTGGTGGTTCTCGATCTACACGCCGATCATCGACCCGCGCTACACGATCGCCACGAAGCCGACCAACAACTACGAGCACGTGGTCATCGAGCGGCGCTACGACCTCTGGCTGGACAACCGCCCGACCAGCCTCTTCCTGCTCCGCCGCAACGATGTCCCCGGCCC
>JADLFF010000069.1 GCA_020845735.1 Dehalococcoidia bacterium
GCGAGCAAGATCACCGGGACGATTCGACGAGCGAGAGCCATATCCGTCTCCAGATCGAGCCGGCCATCCTCGAGGTCACGCGGCGCCCCGGTCTCGAGAAGCTCCGCACCTACAGTAGAGGAGCGCCGGCTCTCGAGCATTGAGTGCGCGTAGGCACGTCGTGAAGTCCGCCCGCATCCCACGAGTGGCGACCGCGGCTCTCAGGTTCGAAGCCCTCGGTGACCTCCTCGATCAGCGGGTGGAACGGAGATAGGTGATCAGCGGCACACCCGAGTCGTGCCACCGCGCTGCATGCTCGATCCCGACGAAACGGTAGTGCCACGGCTCCGAGGGCAGCTCGTTGCGAGCCTCACGCTCCGCAGGATCGCTGGCGGCAAACCCGAACTCGTGCGCGTGCTCCTGCAGCCACCGGAACTCAGGAGTCGAGGTGAACCGCTCGTCGAGCAGCCACTCCGTCGACGAAGCACCAAGATCCACAGCGGTGCCGAGCTGATGCTCACTGGTGCCCGGCGGCGTCCCAGTCGAGACCGCGCGTGCCTCGCCAATCCGCGCGATCAGGCTCTGAAACGCCTGCTCCTGGTCTGCGTAGCTGCGAAACGCAGCAACGACGCGTACATCGTGCCCGGCGCTGTGCGCGGCAGCGACCAGCTCGTGGAGCGCAGCCGCGGTGACCTGGGTCACCAGGAGCTGTCCCGCCGCGGGCGCGGCGACCTCGCGGGACAGCTCGACGAGGACCGGCGCGACGTCAGGGGGCAGGGGCTCGGCCCGCGAGACGACGCGCAGGGTGTCGTCTCGCGGCGGAGCTCCCACCACCGAGGTGACATCTGACACCTCCGTGCGCGAGTCGATCGCTGGATCATCACCGCAGCCGATCGCCGTGATCGCGGCGATCGACGCGCTGACCAGCAGGAACGCGAGCCGGAGCACGTGCAAATCGTTCAGGTATCGGTACATTTGCCCGGGAGTATAAGCTTCGCCAGTGGACTTCCGTTGAGTCCGACGAGGAACCCCGTTGCTGCAGTCGATCCTCGGGGGTTGGCGCTGGCGTAGCGGCCTCCGCTCGATGTGGTTCATCGCTCTGCCCGCGCTGTTGCTCTGGGCCGTCCTTCGATTCGCTCCGCTGGAGCCGCTCGCGTCGCGGACGCACCCGGCCGGCACCGTCGTGGTGGACGCCTCGGGCGAGCCGCTGCAGCGAGACCGACGCGATGGCCTCCGCATCCCGGTCGCACTCGAGCGTGTCGCGCCACAGGCCGTCGCGGCGACCATCGCCGCCGAGGATCAGCGCTACTGCTGGCATCCCGGCGTCGATCCGCTCGCGGTCCTGCGCGCGCTGGTGCGGAGGCGCGATGGCCCGTCGGGCGCCTCGACAATCACGCAGCAGCTCGCGCGACGCGTCTACCTGCGTGAATCGGAGGCCCCGACCGTCGTTCGCAAGCTGCACGAGATCTGGATCGCCCTCGAGCTCGAACGGCGAGCATCCAAGGAGGGGATCCTCAGCGCGTACCTGAACGACGTCTACTACGGTCGCAACGCCTACGGCATCGAAGCGGCGGCCTGGACGTACTTCGGGGTATCGGCCGCCGAGCTCGACCTGGCTCAAGCGGCAATGCTCGCCGGCCTGCCGCAGAGGCCCGCCGATCTGGACCCCGTCGAGCACCCTGCCGCCGCCCGCGAGCGGCAGACGTACGTCCTCGATCAGATGGTGGCTGCTGGCTCAGCGTCCCGCGCTGCGGCAGACGCCGCCCGCTCCGAGGAGCTCGCGCTGCGCACCGACATCGGTGAGTCGGCAGCGCCGCACTTCGCACAGTTCGCGCTCGACGAGCTCTCGGTCGTGCGGCCCGATCTGGCGGGCCGCTCGGGCCTCACGATCGAAACCACCCTCGATGCCGGCACGACCCGCGAGGCGGAGCGCATCGCCGCTGCCCATCTCCAGCGGCTCGCACCCCACGACGCGCACGACGCGGCGGTGGTCGTCCTCGACCCACGCTCGGGTGCCGTGCTGGCCATGGTCGGGGGCGTGCACTTCGGAGAGACCGCAACGGGAGAGGTCAACCTCGCACTTGCCGCGCGTCAGCCCGGGTCGGCGCTGAAGCCGTTCCTCTACGCGGCAGCGCTGAATCGAGGCTACACGGCCGCATCCGAGCTTCTCGATGTGCCCACCACGTTCCAGACTCCGACCGGCCAGTACGCGCCGTTCAACGCCGACAGCAAGTTCCGCGGGCCTGTCTCGCTGCGCACCGCACTCGCATCCTCGCTCAATGTCCCGGCAGTGCGCACGCTCGACGAGATCGGGGTGAGCGCGTTCCTCGATGAGACCGAACGAGTCGGTCTGCAGTCGCTGCGCGGGAGCGAACGGCAGGGGCTTGCGCTCGCACTCGGTGGCGGCGAGGTCCGGCTCCTCGATCTCACGAGCGCGTACGGCGCGCTCGCTGCCTCCGGCCTGCATCAAGCGCCGTACTCCGTGGTGCGGGTCCGTGATGCTGCCAGCAACGTGCTCTACGAGCACCAGCCCCGCGAGGCGCACCGCGCGATGTCTCCCGAGCACGCCTTCATCCTCGCCGATGTGCTGAGCGACCCTGTTGCGCGCCAGGCTGGTTTCGGTCAGACCCGCGCCTTCGACACTGCAGCGCGCTCCGGCGTGAAGACCGGCACGACCAGCGGAGGGCGCGACGTGTGGGCGGTTGGCTTCAATCCAGCGCGAGTCGTCGGTGTCTGGGTAGGGAACGCCGATAGCACGCCCATGCGTGAGGTTTCGAGCGTCTCCGGCGCAGCGCCCATCTGGCGCGCGGTCATGGACCTCACGAGTGCTGGCGAGGCCGCGACGTGGCCGGCGCCTCCGGAAGGGCTCGTCGAGATCACGGTCTGTGCGCCGACGGGATTGCGACCCGGCCTCGATTGCCCCGAACCGACGGCTGAGTGGTTCGTCCGCGGCACGGAACCCGCGGACGTCGAGGGGCTGCACGCGCGTGCAGGCGGCGTCGTGCCTCGGGACCTCCCACGCGAGGCGCGCGCCGGGTCCGCGGACGCCGCTGTCGCGCCCGCGCGCCTCGACGAGCGGGACGGCAACCGCGTGCACATCGTGCAGCCAGCTCAGGGCGCCGTCATGTTCATCGCACCCGAGCTGGGCAGCCAGGAGATGCTCGTGCAGGCCAGAGTGCCGGCGGCTGCCACGCACGTCGAGTTCCGCATCGACGGCGTGGGCGTGGGTATGGCCGAGGCTGGGCGCGCGCAGCTCGTCGTGCCCCTGACCGTGGGACCCCACGAGCTCTGGGTGGGGGCGTACCTGCCCGGCGGCCTCGAATTCGCGCGCGTGACGTATCAGGTGGTGAAGCGATGACCCTTCGTGCCCGCGTGGCGCACGCGCTCTACCTCGCAACACACGACGTGCTCACGATTCCACTGGCGAGCATCGCCGTCTTGCTCGCACTGCTCGTCACCTTCGCAGCGACGCGAGTGCCTGTCGTGCCACTGCCGCCGTTCGCCATCGCTCCCGCCGGCGACGAGGTCTCCCGGCTGGCGCCGATTCGCGTGACGTATCGCCTCCCACCTGCTCAGCAGGATGGCGGGCGGATGGTGACCGTCGTGCCTGCGGTCCCGGGCACGTACGCCTGGCTGGACGAACGCACGCTCCTCTTCCAACCCGACTTCCCGGGCTACGAGCGCGGACGGGACTACGAGGTCCACGTGGCGCCTCAACCTGATGCGCTGCTCAACGAGGAAGTGGTGCACCACTTCACGACGACGGGTGCGCTCAAGGTCACGATGGTCATCCCCAGCCCGGACGACGTGGACGTCGCCGCCGAGTCACCGTTGCTCGTCCAGTTCACACGCGGCGTTGCGCCGCTGACGCTGCTCGCCGAGGCCGAACGACAGGGCCCGGTACTCACCTTCGATCCGCCGCTCCCCGGCCGCGGCGAGTGGCTCAACACAGCCCTCTACCGCTACGTCCCGGACCCGGCGCTGCCACCCAGCACTCGCTACACGGTCCGCCTCGCCGCGGGCCTGAGCTCAGCGGCGGACGGTCAGCTCGCCGAGGACTTCAGCTGGGCGTTCACGACCTACGGTCCGGACATCGTGAAGGTGACCCCGGACAACAACACTCGGTACGCCTCGCCAGAGCAGCCGGTCACGGTCGAATTCAACCAGCCGATGAACCAGGCTTCCGCCGAGGCAGCGTTCTCCTTGCGCCTCGGCGCCGACCCGCCGGTCGCCGGCACCTTCGCCTGGCGCAACGACGACCGCACGATGACGTTCACACCCCGACAGCTCGCGCTCGAGAGCACCTACACCGCACAGGTCGCGGCCGGAGTGATGGGCCGCAACGGCGGCCAGACGCCCACGATGTGGTCATCCACGTTTGTCACAGTCGGGGTACCCCGTGTCCTCCGGTCAGAGAAGGCGCGGTACTCGGGCGTCATCGTCGAGTACAACAACCCCCTCGATCCCACATCCTTCGAAGGGAAGGTGACGATCAGCGGTCACCGCCCCGACGAGATCCGCCTGAACGTGAACGGCACGACGCTCACCATCTACGGGTACTTCAATCCCTCGACGGAGTACGAAGTCGACGTCGCTGCGGGCGGCCTCGACCGCTACGGGCAGGTCGCACCCGGAGCCACCGTTCGCTTCACGATGCCGGAGGCAACGCCGAGCATCACCCTCCCGCTGCCCGGTCGCACGGGAACGTACTCGGCCACCCAGGAGTCGATCCTCTACATGCAGACGCTGAACACCGCGTCCGCCTCGTTCTCCCTCTACCGCCTGTCCGATGCCGACTTCAGGACCTGGCAGGAGCGAGGAGGGCGCGGGCTGACCCGGGAATGGCGTCCATCGTCGCCCCCGATTCGCGAGTGGCAGGTGAGTGTCGAGAAGCGGCTGGACTGGGTCGTGACCTCGCAGACCAGTCTCGCGGCAGACGGGCGCCCCCTGCCCACAGGCAACTACTGGATCGAAGCGAACATCCCCGAGGGCCGCGGGTCGGTCGCAGCGTTCAGCGTGGTCGACACGCACCTGGTGGCGAAGACGTCGCAGGACGAGCTCCTGATCTGGGCCGTTGACCTCGCGACGGGCACGCCACTCCCCGGTCTCGAGGTCGAAGTCCCCTGGGGGACGGTCATCGGCGAACCGCCACCGCGCACCGACGAACACGGTCTCACTCGCGTGAAGATCCCGATCTACTACTCGTCGCAGGCCGACCGGACGCACCTGGTGCAGGTGCACGACCAGGGCCGGTACGGCGTCGTAGACATCAGCTGGGGTGGCGTACCGTCCGCCTACTACTACGGCGGCGGCTACTACGGAGGGTTCGTCCGCGAGTACGTCGGGCACCTCTACGGTGACCGCGTCATCTATCGGCCAGGCGAACAGGTGCTCCTCAAGGGCGTGATTCGCGCCGACGACGACGCGCGCTACCCCATTCCCGATCCGGCGACCCAGTTCGTCCTCACGATCAGCGGGCCGAGGCAGTCCACGCTCGCGACCATCCCGGTCACCCTCAACGAGTTCGGGACCTTCGAGGCGTCGTTCGACATGCCGCCTACCGCAGTCATCGGCGACTACACCGCCTCGGTCGCGCCGGTCGAGTCGCAGGCGGAGCCCTACAACCGCACGATCATGACCGCGACGTTCTCGGTGATCGAGTTCCGTCCCGTCGAGTTCGAAGTCGGTCTCCGCGCCGAGGAGGTCCGCGTCGCCGGCGAGCCCATCACCGCAACCACGACCGCTTCGTTCCTGTTCGGCGGGCAGATGGCCGGCGCTGCGGTGAAGTGGGACGTGAACATCACGCCGCGCGTGCTGCGCGGGACCGGCGACTATGCCGGGTTCTCGTTCAATGACATCGATCCATACCAGTCCTCGGTCACACCGAACTTCCGACGTCTCGACGGCTCCGGCACTACAGACTCCGAGGGCACGTTCGTCTTCACGGTCCCCACGACCCAGGTCCCGGACTACGTAGCCCAGAACTACGAGCTGTCCGCGACCGTGCTCGACCAGAACGGCCAATCGCTGCGTGCCGGCTGGACGACGGCGGTGTTCGCAGGTGACATCGTGGCAGGGGTGCGCCCGGTGGAGTACCTCGGCACCCAGGGCCGTCCCTCCACGGTCCGCTTCGTGACGATGACCAACACAAACCTCGACGCCCCGAACCGACCGCTCACCGTGAGGATCTACCAGCGGACCTGGGTCACGACGAAGATCGCGAGTGCCGACGGCAGCGCCGCGTACCGCAGCCAGCCCGTCGACACCCTCGTCGACGAGATCGCGACGCGCACCGACGAGAACTCCGAGGGCCGGCTCGACTTCACGCCGTCGTCGGTCGGCTCCTTCCACATCGTCGCTGAGGTAGCCGACGACAGGGGGCGGGTGACCCGAGCCGGGACGTACCTCTATGTCACGGGGAGCCAGTCGGCATCGTGGCGCATCGCGAACGGCGACTCCTTCGACCTGATCGCCGACCGCGACTCGTACAGCCCGGGCGACGTCGCGGAGATCCTCGTACCCGCACCATTCGACCGGGCGATCGGTCTCGTGACTGTCGAGCGCGGCAAGAATCTCCGCCAGGAGGTGCAGCGGTTCGAGAGCAACAGCGAACGGATACGTGTCCCCATCGAACTCGGCTCGATGCCGAACGTCTTCGTGTCCGTGGTGTTGTACCGCCCGCCCACGGCGGAGGACCCAGTGCCCCGCTACGCGCTCGCGACGATCAACCTCCCGGTCTCCACCGCGTCTCGCGTCCTCAAGGTCGACATCGCTGCGGATAAGGCAGTCGCCCGACCACGCGACACGGTCAGCTACCGGCTGAAGGTCACCGATGACACCGGGAAGGGCGTTCGTGCAGAGCTCTCGGTCGCCGTGGTGGACAAGGCGGTCATCCTGCTCGCCGAGGAGCGAGGACCGAACGGCCTCCGCGCCTTCTGGTTCGAACGCCCGCTCCGAGTCAGCACCGCCTCCTCGCTGGCCGTGTCGATCGACCGCTCCAACGACACCTTCCGCGCGCTCTTCGGCGGGCCGAAGGGTGGCGACGGCTTCTCGGACGACGGTACGCGCTCCGAGTTCAAGAACACGGCGTTCTGGGAAGCACAGGTGGTGACCGACGACAACGGCGAGGCCACCGTCGACGTGCCGCTCCCGGACAACGTCACCACGTGGCGCCTGCAGGCCCGCGCAGTCGCTGAGGGCACGAGGGTGGGCGAGGCCGTCCACGAGCTCCTCACCACCAGGGCCGTGATCGCCCGACCGGCCCTGCCGCGCTTCGTGCGCGCCGGCGACTCCCTGGTCCTGCGCATGCTCGTCCGCAACGGCACGAACAACCCGTCCGAAGCGATCGCGACCATCGAGGCAGAAGGGGTGGAACTCGCGGACGCTGGACCGCGCCAGGTCTCGGTGCCCGCTCAGGGCTCCGTGTTCGCCGAATGGACGGCGAAGGTCCCGGAGGGCCTCGAGCGCGAGGCCAGTGTGACCTTCACCGCGACGACCCCCGATGGGCTCCGCGATGCCGTTCGGATCCGGATCCCCATCCACGAGGCCCTCACCCCGGAAACAACGGCAACCGGAGGGGTCGTCGAGGGGGAGTCGGCCCTCGAAGCGGTGTATCTGCCGACGTTCGCGATCCTCACCGACGGGCGCCTCGAACTCTCACTCAGTGCCACGTCGGTGCCGGACCTCAGCGCTGAGATGTTCAGGTTCGAACGCTCCACGTACGACGGGGCCCTCGACTACCTCACGCGCCTCGAAGCGAGCCTTGCCGTGCACCGGCAGGGACGGAGCGACGAGTCCGCCAGGATCCGCTCAGACATCGCCGGGCTGCTCAGCTTCGTCGATCCGAGTGGTGGCTTCCGGCCGTGCGCGATCTGCCCGCTTAACCCCGATCTGAGCACCCTCGCCATGATCGCGCTCGGCGAGGCGCGCGCGGCCGGCTTCACGGTGAGCGCCGACACGCTCGAGGCCGGTCGTCGCTACCTGAAGGCGGATCTCGGACTCTCGACGGATGTCGCGCGTCCCACAGACCCCAACCGGCGCGCAAAGGTGCTCTACGCCGTGGTGCGCAGCGGACGAGCGTCGGCGGAAGCTGCGACGCTCCGCTCCCTCTACGAGCAGTACCGCGGGCAGCTCAACAACTCGGGGCGCGCCTACCTGCTCATGGCGCTGCACGAGGCAGGAATCAGCGACAGCATGACGCAGTCCCTGGTGACCGACCTCACCTCGCGCGCGATCCCGAGCGCAAACGGCAGTCACTGGGAGGACGCGGTCGACGATCGGCTGTACTCACAGTCGACCATCCTCACGACCAGCGTGGCAATCGAGGCACTCACCCGCGTCTCGCCCCAACACCTGCTGATCCGCGAGTCGGTGCGCTGGCTCTCGTTCGCGCGTGCCCAGGAAACGCGGCTCATGCCGAAGGTCGAGCGCGCGAGGTCCATGCAGGCTCTCGCAGCCTACGCGGCGAACACGGGCGAGGGCTCGGGCGATTACGAGTATGACGTCCGTCTCAACGGCGAATCGATCATCAGCGGCCGGACGTCCGGCGGGAACCTGGCCGCTTCCAGCCAAATCCCGCTGGCCGACCTCAAGGTGGGCGAAGTCAACATCCTCGACTTCACGCGCCAGGCGGTCCGAGGGCGGATGTACTACATCACCAACCTGTTCTACCGCACCCCCGCGACCGACATCGAAGCGCTCAATCGGGGCTTCTCCCTCGCGCGCGAGTACTCCCTGCCTGAGGAGGGACAACGCAAGACCAGCGAGGTGCACGTGGGTGACCTCGTCCAGGTGAAGCTCACAGTGATCGTGGGCTCGGAGATGCGCGAGGTCGACGTGACGGACCTCCTCCCCGCGGGACTCGAGCCCATCGACCCCCGGCTGAAGATCACACCGGCGAACGCGATTCGCGAGCTACAGGAGCAGCAACAGAAGCTGGACCGCAGCTCGAGCCAGTACGTCGCTCCGTGGCATCGCTGGTACTACAGCCCGTGGACCAACGTCCAGGTGAAGGACGACCGGCTGCTCCTGCGGGCGCCGAGGCTCGCCAGGGGAGTGCACGAGTACGTGTACCTCGCTCGCGCGACGACTCCCGGGACCTTCTTCGTGCCGCCTGCCGTCGCATTCCAGACCAGCTTCCCCGAGGTCTTCGGACGCACCGACTCAGGGAAGTTCGTGGTGCTGCCCTAGGAGGCGGCACGGCACCGCGAACGTCATCGGCAATCAGTGGCAGCTACTGGCGGAGGGGGTGGGATTCGAACCCACGGAGACTTGCGCCTCGACGGTTTTCAAGACCGCTTCCTTCAACCGCTCGGACACCCCTCCACACACACCTCGATGGCCGCCACCCCTCGAGGGTGATCGGCCGCCCGCGACATCGAGTCGCCCGTCCAAGGGTAGGACACGGCCGCGCAGCCCGCCCTCGACGGCCCCTCCGAGGACCTTCGTCACCCTCGCCGTGCGCCTCGGCAGCCCCGAGGGCTACTCGGCCCCACTCAGGGCACACCCCGAACTTCTCCATTGCTACGTCCCTGCAACGTCACGCACTCCTCACACTCGCGCCATGCCCTGCGACACAGCAACTCACGACGCCGACCGGGGTGTCGCAGCTGACCACGTACACGACGAGGAGTCGCCGATGTGGAGCTTCGATGCGCCCGTGCGGGCGTCCATGGATGACGTCCAGGTCCGCGTGGCCGGTGCCGTCGGCGAAGGCGGGCCGGACTGCGTCCTGACCATCGCCCGAGGCCTGACCGCTGCCGGCTGGAGCGTGCTCCAGGCCAACGACGCGCCAGCCCAGGTGCGCGGCGGCCACACCTTCCAGACCCTGCGCGCACGCCGCGACTGCGGCAACCTCCATGCCCCCAGGCGCGGCATCGATATCCTCGTGTCCCTGTCCGAGGGCGCGTTCGAACCGCACGAGGCCGCGCTCACCGCGCGTTCGGCGCTCGTCGCGCGCGCACTCTCCCCCTCCGCCCGGCAACGGCTGGAGGAGCGAGGCACCATGGTCCTCCCGCTGCCCCCGGCAGCACGCGACGACGAGCCCGCGACCTCCGCCTCGACGGCCGCCAGCACGGTCCTCAGCCTTCTCGACGCGCGGCCGGTCGAGGCCCCACCGACGCTCCTCCTCAGCGGCAACGAGGCCGTCGCGTACGGTGCGCTCGTCGCGGGCTGCCGCTTCGTCGGCCTCTATCCCATGACCCCCGCGACCAGCATCGCCGAGTGGCTCGCCGCTCGTGACCCCGCCCTCGGCGTCTCCGTCGTGAGCGTGGAGGACGAGATCGCCGCGGCCACCATGTCGCTGGGCGCGGCCTACACGGGCGCCCGCGCGATGACGGTCACCTCGGGCGCCGGGCTGGCCCTGATGGCGGAGTCCGTCGGCTTCGCCGGCATGGCCGAGATCCCCCTCGTCATCGTCGATGCCCAGCGGCCCGGCCCCTCCACCGGCATGCCCACCCGCACCGAGCAGGGCGACCTGCTCTTCGCGATCCACATCCACCACGCCGAGGCGCCACACATCGTGCTCGCGCCCGGCGACGTCGCCGAGTGCTTCGAGCTCACCGCGCGCGCCTTCAACCTGGCCGAGCGCTACCAGTGCCCCGTCATCGTCCTCACCGACGGCCACCTCGCCACTCTGCGGCGCACCGTCGTCCCGAGTGCACTCGACCCGGCTCGCGTGCACCTCGACCGCGGCGCCGTGGGCGTCGATGCAACGGCCATCTCCTCGGACGGCGCCCCGCCGAGGTATGAGCGCTACGGCTTCACCCTCGACGGCATCTCACCCCGCGCCTGGCCGGGCGACCCCCGCGGCGTCCACACCGCCTCGAGCTACGAGCACGACCCTCGAGGGCACATCGACGAGTCGGCCGCCAACCGCTCGGCCGCCGTCGACCGCCGCACGGACCGCCTCGAGCTGGCACGCGCCGAGGCGCGCGGTCCGCGCCGCTACGGCCCGGCGGCCGCCGAGGTCACCCTCCTCACCTGGGGCTCGACGACCATGGCGTGCCGCGAGGCGGTCGACCTCGCCGCCGCGCAGGGGCTGAGCCTGAACATGCTCCAGTTCACCGACCTCTGGCCGTTCCCGAAGGACGCGACGTGGGACGCCATGCGCGAGGTGCAACGCGCCGTCCTCGTCGAGCAGAACTCCACCGGTCAGCTCGGTGCCCTCCTCCGCTGCGAGGCGCGCATCGAGGTGCCCGCCGTGCACCTCCGCTACGACGGACGCCCCATCACCCCCGAGGAGATCCTCGAGCGCGCGGTCCCGGCCGCCCTCGGCACCACCGTGGACGGAGCCTCACGATGACCATCGCTACCGACCAGCGCATCAACACGCTCCCGCCCGGGGACGTCCCGCCCACCTGGTGCCCCGGCTGCGGCAACTTCGGCGTCCTCGCCGCCCTCCGCCAGGCGATCGAACTCCTCGGCCTCCCACCGCACGAGGTCGTCGTGGTCTCCGGCATCGGCTGCGGCTCGAAGCTCCCGGACTACCTGCCCACCTACGGCATGCTCTCGATCCACGGGCGTCCGCTGCCGATCGCCACGGGCATCAAGCTCGCCAATCCGAGGCTGACCGTCATCGTCGTCGATGGCGACGGCGACGCCTACCAGATCGGCGCGGGACACCTCGTCCATACCGCGCACCGCAACCCCGACATCACCCACATCGTCCAGAACAACCAGCTCTTCGGCCTCACCGGCGGGCAGTCCTCGATCACCAGCGACGTCGGATTCAAGAGCGGCACCACGCCACAGGGCGCCAGCCACGCGCCGATGGTGCCCACCGCGCTGACCTTCACCGCCGGCGCAGGCTTCGTCGCGCGCGGCATCGCCAACGACCCCGCGCTCCTCGCGGGCCTCATCGCGCGAGGCATCCAGTACCCCGGCTACGCGCACATCGATGCGCTCCAGCCCTGCGTCAGCTTCGGCGGCCTCAACTCGTTCGATCCCTACAGCGGCCGCACCTACGTCGCCTCGGACGGCGCACACGACTACGCACGGAGCCGCGAGCTGGTCGGCGAGTGGGGCGAGCGCGTCCCCCTCGGCGTGCTCCACCTCGATCCTGCGCCGCGGCCTGTCGCGACCGGCACCGGCACCCCGGCCGCCGAGGGCACGGCGCACCACGACCCGGCCGACCCTCGCTACCGCGCACTCCTCGAGGGCTTCCGCGTCACCTAGGACCTGGGAGGCGCCCGCGACGCAGGCCTACCGCGCGGGCGTGTCGATGAGGGGTCGCCTCGGGGCGGGCGCCAGGATGAAGAACACCGAGCCCGCGGCAGCGAGCGCGGCGAGAATGTCGAACCCGATGCGGTAGCTGCCCGTCTGGTCGTACACGTAGCCCGCGATCACGGGTCCGAGGATCGTCCCGATGATGATCACGGCGTTCGAGACGCCCATGATCGTCGCGAACGACTCGGCGCCGAAGTAGTCCGCACGCAGCGCCGCCATCTGCGGTCCTCGCAGCCCCCACGCCAGTCCGTGGACCACCGCCGCGGTGAGGATCAGCGGCGTGCTCGTCACGTGCGCGAACATCGTGATCGCGATCGCGTGCGCGAACATGCAGCCCACGGCGAGCCACCGCTTGCTGAACCGATCACCAAACGGCCCGCCGAGGAGCGTCCCGAACAGGAACATCAACGGCAGCACCAGCGCAATCGTCGAGGCGAATCCGAGCGAGTGCCCGAGCCCCTCCTTGAGGTGCGAGATCAGGTGCACGTTGAGCGCTGACACCACGAACAGCGCCGAGGTGTGCCCCAGCCCCACGAGCCAGAACGCTCGCGTCCGTACTGCCTCGCGCAGCGTGAAGTCGCGCGTACCCTCGGGCGCCGCATGCCGGCTTCGAGGCGCGTCGGCAGGCCTCGTACTCGGGTCCTCGCCGTCCGGGAACAGGCCCATGTCCGACGGCCGCTCGCGCAGCAACGAGGCCAGCGGCAACCCCACGATGAGGATGATCGCCGCCGAGATCAGCGTGGTCGTCCGCCAGCCGTACGCCTCGATGCACGCCACGGTCGCGCGCACCAGCACGCCGCCGATCGCGCCTCCGGCCGCCGTCAGCGCCAGCGCGGTCGCGCGCCGCCGCTCGAACCACTGGACGGCCACCGAGGTCAGCGTGAGGTAGCCCGACAGGCTCAGGCCCACCGCCATGTAGACGAACACCGCGAGGAACTGCCCCAGGGTCTGGATGTACCCGAAGAGCACGAACCCGCTCGCGAAGATGACTAGCCCGGCCTGCGCGAGGCGGCGCGCGCCAAACCGGTTGTACAGCCAGCCCTGGACCGGCCCCGTGAGCCCCGACTCCATCTCGCGCAGTGATGCAGCCACCGAGAGCGAGGTCGCGCTCCAGCCAAACTCGGCCCGGAGGACGGCCACGTACGCGCCGAACGCCTGCCCGAGCAGCGCACCGGAGATCAGCTGGATGCCCGCCGCAGCCGCGACGATCCACCAGCCGTAGAACACGCGAGGCGTCGACGCCGCGACGCTCGCAGCGCCGGCGTGTGCGCTGACGGCAGTTCCGTCCTCGATCGGGCGTTGGTCTGGCAGGGCCATGAGCTTGAGAGTCTACGCTCCCACAGACTGAGGGCCAGCGACGGGCTTGGCTCGAATGGCCCCGAGCCCGCACACTGGATCGACACGTCTCGAGGGAGGTCCTGCCCGCGCATGCTCACGCTCGTCGACATCGGGATCCAGTTCGGCGCCCAGACCCTCTACGAGGGCGTCAACTGGCAGCTCTCCCCGCGCGGGCACTACGGCCTCGTCGGGTCGAACGGCGCCGGGAAGTCCACGCTCATCAAGATCATGAGCGGTGAGCTCGCGCCCGACCGCGGCTCGGTCAGCCGCATCGGTGGCCTGCACATCGGCACCCTCGGGCAGGACCGCTTCCAGCTCGATGGCGTCATGGCCATCGACGTCGTCCTCATGGGACGCGAGTCCCTCTGGCGCGCCCGCGAGGAGCAACGCCGCCTCCTCGAGCATCCCGCCTCCGACGACCGGGCCGGGGTGCGCCTCGGCGAGCTGGAGGCGGAGATCGAGGCGCTCCAGGGCTACAGCGCAGACGCCGAGGCGGCCACGCTCCTCTCAGGCCTCGGCCTCGA
>JADLFF010000070.1 GCA_020845735.1 Dehalococcoidia bacterium
ACGCGCGCGTACTGGCGCGCGAGGCGCGCATCGAAGCCCGCGGCGGTCTCGAGGAGCGCGAACACCGCCTCGGGAGGGGCGTCACCCGAGAGGTAGACCTCGGTGCGGTTGCACGTCGCGAGGATGGCGGCAGGTCCGAGGCGTGTCGTGAGCGCAGCGAGCGCGTCCTCGATGCGGTCGGCGGGGACCGCCAGGCGCTCGCGCACCTCGAGGGGTGCCTCGTGGTGACTCACCCCCACCATCGTCAGCATCGCCGAGGCGTCCTTCGTCATCCCGCCGGTCCCTACGCCCGCGCCAGCAAGGGCTGGTCGAGGCCGATCGCGCTTGCGATGCGGGCGCTGGCGGCCTCGCGATTGCCAGCGCGGAGCAGCGCCAGTACCTCGTCGTCGATGGCCCGCTGCCAGGCGTCGGGGGGGATGCGGTTGGGGCAGGTCTTGCAGAGCAGCGGCGGAGGCGGCTGCGTGCGGTCGCAGCCCGAGGCGCACTCGCGGTCACGAGCACGGGCGCGGACGCGCAGCTCGGCGAGCACGTCGCCCAGCGCGACCACCTCGGTGCCGAGGAACGCCTCCATCCGCTCGCGCAGCCAGCGTGCGAGCGCGGGGCTCGAGCCGCCCGTCGAGGTGGCGATGGTGATGTGGCCGCTGCTCGCCACGCCGGGGAGGATGAAGTCGCAGTTGGCGACGTCGTCGGCGGCGTTGACCCAGAGGCCGCGCGCACGCGCCTCGTCGGCCACGCGGCGGTTGATCGCGCCGTTGTCGGTGGCGACGAACACGAGGTCGGCGCCGGCCGTGTCGCCGTCCTCGAACTGCCGCTCGAGGAGGCGGGCGCGCCCGTCCTCGATGAATGCGCGCACCTCGGGGATGAGCTCGGGGGCGACGACCGTCACGTCGGCCTCGGACTCCACGAGCTTGCCGATCTTCTCGAGGGCGACGTGGCCACCCCCGACCAGCAAGACCCTGCGGCCGCTCATCTCCACGAAGATGGGGTAGTAGCCCACGCGCTAGCCCTCGCCGAGGCCGATGCGCGCACCGAGTCCATCGATGGGCACGCGGCGGCAGGTGAACATCGGGGTGTCGAACTCGGTGAACTGGGTCGCGTCGCTGGAACGCAGCTCGCGCACCAGCGCGAGGAACTCGCCGGGGTCGTCGCCCTCGAAGGCCACGACGAACTCCTGGTCATCGAGGCCGTACGAGTACGTCGTGTTGATCTTGATGCCGTGGTACCGGTGGCCCACGGCGATGTGCTCGTCCATCATCCGCTGGCGCTCGGCGTAGGGGAGCCGGTACCAGGCCTTCGTCTTGGCCATGGGGTAGACGAAGAGGTACTCGTTAGTGCCGCCGTCCGAGCGCAGGCGCGTGCGCTTCTCGGCGCCCTCGTGTAGCTCGTTGGTGTACTGCGAGCGCATCGTCATCGAGAGGAACGAGTGCGGCGTCTCAAGCCAGGCGCCGACGCGCGAGCGGAGCAGCAGCTCATGCCAGTCGCTGATCGTGCCCAGGGTGTCGTGGGCCTGCCAGACGAGGAAGTCCGTGTCGCCTCGGGTGCCCGCGGTCGTGTAGACGCGCGTGAGCATCGCCTCGCCCGACTCGACGAGCAGCGACTCGAGCTCGGCGCCGAGGGCGGCACGCTCGTTCGAGGACAACCGACGCGCCTCGTTGGGCACGCGGTAGAACGTGAACTTGACGCTCTGCACCCCTCGAGGGGTGCGCTCGCCCGAGGCAGGGGCCGTCGCGCCCTCGGGAGTGCCGTGCGCATGCGCACCGTGAGGTGAGGCGTGCGGGGACGCGTGCGGCGAGGCCGGTCGGTCCGTCGTCGTCACGCGATCACCTCCTCAGGGGCGACCTCACCGGCGGCGGCGTCGGCCTGCCGGCCCGCCTCGATGCACAGTTCCTCCCAGCGGTCGTACTCAGGGATGTAGTACGGCAGGCGGATCTTCTTGTACTCGGTGGTCGAGTAGAGGACGCGATAGTCCTCGATGCCCGTCTCCTTCGCGATGGCCGCCGCGGTCTCCTCGACGCCTGCCGCCTTGGGGTGGTGCAGCATCGAAAACACCGAGTACGGCCAGTCCGGGTACGTGGGGCGCTGGTAGCAGTGCGACACGCCTCGATAGCCGGCGACGTACTGCCCGAACTCCGTGACGCGCTCCGGCGGGACGTTCCACACGGCCATGCCGTTCGCGCGGAACCCGGCGGCGCGATGGTTGAGGATGCCCGCGAACCGGCGGAGCTGGCCCTTCGCGATCATCTCGCGGCCGTGCTCGAGCACCTCGTCCACGGTCCAGCCGAGCTGCTCCGCGACCACCGCGAACGGCTCGGCGACATCGGGCAGGTCGATCTGCGTCGCGCGGATGTAGGCGACGTCACGCTCCGTGACGGCGTGACCGCTCGCGAGGTTGCGCCGCGCCTGGTTGTACTCCGGCTCCCCGCGCGCATCGAGGGCGCGCTTGCCCGTCATGTCGAGCGTGACCGCGATCTTGAACAGCTGCAGCGTGGGCATCGGGCGGGTGGACTCGGCGCCGGCGAGCTCGTGCAGCCGCTGGATCACGGCGTCGAGGTCGTGGCCGGGGGGCATGGCAATCGTCAGCCACACGTTGAACTCGTGGTTCCGCCGATAGTTGTGCGAGACGCCAGGATGCGCGTTGACGACGGCAATCGCGCGCTTGAGGCGCTCCGGCGCGATCTGCATCGCAACCAGCGCCGAGGCGTACCCGAGAGCCTTGGTGTCGAAGATGCCGCAGATCTGGCGCACGACGCCCGCCGCGCGCGCCTCGGCCAGATGCTCGAGCACCTCGGACTCACTGAGGCCGAGGCGCTCGCCGAGCGCGGCGTAGGGCCGCGCCACGAGCGGGAACTCCCCCTGGATCAGGTCCAGCAGCTCGCGCGTCTGCTCGCGGAGCTGGGGGCCGGCGGGCCGCCGAGGTGCTTCCGCCTCGGCGCCGGGGGTCACGGACTCAACCGTTGTCATCGTGCGGCCACCGCTCCGGCCACCCGCTGAGGCAGCCCATAGTTCGACTCGAACAGCTCCTCGATGCGCGCCATCTGCGCCTCGGTCAGCACGGGCTGGCCTCCGGCGGCGGCGAACTCGACGAGCTGGTCGGCGTTGTAGGTGTTGGGGAGCGCCGACACCACGGTCGGCGACTGGAGGACGTAGCGCAGCGCGACCTGCCCGAGGCTGGTGCCCGTCTCCTCGGTGAGGAACTCCAGCTGCTCGATCTTCCGCAGGCCGTCCTCGAGCCAGGCCTTCGGGCGATGCTGGCGGTGGTCGCCGCGCTCGAACTTCGTCTCCGCGGTGTAGTGCCCCTCGAGCATGCCGCTCGAGTGCGGCACACGCACGACGAGCGACTTCCCGGTGCGCTCGGCACACGCGATGAGCGCGCGGCCGGGGTCCAGCTCGAGGGCGTTGTAGATCATCTGCACCCCGTCGATCGGGAGGTGCTCCATCGCGTACAGCCCCTCCTCGAGCCAGCCGATCGCGGGCCCGAGGGCGACCCCGACGGAGCGCACCTTGCCGGACGCCTTGATCCGCTCGGCCCACGTCCAGACGTCGTCCAGGAGCAGGTGGTCCATACGCGGGTTGTGCAGCTGGTAGAAGTCGATGTGGTCGGTGTCGAGGCGGCGGAGCGAGGCGTCGAGCGCCTGGTCGAGGAACGGAACGTCAAAACGGTGTGGCGCCTCGCGGTGACCGGCCTGGTTCGGGTCTCGCGAGGCCCAGTCGTAGCCGAACTTCGCACCGATGACGATGCGGTCGCGCTCGCCGCCGGGGAACGCATGCGCGAGGACGGTCTCGCCTCGGCCGTTGCCGTACGTCTCGGCGGTGTCGAAGAACGTCACCCCGAGGTCTGCGGCCTGACGCATGAGCGTGGCGGCCTGCTCGTCCGAGTACTCACCCCACCATCCGGCAGACACGGTCCAGACGCCGAATCCGACCTCTGAAACGCGCACGCCGGTATTCGCGATCTCGCGTTGCTTCATGCTCCGTCCTCCCGCCGGGTAGCCTCGCCCGTGCGGCCCTCGGTGGCAATGGCAAACGTCGGTGAAACGAACGACGCTGATCGAATACTTGCGCTTCGCGAAGATTTGAACGA
>JADLFF010000071.1 GCA_020845735.1 Dehalococcoidia bacterium
CCGCGACGACGCGCTTCCGCGCCTCGAACCGGTCGAGGCCCGCGTACGTCCCGGCGGCCTCGTTCAGCGTGGCGTCGGGATGCATGATGCTGATGATCGGCAGGTTGTGCCGCTGCCCGATCTCGAAATCGACGGGGTCATGCCCGGGCGTCACCTTGAGGGCACCCGAACCGCCCTCGATGGACACGGCGCCGTCGGCGATCACGGGCACGGGCCGCAGGTCGGTCGGCACGAGCACGCTCCGCCCCACGAGGTGCGCGTGGCGCGGGTCCTCGGGGTTCACCGCCACGGCGACGTCGGCGGGGATGGTCTCTGGCCTCGTGGTCGCGACCACGAGGTAGTCGTCGGTGCGCGCTCCCGCAGCGTCGAGCACGGGGTAGCGCACGTGCCAGAACGCGCCGTCCACCTCGATGTGCTCGACCTCGAGGTCGGACAGCGCGGTCTGCCCCAGCGGGTCCCAGTTCACGATGTACTCGCCTCGGTAGATGAGGCCATCCTCGTACAGGCGACAGAACGTCTCGCGCACGGCGGCCCGAGGGCCGGGGTCCATGGTGAACAGCTCGCGCGACCAGTCGGCGGACGCCCCGAGGCGGCGATGCTGCCTCCCGATGTGGTCGCGCGAGTTGTTGACGAACGCCCACACCCGCTCGAGGAATGCCTCGCGGCCGATCGACTTCGGGTCGATGCCCTCGGCGCGCAGCTGGCGCTCGACGATGGCGTTCACCGCGAGGGCGGCGTGGTCGACGCCGGGCTGCCAGAGGGTGTCGTGGCCGAGCATCCGGTGCCAGCGCACGAGCATGTCCTCGATGGTCACGACCAGCGCGTGCCCGAGGTGCAGCTCACCCGTGAGGTTGGGCGGCGGCATGATGATGGTGAACGGCTCGCCCACCCCCGAGGGCTTGAAGAACCCGCACTCCTCCCACCACGCGTACAGCGCCTCCTCCACCTCCGAGGCGTCGTACGCGGGTGCCATCTCCCCTCGTCCAGTCGGCGCGGGCCTCGAGGGCTGAGTGGGCTGAGTGGTGGTCATCGGCCGGTCCTTTCGGACTCGCAACTCACGAGGGAGGCTCCGCCATCATTCCCGATCGCCCTGAGGCTCTCCCGAGCGGAGTCGAGAGGGCCTCTTCCTGTTCCGTTCGCCCTGAGCCTGTCGAAGGGCAAGCCACCAGGTACTACCGAGGGCAACAAGAAACCCCGCCGGGGCGGGGTCACAGGCAGCCAGCCCAGGCCTCGAGGCCCGGCTAGCCGCCGCTCGATACTACCACGCTCGTCACGCACTTCACCCCCAAATGGTGACACGGGACGAGGAAGGGGGCAAGCGGCCATCAATCGACGAACTGGTTCATGAGGTCGAGATTGGCAACGAGCTGTCCCTCCCTCTCCACGACCAAACCCGCCTCCTCCAAGTAGTTGATGTCGCGAGATAGCGTTTTCGGAGTCGCGTTGCCGTACAACGCGGAAGCGGCGTGTCGACCACCCCGGAGTTCGGTCAGGCGCACCGGTGCCACGAGGATCTGCTGAATGAGGCGGAACCTCCGTTCGCCTGTCTTCGATCGCAGCCCGCCACCAATCTGCAGTGCTTCTCGCGCGTAATCCCGAAACGCAAGTTCCCGCAAGAAACCAAGGGCCTCACCGTGCGTCCGTTCGAGCTCATCACGGAGTCCGTCAAGAGCGAATTTCACGAACTCGGTGAGATCACCATCGTGCGTGAACCTCGCCCGGTCGAGCAGCTCTTCGTACTCGGGCCGGTGCTGATAGTAGAAATTCGCGAGCGAGTAGAAGCCCAAAGAGTTGATGCCTCCGCGGTACAGGATCAAGCTCTCGACAGCTCGCGACGTACGACCATTACCGTCGCCGAATGGGTGAATGGTAATGAGGTAGAAATGCGCTGCGACGGCTCGAATGCACTCGGGCCATTCCTCACGTTCCCTCGTCTCTGGAAACCACTCGAAGAAGCGTTCCATCAGCGTCGGAACTTGGCCGAACGGCGGTGCGGTGTACGTGCCGGCGTGGACATCGTGCTCGCGGTACTTTCCGGGCACATTCCTTGGATAATCGATCCCCTCAGTCGTGAGGCGATGGATTTCTCGGACGTCATCCTCGGTGAGCAGGTGGGCTGAATCCTCGCGAACCACCTCTCGGATGAACTCCATCACCCGACTCGCGTTTCTGACCTCGCGTTCCTCGCGCGCCCGCGCCTCACCAAGAACGGGACCTCGGCTTGCCGGTGCTGCGAGGATCCGTTCGACCTCATCCTCCGACACCTCGGCCCCTTCGATGCCCGTCGTCCCGCGGACGGCTCTCACGATGTTCAGACGGTTCACCCGCGCTCGCAATGTCGGAGGCAACGGAATCTCGCGGACGAGTCCGGCTAGGGACTCAATGCGCGCAACAGTTCGCATAAGCTCATAATCATTTAGGTCTACGTAGCCTCGAAAATGGACCTCCCACCGCGGCATGGGGATCCCTCCGTCCCTAGAATGTCCAGCACGCTGTCCAGCGAAAGCCCAGCGATATCAAGGGATCTTGACTGTTCGTCAGTACTAGATGTCCAACAAAATGTCCAGCCGAATGTCCCGCCGACAGCATCTGCGGGCATCGGCTAGTTGTGTGTCGGCGAGGGCGGGTGGGTGCCTTAGCTCCCGTGGCAGCGCTTGTACTTCTTGCCGCTCCCACACGGGCACAGCTCGTTGCGGCCCACTTTGCGGACCGCGGTCGCCACGCTCGAGGTGCGGGCGACGGGCTCCGAGGCGTCGTCGAGGGACGGGCCTGACTCGCGCGCGTTGCGAGGCAGCGCGGCCTCTGGGTTCGCGGGCGGCGTCGGCGCTGGCGTTCCGCTCGCGATCCGCGCATGGAAGATCTGGCGCGCCACGGCCGACCGCAGGTTCTCGAGGAACTGGTCCCACATGTCGTGGGCCTCGCGCTTGTACGCCACCAGCGGGTCCGCCTGGCCGTACGCGCGCAGCCCGATGCCCTGGCGCATCTCGTCCATCGCCGTCAGGTGCTGCACCCACAGCTGGTCGATTGTCTGGAGGACCACCATCCGCTCGAGGAGGCGCTGGATCGGCTCGCCGGCCGCATCCTCGAGGGCGTCGTAGCGCTCCTCCGCGAGGTCGGTTGCCGCGTCGACCACCTCGCCGAGGGTCATCGACTCCACCTGCTCGACGGTCAGGTCGCCCTCGAGCGGCACGATCGCGTCGAGGGTCGCCACGAACGAGGTGGGGTCGTACGCCTCGCGGTCGAGGAACGTCGCGGCGGTGAACTCGATCTCCTCCTCGACCATCCGCATGATCGTGTCGCGCATCGACTCATTGGCGAGGACGCGGTCGCGCTCGCCGTAGATCATGTCGCGCTGGTTGTTCATCACGTCGTCGTACTCGACGACGTTCTTGCGGATGTCGAAGTTGTACGACTCCACCTTGGTCTGCGCCGTCGCGATCGCCCGGGTCACCATGCTCGACTCGAGCGGGTAGTCGTCCTCCAGCCCGAGCTTGGCCATCATGCTCGGTAGCCAGTCCGGCGCGAACCGCTTCATGATGTCGTCGTCGAACGACACGAAGAACCTCGAGGAGCCGGGGTCGCCCTGGCGGCCGGTGCGGCCGCGGAGCTGGTTGTCGATGCGCCGCGACTCGTGGCGCTCGGTGCCGATGACGTGCAGCCCACCGAGACCGGCCACCCCCTCGCCGAGCTTGATGTCGGTCCCTCGACCGGCCATGTTCGTCGCGATCGTGACCGCGCCGCGCTGGCCCGCGCGCGCCACGATCTGCGCCTCGCGCTGGTGCTGCTTCGCGTTGAGGACTTCGTGCGGGATGCCGCGCCGCTGCAGCAGCTCCGCGAGGTACTCGGAGGTCTCGATGGCGACCGTGCCAACGAGGACCGGGCGCCCAGCCTCGTGCTTCTCGACGATGTCCTCGATTACCGCGCGCCACTTCGCCTCGGCGGTGCGATAGACGAAGTCGGGGAAGTCCTCGCGCGCGATCGGGCGGTGCGTCGGGATGACCAGCACCTCGAGCTTGTAAATCTCGAAGAGCTCCTCGGCCTCGGTGGCCGCCGTGCCGGTCATGCCCGCGAGCTTCTCGTACATGCGGAAGTAGTTCTGCAGGGTGATCGTCGCGTAGGTGATCGACTCCTGCTGGACCTTCACGCCCTCCTTGGCCTCCACGGCCTGGTGGAGGCCGTCCGACCAGCGCCGTCCCTCCATCAGGCGGCCCGTGAAGTCGTCGACGATGATGACCTCGCCGTCGCGCACGACATAGTCGCGGTCGCGCTGGTAGATCACCTGCGCCTTGAGCGCCGCCTCCATGTACCGAGTGAGGCGGAAGTTCTCCGGCGCGTAGATGTTCGCCACGCCGAGGCCGCGCTCCAGCGCCTCGATGCCGCCCTCGGTCAGGTGCACGGAGCGCGTCTTGAGGTCGACCGTGAAGTCGCGCTCCTGACGCAGCGTCGGCACCAGCCGCGAGAAGCGGTGGTAGATCGAGGTGTCCTGCTCGTCGGGCCCCGAGATGATCAGCGGCGTCCGCGCCTCGTCGATGAGCACGGAGTCGGCCTCGTCGACGATCGCGTAGTGGCGGCCGCGCTGCACGCGTGCCTCGGCGAACTGCACCATGTTGTCGCGGAGGTAGTCGAAGCCGAACTCGTTGTTCGTCCCGTACGTGACGTCGGCCGCGTACGCCGTGCGCCGGTCGGTCGCGCGCAGGTGCTCGAAGCTCGGCACTTCCGAGGCGTCGCGCTCGTACAGGTACCCCTGGTCGTGCTGCAGCACGCCGACCACCAGCCCGAGGTTGGCCAGCGCGGGGCCGTACCACTGCGCGTCGCGCCTCGCCAGGTAGTCGTTGACCGTGACGATGTGGACACCCTCACCCTCGAGGGCGTTGAGGTACATGGCCAGCGTCGCGACCAGCGTCTTGCCCTCGCCGGTCGCCATCTGGGCGATCATCCCGCGGTGGAGGGCAATCGCGCCGAGGACCTGCTCGTCGAAGGCGCGTTCGCCTGTCTGTCGCGCGATCGCCTCGCGCGCCACCGCCATCGCCTCGGGCAGCAGGTCGTCCAGGCTCGCGCCTTCATCGAGGCGCTCGCGGAAGCCCTCGGTGCGCTGGCGGAGCTCGTCGTCACTCACGTCGCGCAGCGCCGCATCGAACGCGTTCACGTCGGCAACCAGCGGACGGATGCGCTTCAGCGCCTTCTCGTTCGCGTCGCCAAAGACCTTGCGCAGCAGTCCAACCATGCCCCGATGGTACTCCGCGCCACCTCGAAGCGGTGTTAGGGGAGTGTGGAGCTTCCCGCCCGCAGATGCTTCGTCGCGATGTACTCGTCAACCCACTTCTGGGTGCTCCGCCACTGACCGTCCGCGCCTCGCGTTGCCTGCAGACGATTCCGATTGGCGGCCGTTCTCAGCGCCGAGGCAGCGAGCCCGGGGCGCGCCAGAGCGCCGAGCGGTACGAGCCGGAGCGGACCCGCGACGGCGGGGATCACGAATCGATACAGGTTCTCCCGGATCGCCCGAGCGATCAGCTCGCCAAGCGCGCCGGGCTCACCCTCATCAGCCCGCTGCAGCGCACGCAGGTATCGTGCGCGATCGCTCTTGTAGATGATCGCTGGTGGGTATCCGAGCCTGACCAGCATGAGGTTCAGGACAAGCCGGCCCACTCGACCGTTGCCGTCAATGAACGGGTGGATCCGCTCGAACGCCGCGTGCACCACCGCAATCCGCTCCGGAAACAACGCCGACTCCGCGTCGATATCGTTCGCCTCTGCCACCCAGTCAGATACCCGCGCCGGCACGTCGGTCCACGGTGGAGGCGTCATCCCACCGGGGAAGGAGTGGATGTCGTGCTGTCGAAATCCGCCGGGTGCCTCCCCGGCACCCGCATCGGGGTGCGGCGCCACCGCCCAGACCGGCCCCATCGCGAGTTCGTGGATGTACCGCAGCTCGGTGAGCGTGATCAACTCCGAGGGGGTGTCTCCGTCGATGGCCTGCCCGTAGACCCACTCGGCCGCCCGAGCGTAGCCCTCCACCTCCATATACTCGCGGAGCTCCTTACCCCCGACCGCCCGTCCCTCGTCGAGGAGCGTGCGGACCTGCTTGAGCACCAGGGTGTTGCCTTCGATCGCCGTCGAGTTGTGCGCTTCCTCGTACCAGATACCCTGCCACACGTCCGATGCCTCGGCTCGATTCGGCAGTCCGCCGAGGCGGCCCCAGAGTTCCTCGATCTGCGTCTCTAGTTGCTCGTAGATCGAGCGTCGGCTCGGGCGACCACGCCCCACGACGTGAGGAATTGCCATCGCGTTCCCTTGTCCGATGTTGTTCGGAAGCGCACATCGAATTGAACCGTACAACTTTCGAATTGTACGATCCCCGACAACAAAATCAACCGAACAAATTAGGACATAAGTACGACGTTCGCCCCGCGTTACCCCCGGGGCATCCCCAGCCCGCGCTGTGCGATCACGTTGCGCTGGATCTCCGAGGTGCCCGACGCGATCGTCGAGGACACGGCGTTGAGGTACGCGCGCACGAGGGCGCCTCGGAGGGGCGCGCCGGGCGATCCGGGCGCCAGCTGGCCCGTGAGGCCGAGCAGCTCGATGCCCGTGTTGGCAATCCGCTGCGACAGCTCCGACCCGTAGAGCTTCGAGACCGACGCCTCGTGGTTGGGCGCCATCCCCTGCGACTGCAGCCACGGGATGCGGTACGCGATGTTGAACCCGACGTCGAGCTCGAGCCAGCGGTCCGCCAGCTCGTAGCGCACGCGCGGGTTGCGCCCGATCGACTCGCGCTCTTCCTTCGCGATGTCGATCAGCTTCTCGACGTTGCGCCTGCCGTTCGCGTACGCGCCGACACCGGAGCGCTCGAAGTCGAGCGAGGCCGCGACCTGGTACCAGCCGCGGTTCTCCTGCCCCACGAGGTTCTCCGCCGGCACGCGCACGTTGTCGAGGTAGACCTCGGAGAGCGTCCGCTCGCCAGCCATCGTCGTGACCGGCTTCACGGTCACGCCCGCCGAGTCCATCGGCACGATGATCGTCGAGAGGCCCTTGTGCTTCGGACCGGTGGGGTCCGTGCGCGCGGCGACCCAGCCCAGGTTGGCGTCCTGGGCGCCGGCAATCCAGATCTTCTGCCCGTTGATCACGTACTCGTCGCCGTCGCGCACGGCGCGCGTCTGGATCGAGGCGAGGTCGGAGCCCGAGCCGGGCTCGGTGTAGAGGAGGCTCCACGTGTCCTCGCCGCCCGCGATCCGAGGGAGGTAGGTGTCCTTCTGCTCCTGGTTGCCGAACAGCATCAGCGCCGGGCCCACCGAGGTGACACCCGCGCCGCCGCCACCGGGCATCGCGCGGTACGCGGTCTCCTCGTTGAAGATGAGCTGCATGAGGTGCCCCGCGTCGAGGCCGCCGTACTGCTTCGGCCACGCGAGGGCGAGCCACTCCTTCTGCGCGAGCAGCCGCGTCATCTCCTGCGCCAGCGCCTTGCGGTCCTCGGAGTCAGCCGCCTCGATGAACGAGCGGTCCGACCAGTCCGCCGGCAAGTGCCGGGCGAGGAACGCGCGCAGGTCAGCTCGGAACTGCTCCTCCGCGGGGGAGAACTGGAAGTCCATCAGTCACCTCGTGCCGAGTCTGTCGGCGCGCGGCGGAGCGGCAGGCCGAGGCGGACAGACCTCGCACCCACCTCGACGTCACCCGTGAGACGGCCCCCGCGCGTCGCAATGTCGCATCAATTGTAGCTTCCCGCGCACCCCCGAGCGGACGAGGCCCCGAGCGCCGTCCACGAGGCGCGGTGGTAGCATGCCCCTGCGCGGCGCGGCCGGGCGACGCAGGCATCGAGGGGGTTCGCCGGTGGTCTCGGAGCTTGCTGTCTTCACCGGCAACGGGAACCGCCAGTTCGCCGAGGCAGTCTGCCGCCACCTCGAAATGCCCCTCGGTGAGGCCGAGGTCTTTGAGTTCTCCAACGAGAACATCTTCGTCCGCTACCTCGACAACATGCGCGAACGTGATGTCTTCATCGTCCAGCCGATCGTCAGCCCCGTGAACACGCGGCTCATGGAGTTGCTGATCATGATCGACGCCGCGAAGCGCGCCTCGGCGGGACGCATCACCGCCGTCATGCCCTACTTCCCCTACGGCCGCTCCGACAAGAAGGACCAGCCGCGCGTTCCCATCACCGCGAGGCTGATCGCCAACTTCCTCGAAGTGGCCGGCGCCGACCGTGTGCTCACGGTCGACCTCCACGCGGGGCAGATCCAGGGCTTCTTCAACATCCCGCTCGATGAGCTCACGGCCCTCCCGATGATCGCCGAGTACTTCCGCTCGCTGAACCTCGCGGCGCCCGTGGTCGTCGCGACCGACGCGGGCGGCGCCAAGCGCGCCGACAAGATGTCCGAACGCCTCGGCTGTGGGTTCGCGATCGTCGACAAGCGTCGCGAGGGCAACGACGAGCGCGCGTTCGCCTCGACGCTGATCGGCGATGTCGCGGACAAGGACGCGATCATCATCGACGACGAGATCCTCACCGGTGGGACGGTCGCCGCCGCAGTCACGCTCCTCCGCGAGCGGGGGGCGCGCTCGGTCTATGTGGCGTGCATCCACGCGCTGTTCACAGAGCGCGCCTTCGAGCTCCTCGATAGCAAAGAGACCACCGAGATCGTGTTCACGGACACGCTGCCCATCGACCGCTCGCGGTTCAAGAACGTGCCCGCCACGGTCCTCTCGCTCGCCCCGCTCATCGGCGACGCGATCCACCGCATTCACACCGGCGGCTCCGTCGGCGCGCTCTTCCTCTAGCCGCCGCACGAGCGCTCTCGTGTCGAGCGCCCTTCCCTCCTGTGACGAGTGCGGCGCTCCGGTTGACGGCACCATGGACTGTCGCGGGCGACTCGAGGGCATCCTGGCATGGGAGTGGAACGACCCCGCCCTCCAGGCGGTTCACTTCCTGACGGTCGCCGCCTACAACATCCAGCACCCGTCGGCATTCACACCCGAGGCCATCGACGGGCTGTGGCGGAGTCTTGTCGACTACCTCGACGGACGGGTGTCCATCGAGGAGATCCGCCGTCGCACGGGCACGGCGTTCTCGGGAGACCGCCGCGTCCTTGTGCCTGCGTCCGAGCGCACCGCCGCTGCGCGCGCCTGGTCGAGGACGATCGCCAGCGTCTATCCCGGTCCGGGGCCCGGCGGCGCGGCCGACCGCGTGCGCGCGTGGGCCACGAGTGTCGGCCAGGAGCGCCGTCCGGGTACCTGACTCGCGAGGGTCAGGCCGCACGCCCTCGTCCGCCTAGCGCAGCCCGAGGGCGTGGTCGCCGGTCACGCCGAGCGCGGCCTCGCGCGCCTCGGCCACGGTGTACAGGCTGCCCCCGACCAGCACCGAGGCGCGCTCCCCGCCGATCTCGCGCGCTCGCTCGATCGCCTCGGGCACGCTGCGCGCGGTCTGTGCGAGGCCGCCCTGGCTCGTGAACGCGCGCGCCACCTCGGCGGCGGGGGCCGCGCGCGGTGACGAGGGCGGCGCGGTGACGACGGTGTCCGTCACCCCGAGGAGCTCCCGCGCGACGGCCTCGATGTCCCGCCCGGCGAGCATGCCGACCACGAGCACCCGCGGCCGCGGGACGCCCGCCGCCTCGACGGTCTCGCGGAACCGGCGCGCGGCCAGCGGGGTGTGGAGGCCATCGACGATGAGCAACGGCGCGCGACGCAGCACCTCGAAGCGGCCGGGGAGGCGCGCGTCGCGTACGCCTCGCATGACGGCGTCCGCCTCGAGGCTCTCACCCACCCGCTCGAGGGCGAGCTCGGCGGCGCGCACCGCGGTCGCGATGTTCTCGCGCTGGTGCGGCCCCACGAGCGACGACCGCAGCCCTCGATAGGTCGCGCTCGGCGTCCGGAGGTCGAACCGCTGCTCCTCCAGTCTCTGGCTCACGACGCGGATCGCGCACTCCTCGGGCACGCTATGAACGGTCGCACCCACCTCGGCCGCGCGCGCGCGCACCACGTCGAGGGCTGACTCGCGCATCGGCGCGGTCACCACCTCGCACGGCGCGGTGAGGATGCCGGCCTTCTCGCGCGCGATCTCGGGAATCGTCTCCCCGAGGATCGCCGTGTGCTCGAGGTCGATCGGCATGATCACCGCGACCTCCTTCGCGGCCACGGCGTTCGTCGTGTCCAGCCGTCCCCCGAGTCCCACCTCGAGCACCTGCCAGTCGCACGCCGCCTCCGCGCCTGCCAGCCAGCCGAGCACGGTCAGCAACTCGAAATACGACCAGCCCGCCGTCGCCGGGTCGTCGAGCAACACGCGGGCGTGACGCGCAAACGCGCCGTACTCGATCGGCGCGCCGTCGATGGCGACCCGCTCCCGCGCCTGGTGCAGGTCGGGGCTCGTGAGGAGCAGGGTGTGCTTTCCGGCGGCCCGGAGGATCGACTCGGTCACGGTGGACACCGAACCCTTGCCCTTGGACCCGGCGACGTGGACGGTATGCCGTCGGTCAGGACGCCCGCGCGCCTCGAGGTACCCCGTGATGTGGGCGATGTCCCACTTCTTCGCCTCTGCGGCGTTGCCCGTGCGCTCAAAGCCGCCGTGCGCGAGCAGCGCACGCACCGCCTCGACGTACTCCCGGAGCCCCGCCTCGTCCATCGTCATGCCCGCGAGTGTACAGACGCCGATCGAACCGGCCTCCCCTCGCGGTCACCGCCCTCGTCCGTTCGTGGTCGCCATCACCCGTTCGCCCTGAGCCTGTCGAAGGGCCGGCCGTCGTCGGGGGCAACGAATCGAGGATCCTCGATTCGTGGGTTCGATGACCGCGCGTGTGGTTCGCCAGGCTCACCACGAACGGATGATGGCGGCGCCGGTCGGCGGATCCTCGATTCGAACGTCCGGAAGACGGCTGGCCCTTCGACAGGCTCAGGGCGAACGGAACAAGGCGGTCGTGCCGCCGGAACGCGCCGGTCCCACCCACCGCCTCCATCCGTTCGCGGCCACCCTCATCCGTTCGTGGTCGCCGTCATCCGTTCGTGGTGAGCCTGGCGAACCACACACGCCATCCCGAGGAGGCCCGAGTCCTGGTGCCCCCCACCTCGAGGCCCACGCCCCAGCCGCTCCCTGCTACGGTCGTGCGCAATGAACGAGGCCTCCACCCACTCCCGCTGGACACCCGCAGCCGCCACCCCCGATCACCCCCTCGCCAGCCTCGAGGGCGCCGCGGTGGGCGAGGACGTGCGCCTCGAGGTTGAGCTCGGCCCGCGCAACCACGTCGGCTCCACGTACTTCCGGCTCCACCTCGTCACCGGCGACTTCGGCCGAGTGCTCGCGCCCGTCGCCTTCGGCCTCCAGAACAGCGGTCCCTACCCGGGCTACAACTGGGTCGAGATCATCGAGTGGCGCGACGTGCTCCCCCTGGCAGACGGGCGTTCCGTCGAGGTGCCTGCGGGGATCGAGCGCCTCGTCTTCCAGCGGCTCGGCGACCTGGTGCCGCCCGGCGGCCACTTCATGGCGGAGTACGACTCGCCCTCGCGCACCGTGACCGCGCGCGCCCTCGCGATGAAGGTGCCGCCCATCGCGACGCCGCTCGGGGCGCTCCTCGCCTCGGCGGCCTGTGGCGCCGCCTTCAAGGACTGGTACATCTCGGAAGGTGGCCGCGAGGGGCCGCGCAAGCTGCAGGGATTCCGCGCACTCAACCGGGAGCATTCCCGGGTTCGCGCCCTCGAGATGGTCGCTAGTCTCGAGGCGTTCCTCGAACGCGGCGACGACATCGACTGGGACGTGCTGGCACAGTGCCGGCCCATCGCCGACGAAGCGCTCACCGCACTGCGACAGGAACTCGACCGCCCTCAGGCATAACCAGTAATCGAAGGCGTTCGTATGAACGCGGTGCAGTAGGATCGTCGCGCACACGCCTGAGGCGGCCCGTTTGCGGCTCGCGCTGGCGCGCCGACACGCACATGTGCGCCCTGCCTCAAGACCGGCAACGGGCGCTGGATTCGCACGGAGGATGCCCGGATGCCGCAGACCCTGAGCGTGATCAAGGCGGATGTCGGTGGCTATGTCGGCCACTCCGCCATGCACGACGACGTGATGAACGCGGGCCGCGAGGCCACCACGCGCGCCGTGCAGTCCGGCCTGCTCATCGACGCCCACGTCTCCTCCTGCGGTGACGACATGTTCCTGATCATGTCCCATGACCGAGGCGAGAACGACGAGGCGGTGCACAAGCTCGCCTGGGACGCCTTCGTCGACGGCACCGAGGCCGCAAAGAAGCTGGGGCTCTACGGCGCAGGCCAGGACCTCCTCGTCGATGCGTTCTCCGGCAACATCCGCGGTGCGGGCCCCGGCTCGGCTGAGCTGGAGCTCGAGGAGCGCCCCTCGGAGCCGGTCATCGTCCTCATGGGCGACAAGACCTCGGCGGGCGCCTTCAACCTGCCCTTCTACAAGATGTTCGCCGACCCCTTCAACACGGCCGGGCTCGTCATCTCCGAGTCGCTCCACGACGGCTTCGCCTTCGAGGTCCACGACGTCAAGGAGCACCGCAAGATCGTCTTCAACAGCCCGGAGGAGCTCTACGACCTCCTGGTGTTCATCGGCTC
>JADLFF010000072.1 GCA_020845735.1 Dehalococcoidia bacterium
ACCCCTCGCCCATCCGGTAGAGCGATCCCGACACGCACCCCCCTGCGAGGACCATGCCGACCCCGAACAGCGCGCCCCCGAGGACGGTCGCGATGCTGATCGGCAGGATGTGCGCGTCCTCGGGCAGCCGCCCCGAGAACGGGTCGGCCACGATCGTGCTCATCACCATCGCGAACCCCAGCGACCCGATCGCGAGGCCCGCCAGCACTCCCTTGAGCGTGCGCCCCTGGTGCAGCAGGAACAGGTCCCGGAACGCCGAGACGAAGCACAACCGCGCTCGCTGCAACGTGAAGCCGACGGCGCACCCGACGGCAAAGAACGTCCCGAACGAGGTCCCGAGGGCGAGCGCCACGAGGTACCCCACAGCCGGAACCACAAGCACGAGGGCGTGCGCGTTCCCGTGCCAGCTGGAGTCCTGGGGTCGTGCGCTGCTCTGTGCGATCATGGTGCAATGTTCGACTTTGTCGACACGTTGAGTCAAGATCTTCTGGGAACGACCACGGGCGGTGACGTGAGCCATCACACGCTGAGCACCCCGAGCACCCGCACCCTGCGCACCCTGCTCGCGAGGAGCATCACGATCGGCCTGCTGGCGGCTGCCTGCGGCGGAGCCTCGGCCCAACCCTCGGAGACACCGACACCAGTGCCGTCCTCGACGGCAGCGGCACCCGTCGTGGGTGCGCGAGCCCCCGATGTCACACTGCCCACGCGCGAGGGCGGCACATTCCGCCGCGCAGATGCGCGCGGGAAGGCGGTCGTCCTCAACTTCTGGGCCAGCTGGTGCGCCCCCTGCCGCGAGGAGATGCCGCGCTTCGAGCGCGCGTCGCGGGACCTCGCGGACCGGGTGGTGTTCGTCGGGGTCAACGCCACCACGCTCGACAGCCGTGCCGCGGCCCTCGACTTCGCCGATCAGCTCGATGTCACGTTCCCGCTGGTGTTCGACGAGGACGGCCGGGTCGGCGGCGAGTACGGCGTGAGCGCCCTCCCCGCGACCTTCTTCATCGACGCGGACGGCGTCCTGCGCGCGATCGCCCTCGGACCGGTGCTCGCCGACCGCCTCCGGGAGAACCTCGCCCTGGTAGGCGTGCGGTAGTCGCGAGGCGAGCGCGCGCCTCGCGCGGGGGGATCGCCGCCGGATCGCCTCGACGGCCGAAGACGGTGGAAAGCGTGGTAGCAGGGGGCGGATTCGAACCGCCGACCAAGGGCTTATGAGTCCCCTGCTCTGGCCTCTGAGCTACCCTGCCACGTCGTTCGATTCTACGAGCCGCCTGCCTCCGAGGCCAATCACGGCGCCCTCGAGGGCTAGTCCGCGCGACTCCAGTTGCGCTGCACCGCGTCCACCAGCGCATCGGCGGCGGCCCGCGGGTCACGACGCCGCTCCGCCACCTCCTCGACGAGTTGCCCGAGGATGCCCTCGGCGCGCGCAAACGCAAGCGCCCGACGCTGCACGAGGCCGCGCGCGAGGGCCACGATCTGGCTCTGGGCCAGCGCCCGACGCTCCTCGTCCGCGTGCGCGGACGCCTTGAGGTGCGCCTGGTGGCGATCGATGGCCGCCGACACCTCGTCGAGGCCCTTGTCCTCGCGCGCGGTGGTCTTGAGGATCGGCGGCTCCCACGTGCGCTCGCTCGCAATCGCGAGGAGCGCTCGCAGCTGCATCACGGCGGTGTCGGCACCAGCGATGTCCGCCTTGTTCACGACCAGCACCTGCGCGATCTCCATGAGGCCGGCCTTCATCGACTGGATGTCGTCGCCGCCGGCGGGCGTCGTCACGAGGACGGTCGTCCCGGTCGCCGTCGCGACCTCCACCTCGTCCTGCCCTGCGCCCACGGTCTCGAGGATGACCACGTCAAAGCCGGCGGCGTCCATCAGGTCGACCACCCCCGTGGCCATCTCGGACAGCCCCCCGAGGTTGCCCCGGGACGCCATCGAGCGCATGAACACGCCGCCGTCGCCCGTCAGGTCCTGCATCCGGATGCGGTCACCGAGGATGGCGCCGTTCGAAAACGGCGAGGACGGGTCGACGGCGACGATGCCCACCGTGCGGCCTCGGCGGCGCTGCTCCCGCGCGAGGGCCGCCACGAACGTCGACTTCCCCACGCCCGCCGAGCCGGTCACGCCGATCGTCGTCGCACGGCCCGTGTGCGCGTACAGCCCCGCGAGGAGCTGGCGCCCGGTGGCGGTGTCCGCCTCGACGTGGGTGATCGAGCGCGCCAGCGCTCGACGGTCGCCGGCGCGCACGCCCGCGATCAGCTCAGGTGCATCCAAGGCGACGTCGATTCCTCGAGGGCCGCAGCCCGACTAGACGCGCTGCGGCGCGTTGTTGCGCACGAACTCGATGATGTCGTTGGTGTTGGTACCGGGGCCGAACACGCCCTTGAAGCCAATCGCCTCGACCCTCGGGATGTCGTCCTGCGGGATGATGCCGCCGCAGAACAGCAGCACATCATCGACGCCGCGCGCCCTCAACTCCTCGACGACACGGGGGAAGAGCTCGAGGTGCGCGCCCGAGAGGATGGAGAGCCCGATGACGTCCACGTCCTCCTGGAGGGCCGCCTCGGCGATCATCTGCGGCGTCTGGCGGATGCCCGTGTAGATGACCTCCATACCGGCATCGCGGAGGGCGCGCGCCACCACCTTCGCCCCCCGGTCGTGACCGTCGAGGCCGGGCTTGGCGATGAGCACTCGGATATTGCGAGCGGTATCGGTAGTCACGTGGCCTCCGAGGGCGAATCGTGGTCGGTTCGCGCGATTGTAGCGGGGAGCCCCGGGGTTATGGCAGTGGGGCGCTACCAGTCCCCTCGCCGAAATGGACTGAGCGGCCAGCGCATCGTTCGCTCGGTGCCGGCCGCCGCATCCCGCTGGCACCCGTGGTTCCACCCATCGAAGGGGGGGCAGGACCCCATCACGAGCGTCGATACGTCGATCCGCACCACGTCGCCCTCGATGGTGGTGCGGAACGTGTCGGCGTTGCGGAAGGCGCTGGACTGCGAGGTGCCATCGATGCTGAAGATCCTGGGCGAGCGGTCACCCCGGAAGTGGAAGCCCTCGGCAGGCGCGAGTGGGAGAGCGACGATCGCGCCGCCCAGCCACGGGTCTCCCGAGAAGATGGCGACCACGCGGTCCGCGTCGTGCCCGTCCCGCACGAGCCAGATGCCGAGCGGCCGCGCCGCCCACGGGCTCCACGCACGCGCCCATCCCATGTCGAACGGACGGTAGAACACCGGCCTGTCCGGCGGGATCTGCCCCAACGGGTACGTGACCTCCGAGGGTGCGGCCTGGATGCTCGGCGTCGCGAACGACCATGCGCCTGCCGCGGCAAGCGTGAGCGTGAGGATGAGCAGCGCCGCCAGCGTGCCGACCGCCGGGCGGGGCACTGCACTTCGACTGCGTGGCGACGCGATGGCCATCGCGATCCTCCCCGGTTACTGAATGGCCCAGCGCCCGGTCACCTCGCTGTCCTCGTTCAGGGTGAGGATGCACGTGGGGTTTCGGCCGGAACCCGCGCAGGCGCCGCCCCAGCCGCGGAAGGTGCTGAGCGTCTGCTCGCCTCCCCCGATCTCGAGCGTCACGGTACTCCCCACGTCGAACATCGCGTACAGGTCACACGGATCGGCCTCGCGGAAGTCGGCGGCCGGACCCGCGAACTGGCGCGGTTGGTGCGGGAACTGGCAGTTCTGCTGCGCCGGCCGGAATGCCAGCGGATTGCCGCCCGCCTTCTGCGCGGAAGAGCCGATGCTCCACGCGAACCCCACGGCGGGCCCGCCCGCAAGCTCGTGCTTGACGTGCACCATCGCCCGCCGCTCGAAGGTGACCGTCGCCGTCTTATCGCTGTCCATCAGCAGCCGGCACTGACCACCTCGGGGCTCGGTGTTCGCGTTGGTGGCGGCGCAGGCCTGCCCCCAGGACGCGAGCCGCCAGCGGGCCTCCTCCGCGTTCTTCAGCCCGAGCGTCCGTTGGAGGCTGACCTCGGATCCCGCCTGCACCTCGAGCTCGCACTGCACGGGGTGGTTGCTCAGGCTCGTGTCGCCGCAGTAGTACTTGTCGCGGTTGAAGTTGTGGAACTCGACGGAGCTGCCGCCCTCGACGCGGACGGTCAGCCGCACGCGGGCAGCGGTCCCCTTCGCCGCCTGCGTGCCCTGCGCGAGGTTCGAGGCGATCACGTACGGTCCGCAGTGCACCGCCTCAGCACCGGCGGAGGCCGAACCGACCGGGATGACGTGGAAGTACCACTCGCCGTCGGCCAGCGGCGCGCTCGTCGTCCCGCGCTCCGCGCTCCCGAGGTCCGGCGTGGCGTCAGGCCTGGTCTCGGTCGCCTTTGTGAACTCGAACGAGTAGCCCTCGACGCCCTCCGCGGGCGACCACGACATCGCGACCGCCGGGTTCACCGAAGGCGTGCGGACGCGATGGGACGTGCTGCGCACCTCGCGGATGGCGGTCCCGCGGCACTCCGCGGCAGTGGCGCCGGAGGTCGCTGCGGGCGCACTCTGCTCCTCGCCGCCGCAGGCCACGAGGAGTGCGCAGACGGCGAGGCACAGCGCGCCCAGCGCTCGCGAGGCGGACCGCCCTCGGACCACTCTGCTGAGCGCTGGGCGCATCGCCTCCCCCTAGCGGTTGAACTGGATCAGCTGGATCGCGAGGCCAAACGCCTGGTCCGCCGAGATCGTGGTGCGCACGGAGTTCGGCAGCGCGCCGGGTGTCGCGTCATCGAGGGTGATGCCACCCGCGCGGTACTTCGCCACCTCGGCGGCGATGTCCTGCACCTCGATCGCCACCATCGAGGAGGCGCCCTCGCCCTGCTCCTCGAGGCTCTTCGCCATCGGCGAGTCAGGCGACGCCGGTGTGATGAACTCGATCATGCACTGCCCCGCCGGCACCTGCCCGATCGTGATCGTCTCGGTGCGGATGGTGTTCGCGATGCTGAAACCGGCGATCGTCCTCCACGTCGCCTCGGCGGCGGCCTGGTCCTTGACCCGCAGCGCGAGGTGGTCGAACCCCTTGGCGCTCGAGGTGTGCGCACCCGCGGGCGGCTCCGCGAGCTCGACGAGCACGCCGTGGCAGGATCGCGGGTGGATGAACGCGACCTTCCCCGCGAGGCCATCGCGCGGCTGCTGGTCGATCAGCTCGATGTTCAGCCCCTTGAGGCGCTCCAGCTCCCCCACGATGTCGTCGGTGTTGAGGCAGATGTGCTGCAGGATCTGCCCCCGGCTCGCGAGGTAGCGCGCGACGCCCGTGTCCTCGCGCGTCGGCTGCAGCAGCTCGATCTCGTTCTCACCCACCTGCAGCAGCACGCCGCGCACGCCCTGCTCCTCGACGACCTGGTCCGCCGTCACCTCGAGGCCCATGAGGTCGCGGTAGAACCGCAGCGCGTCGTCAGCGTTGTGGACCACCACGCCCACGTGGTGAATGCGGTCGATCACAGTCCTCGCTCCTTTCGCCACGCCTCGATGGCGCGCGCGTGCTCCGCCTCATGCGAGGCCTCGACGGCCAGCTCCTCGGCGAGGGTGGCCTGGATGTCCGGGGGCAGCGTGATGCACTCGAGCATCGCGCTTACGAGGAGCTGGCGCGCTTCGTCCAGGAACTCCTCGGCGTCCTCCCACTCCACGAAGTAGTACGCGTGCGACGTCCGCTCGTTGAACGCCTCGGCGTCATCATGGCTCGCCGGACGCTCGAAGAGCCCGTCCGCCGCCGTCGCCTCGAGGGCCAGCGCGAACGCCTCTTCCCACGCGGCAATGTGACAGAGGATGTCCTTCACCGTCCAGTCGCCGTACCACCGCTCGATCACCAGCGCCTCGTCCGGCAGGTCCTCGATGGCGTCGAGCAGCTCCGAGCGGCTCGCGCCCAGGGCGTCCATCGCATCGGCCAGCGTCTTCACCGTGCTCACCTCGGCTCACCCGGCCGGCCCGCCTACGAGGAGGCGCGCCACCACTCGACCATGCCATCCACCGAACGACCTGCTGCGTTGCCGGCGTCAGTAGCCGTGCTCGCGCCGCCACTCGAGGATGGCGGGGACGTGCTCGCCATCGTGCGTGGCAGGCAGTTCGAGCAGTCGACGTGCGCTCTGCCCGGCCTCCAGTTGCGCCGGGTCCAGCCCCGCCAGCCCGCGCGCGGCCGACGCATGACGCTCGCGCGCGTGCCGCAGTGCGCTCATCACCTCGGCCCATGGCGCGCTGGCGAACAGGGCCACCGTCGAGGCGTTGTACGCGTCGTCGTCGCCGTCCCAGCCCTCGACGTCGGGCGTCTCGCCGCGCGCGATCTGCTCGAGGCCCCGCGCCGCGGCGTCCTGCCAGACCGCAATGTGCGCCGCGATGTCGTGCAGCGACCACCGCTGCTCGCCGAACCACGGCTCGAGCAGCTGCGACTCCTTGAGGGCGTCGCACGCCTCGATGAGTGCCGCGCGCGCGGCGGCGTTGCGCTCCAGCGCGGCCTGCACGACCCGCTCCACCTCGGACGGACCGCTCGATGAGGTCACGGCGGCCTCGGCTCTCGTCGCGCGCAGTCTCAGATGGTGAGCACTTCCTGGTACTCGCCCCACTCCTCGCGGAGCACGCCGCAGATCTCCCCCATCGTCGCGTACGCCTCGACGGCCTCCACGAAGAGCGGCATGAGGTTCTCGGTGCCGCGAGCGGCCTCGCGAATGCGCTCCAGGGAGGCCTGCACGGCGGCGCTGTCCCGCGACGCCCGCAGCGCCGCGAGTCGTTCCGCCTGCCGCGTGCCCACGCTGGCGTCAACCCGGAGGATCTCCGGCACCTCGAGCGCCTCGGTCTGGAAGCGGTTCACCCCGACGACGGTGCGGTCTCCCGCCTCCATCATCCGCTGGAGGCGGAACGCGCTCTCCTGGATCTCCCGTTGCTGGAAGCCCTGCTCGATGCCGGTCAGCGCCCCGCCGAGGTCCTCGATGCGGCTGAGGTAGGCGTTCGCCTCCTCCTCCACGCGGTCGGTCAACGCCTCGATGTAGTACGAGCCGGCCAGCGGGTCGATGACGTCACCGGCGCCGGTCTCGTACGCGATCAGTTGCTGCGTGCGCAGTGCGAGCTCCACCGACTCCTCGGTGGGTAGCGCGAGCGCCTCGTCGTAGGAGTTGGTGTGCAGGGATTGCGTCCCGCCGAGGACGGCGGACATCGCCTGGAACGCGGTGCGAATGAGGTTGTTGAGCGGCTGCTGCGCGGTCAGCGTGGCGCCGCCGGTCTGCGTGTGGAAGCGGAGCATCTGCGAGCGCGCGCTCTTCGAGCCGTACCGCTCGGTCGCGATGCGCGCCCACATCCGCCGCGACGCCCGGAACTTCGCCACCTCCTCGAGGAAGTTCGAGTGGCACGCCCAGAAGAAGGACAATCGAGGCGCGAACTCATCGAAGGTGAGCCCGGCCGCGATCGCGGCGTCGCAGTACTCGATGGCGTCCGCGAACGTGAACGCGAGCTCCTGCGCGGCGGTGCAACCCGCCTCGCGCATGTGGTACCCGGAGATCGAGATGGTGTTCCACTCCGGCACGTTGTCTTTGCACCACGCAAAGGTGTCGGTGATCATCCGCAGCGAGGGCCGCGGCGGGAAGATGTACGTCCCGCGCGCCATGTACTCCTTGAGGATGTCGTTCTGGATCGTGCCGCCGATCTTCTTGAGGTCGGCGCCCTGCTTCTTCGCCGCAGCCACGTAGAACGCGAGGAGGATCGGCGCGGTGGCGTTGATCGTCATCGATGTCGTCATCTTCTCGAGCGGCAGGCCGTCGGTCAGCGTCTCCATGTCCTGCAGCGACGAGATCGCGACGCCGACCTTGCCCACCTCGCCAGACACGATCGGGTCATCCGAGTCGTACCCGATCTGCGTCGGCAGGTCGAAGGCGACCGAGAGCCCCGTCTGCCCCTGCTCGAGGAGGAACTTGTAGCGCCGGTTGGACTCCTCGGCGTCCGCGAAGCCCGCGTACTGGCGCATCGTCCAGAACCGACCGCGGTACATCGTGGGCTGCACGCCTCGGGTGAACGGGTACTCCCCCGGGTAGCCCAGCTTCTCGTGGTAGTTCCAGGCCGCGAGGTCCTCGGGACCGTAGAGCGCATCCACCTCGGCGCCCGAGGACGACTCGAACCGCTTCTGGCGCTCGGGGTTCCGCGCGGTTGCCTTGTTGTAGTTCCCCTCGAGCCACTCGGCCTTGCTGTTGCTGACCACGGCGCCGCCCTTACGTCTCGTACGCGATCGTTCTGCCTGTTCGGCGAAGCTGGCCGTATGGTACACGCTGCGCGCGGGGGCATCTCCGCGCAAACCCGATGCTGCAGACCGCCCTCGGCGCCCTGCGTCGTGGCAGAGGCCGCTGACCCGGATGCTCATACTGCTGGTGCTGAGGATGCTGGCGGTGGTCCTGCTGCTGGCGGCGGGCGCCATCCTGGCGGTCGTCGCGGTGCTGGCTGCCTACTTCGCGACGTGGCCCTACGACGCGGCTCGAGAGCCGCTCGACGCCCTCGGGATCAGCCTGCTGGCCACGCCGGTAGCGCTCAGCCTCATCGCCCTCGGTGGTGCGCTGCTGCTGCCGGGAGCACGGACGATGCTCCTGCGTGGTGCCGGCGCCGGGGTCTGCCTCGCGATCCTGGCCTTCATCGTGATTGTGAACGCACCCGGAGGCCTGACGGCGAACTACTTCCGGGAGTCGCGCGCAACGGCCACGCCGGCTCCACCGCCCAATCCGGTTTCACCCTGACTGCAGATGTCGCCCGGCTCGCCGATCGGCGACACTCCCTGCATGACGACCCGTCGCGATCGCACTCCGGTCCCCGTCCAACCCCTCGAGGCGCCGGTCGTCGACGCGCACGCGCACGTCTACTCCCGGGAGTTCGATGAGGACCGCGACGCCATCCTCGAGCGCGCGTGGGCCGCCGGGCTGCGCCACATCGTCGAGGTGGGCACGTCCTCCGACAGCTCGATGCGCGCGCTCGCGATCGCGAGGCAGGACGCGCGCGTCCACCCCGTCGCGGGCCTCCACCCCCACGCCGCGCGCCGTCTCGCCGAGGAGCGCCCGGCCCTCGAGCGGCTGGTCGGGGACGGCGACTTCGTCGCGGTGGGCGAGATCGGCCTCGACTTCTTCCGCAACAACTCGCCGCCGGAGGACCAGTACGAGGCCCTCCACTGGCAGCTCGAGCTCGCCTCGGCGCACGCCCTGCCCGTCGTGATCCACTCTCGCGACGCGGACGAGGAGTGCTACGCGGTCATCGAGGCGTGGGCGGGCCGGCACGGCCGGTACCTCGGTCCTGACCGCGAGGTCGGGATGATGCACTGCTACGCAGGCAACCTCGACCTCGCGAGGCGCTACGTCGACCTCGGCTTCCTCGTCTCGATTCCGGGCCCCGTGACCTACGCGAACAATGCGCGTGGTCGCGAGGTGGCCTCGACGGTACCCCTCGACAAGCTCCTTGCCGAGACGGACTGCCCCTACCTCACACCCGTCCCCTGGCGAGGCCAGCGCAACGAGCCCGCCTACGTGGTACAAACGATTCGCGCAATCGCCGAGCTTCGCGGTCAGCGCGCCGAGGACGTGGCGCGCGCCACCGCAGTCAACGCGGCTCGGCTGTTTGGATTCGACCTATGACGCTGACCTCGCACGCATGGCCCTCCCGATGACCGCCAGCGCGGCCACCCCGGTCCTCGTGGGCGGCGTCTGCGGACGCTTCGCCGCACGCCACGAGGTGAACCCACGCCTCGTCCGCGTAGCCGCGGTCGCGCTCGCCGTCAGCAGCGCCGGCCTCGCCGGGGTGCTCTACCTCGCGCTGTGGCTGATGACCCCGGCGGTCACGGCACACGCGGCCTCCGAGGCCGTCGCGCCCCTGCCCTCGAGCGCACGCTCGCTCTACGGTCCGGTCGCCCGGGATCTGCCCCTCGTCGACGAGATGCTGAAGTCGATCGCCCAGGTCGACAACGACTGGCTGCGCCGCATGCTCGAGCACGCGGTGTCCGGAGGCGGCAAGCGGATGCGTCCCGCCATCGCGCTGCTCGCCGGGCGCCTCGGCGACTACGACCTCGACCGGCTGGTCCCCCTCGCCGCGAGCGTCGAGCTGCTCCACACCGCGACGCTCGTGCACGACGACGTCATCGATGCCGCACCGGAACGCCGAGGCCAGCCCACGGCGGCCGCCCTGTTCAACAACGCCTCGAGCGTGATGCTCGGCGACCTCATGTTCGCCCACGCCGCCGAGTTCGTGGCGCGGACCGGCAACATCCGCGTGATCCGCAACTTCGCGGCCACCCTCGGGGTCATGGCCCAGGGCGAGCTCAAGCAGGACATGGCCGCCTACGAGTACTCCGAGGACGTCCAGCGCTACCTCGACCGGATCTACGGCAAGACGGCCTCGCTGTTCGCCACCGCCGCCGAGAACGGTGCGATCGTGTCGGGCGCTCCCGAGGCGTACGTGGAGCCGATGCGCCGCTACGGGGAAGCCCTCGGCATGGCGTTCCAGGTGGTCGACGACATCCTCGACTTCACCGGCACGGCCGCCGAGATGGGCAAGCCGGTCGGCTCCGACCTGCTCGCGGGGACGCTGACGCTGCCCGCGATCCTCTACATGCAACGCTCGCCCGACGACAACCCGATCCAGAAGGCCTTCGAGGGCACGCGCCGGCGCGCCAACCTGCAGCGCGCCATCGAGGAGATCCGCACGTCCGATGTCCTCGACGAGTCCATGGCCAGCGCGCGGCACTTCGCCTCCCTCGCCACCGCCGCCCTCGAGGAGATCCCGCCCGGCGAGCCCCGCGACTCGATGTCCGCCCTCGTGGAGTACGTGCTGGAGCGCCGCACCTAGGCCGCACCCAGGCTCGCCCGGCCTCACCGGACCTCGCCTCGCCGACAGCCACACGATGTCCACGCGCACTCGAGGTCTACGCCGCTCCTCCCGAGGGATGCACGCCCCATCCGCTGGGGAGACCCCTGATGGCGGCTTGGCACACAGCGTCGACAATCACTAACACTATCACCGGACCAACAGAGGGACTCACATGCCCCGCGAGACCGTGACGCCCATCTCCGTCGAACGACCCTTCGGCCTCGATGAGCTCTTCTTCTCGACGACCGACCGCAAGGGCCACATCCGGAGCGGGAATCACGTCTTCGCGCGCGTCAGCGGATACCCCGAGGCGCAACTGATCGGGCAGCCGCACAACATCATTCGCCACCCGGACATGCCACGAGCGATCTTCCAGTTGCTGTGGGAGTACCTCGAAGCCGAACGTCCGATCGCGGCGTTCGTGAAGAACCTCGCACGCGATGGCGCCTACTACTGGGTCCTGGCCACGGCGGTACCGCTCGACGACGGCTACCTGTCGGTGCGCATGAAGCCCTCGAGTGAGCTCCTGCCCGTCGTCACGGCGCTCTACGCCGAGCTCCGCGAGCTCGAACGCGGCATCGAGGAGTCGGGCGGCATCCCACGGGACGCCATGGCCGCCTCACGAGCGCGGCTCGGGCGGGCGCTCTCCGACCTCGGGTTCGCCGACTACGACGCGTTCATGCGCGTGGCGCTCCCCACCGAGCTGCGCAGCCGGCAGGCCCTCCTCTCCCAGGACGCCAGGAAGCTCAAGGGCGCCTCGGCCACCGGTCAGCTCGGAGGCGTGCTCACCGCGTGCCAGACGCTCCAGCGGTACCTCTACCGCCGCTTCGACGAGATCGACCAGTACCAGCAGATGAACAGCACGTTCGTCCAGGGCTCCGAGTTCGTGCTCGGGCTGGCCGAGGACATCCGCCTGTTCTCGCTGAACGCGCAGATCGGCGCCGCGCGCCTCCGGGAGACCGGAGCAGCCCTCGGCGTCATCGCCGACCTCATGCGCAGCCGGTCCGACGCCGCGGTGCGCGAAACCCACGGCATGCGCGAGGAGATCGATGCGGTCGTGGGGGTCCTCGACTCCCTCGCGTTCAACATCGCGCTCGCCACGCTCCAGTGCGAGATGGCGGCACAGTTCGTCCGTGAACTTGCCTCGGGCTCCGGCTCGGAGGAGGCACTCGAGGCGCGCGCCCGTCAGCAGGCCCTCGTCGCGAACGTCGGGGCGCTGGGACACGCGCTGCGCTCGCGCGTGGCGCCGCTGATCCGGACGCTCGAGGACCTCGACCGCCGCCTCAGCACCATCGCCGAGGCCGCGACGGCGCTCTCCGGTGAGCTCGGCAGGCTGGACGCCCTCCAGATCGCGGGCCGCGTCGAGACGGCGCGCATCCCCTCGGCCGCCGACTTCCGTGTGCTCTTCGACGAGATCAAGGCGCAGATCGCGACGGGACGCGACAACCTGCGCCAGTTCGGCAGCGTCGCATCCTCGCGCAAGACGGAGCCCGCAGGTGAGAGCGCAGCGGCACGCGACCTCAGCCTGGCGCGCATCGAGGAGTGGGTCGCCGACGCCACGACCGCACCGGCGGCTGTGGCCACCGCCGAGGCCGCCTGACGGCGGACAGGCTCCCCTCGCGAGGGTGACTCGAGGTGACTCGCGGCGCCTGCTGCTCGGGGTAGGAGCTACTCGGGCTGCTTCCGCGCCAGCGTCGAGGGGATGTGCGTGCCGGTGCGCGTGCGCGGCGTCAGCTCGTTGTTGGACTTCCGCTTGAGCCGCTTCTTCAGGATCTGCGTGTTCTGGACACGCTGGATGTAGTCGGCCGTCTGCTGGCCCAGCTCCACATCGACCTCCGGCGCGCCGCCGCGGTCGCGATTGAGCTGGTCGATCTCGCGTTGCCTGCGGTCGCGGAGCTCCTGGATGTCGTCGTCCTCGGAGGTCGCGAAGCCCTTCGACCACGCGGCAGCGGCGGGCGTCGTCTGCCCCAGGTCGCCGGTCTCCGCCTGGTCCGAGAGGCCCTCGCGGGTCCAGTACTTGCCCGTGTCCGGGATCCGTCGAGGCAGGCCCTCCCGCACGACGAACGCCGCGAAGTCCGTGGGCATCAGGCGCCGCGAGTCGTTGTCGCACACCGGGCACGGCTGGGGATTCGAGGACTCGCGCACCGGCCTCAGCAGCTCGAAGACGCCGTTGCAGTCCCCGCAGTAGTACTCGTATACCGGCATGCGCGCCGCCTCCCAGCGAATGTCACCCCGAGTATAGAACGGACGCGCGAACGCGGCCGGATTCGATTACGGACACGATGCCACATCGCTCGACTCGGGGGGCGCCGAGGCGGTCCGCCGCACCGCCTCGATGAAGCGCTGGCTCCCGAGGTCGCGCTCGGCCACCGACCGCACCAGGTCGTGCATCACCCGCTCGAGCGCCGCCGCCAGCACCGGGTTGAGGCGGATCCGCGCGGCCTGGTCGTACGGCCCACGCTGGATGGCCCGGAGCACCTTCAGCGTGGTCCCCGCCAGCCCTTCTGCCTCGGGATACCGAGGGCGGCACGCCGAGCACACCACCCCACCCCCGGAGGGCGTCCACGCCACCTCCTCGCCCTCGACGGTGCGCCCGCAGGCGATGCACACGTCCCACTGCGGACGAAAGCCGGTCTCACCCAGCAGGTCCATCTCGAACGTGCGCGTGAGGAGGTGCGCCCCGTCACCGCGCTCCAGCCGCTCGAGCGCTGCCGCGAGCAGCTCGAAGGCGGCGGGCTCGGTGTGGTCCACGGTGAGGCGGTCGGTCACCTCCACGAGGTACATCGCGGTCCCGAGGCGGTCCAGGTCCCCTCGAATCCCGGCGTACGTCGCCACGGTCTGCGCCTGCGTGATCACATCGAGGGTGCGCCCCTGCGCGAGCATCACCTCGACCTGCGTGCCGGGCTCGAGGTGGCCCGCGAGCTTGCTGCGCGGCCGCAGCACGCCCTTCGCCACGGCGTCGACCTTGCCTCGGGCGGGGGTGAGCAGGGTCACGATGCGGTCCGCGTCACCCAGTCTCCGGTGCCGCAGGACGAGCGCCGTCGTGCGCGTGACTCGAGGGGGACGGCCGGGCACGTGGCGCCGCTGTCAGCGCCGGCGACGGAGGTCGTTCGGGTCGACCCCGTGCGGCACGGTCGGGTCAACGGCCCGAGGTCCCTCGCGCCGCCCTCGCAGCCGCGCCTTCAGCGCCTCGGAGGCCCACAGCGCGATCGCGATGCTGATCGCCCACAGGAACGCGATCCGGATCGCGAACGTCGCGTCACCACCGGTCGAGGTGAAGATGAAGGCGAACGACAGCGGGAACGCGACGTAGAAGCCCTTCCACCACTTCGGCGTCACCACCCACCCCTCGAGGAGCCGGCGCAGCATCACCGCACCTCCTGCCGGAACTCGAGGGCACGCCCCAGCGTCAGGTTGTCGGCGTACTCGAGGTCGGCGCCCGCCGGCAGCCCGCTCGCCAGCCGCGTCACGCGGATCCCGAGGGGGCGCAGCAGCCTCGAGATGTACATCGCCGTCGCCTCCCCCTCGAGGTTCGGGTTCGTCGCCACGATGACCTCCGTCACCTCCGTGTCGACGTCGCGCAGCCGCGCCAGCAGCTCGGCGATCTTGATGTCCTCGGGACCCACGTTGTCCGACGGTGAGATGACGCCGTGGAGGACGTGGAACAGCCCGCGGAAGCCGTGCGTCCGCTCGATCGCCACCACGTCGAGCGGCTCCTCGACGACGCACACGACCGTGCGGTCCCGGCCCGTGTCCTGGCAGATGCGACACGGGTTCTGCTCGGCGACGTTCTGGCAGTGCGCGCAGAGGACGATCTGCTCCTTCACCGCGACCAGCGCATCGGCGAGCGCATGCGCCTCGGCGGCCGGGGCGCGCAGCACGTGGTACGCGAGCCGCTGCGCGCTCTTCGGGCCGATCCCCGGGAGGCGGTGGAACGCCTCGACGAGGCGCGTGATCGGCGGTGCGCTGTCGGTCGCGAGAGGATCAAGCATCGGCGCAGCGCACTCCCATCGAGCTCGCATCGAGCGCTCACGGCGACTGCAAGCGTACCGAACCGCGGCGCTCGCCGTCGGCCCCAACGCCCCGAGCCTCAGCGAGGCTCAGTCGCTGATCAGCTCGGCGCCCTGCTTCAACGCCTCGTCCACCAGGTGGCTGGTCCGGGGCTGCGAGGGGGGTCCGCCCCCCGCCTCGCGGAGCTCTTCCCACAGCACCGGCACAATCCGCACCTCGCGCCCGAGGACGTGCCCCACGGCCTCACCGATGCGCTGCAGCACGCCGGGGCCCTGCGCGATCTCCATCAGCGGCCTGGACACGAACCCTATCTCGACGCGGTCGCCCTCGACGGAGCGGGCGTAGGACACCTTGTTGAGGAGCGCACCGGCCTTCTTGTCCTGCGCGTTGACCGCGTCCCGCACCTGGTCCCACGCGCCGCGCAGGGTGGCCAGCTCCGAGGACACGGGGCCCGCATCGGGCGGCACGAACGCGGCACGAGGCTCGCCGTTCAGCCCCACCGGGACCGCGGGCGCCTCGGACGGCGGAGGTGGTGATGGCGGCGCGCCGCGGTCGGCGGGCGTGCTGGCTCGCGGCGTTGCCTGCGTCCGCGGGGGCACCCCTCGAGCGGGCGGGCGGGACGGCTGAGGCGCCCGCGGCTCCCCTCCAGGCCGGGGAGGGGCCTCGGCAGCCGTTCGCGAGCCCGGTGCGGGGGCGGCGCTCGAGGCGGGCGGCGCGGCCGGGAGCGCCGGCGCCGCAGGCGGCTCGTCGAGGCGGACCGCGTGTGCTGAGAACGCGATCTCCGCCGGCAGCGAGTCGTACGCGTCGCCGCGGAAGTCGATTCCGCCCAGGGCGCGCAGCGCCGAGACCACGTCGGCGGGCCGCGCGCTCGCCACGAGGGATTGCAGCGACGCCACCTCGGACTCCGAGAGCGCAAGCTCCTTCGCACCGCCGGACAGCACGAGGAGCGCGCTGCGCAGCGTCGCCACGACCTCGCGCATGAACGCGCGCAGCTCGAGGCCGTCGTCACGCACAGCCGCGAGCACGGCCAGCCCGGCCGCCAGGTCGCGATGGATCGCGGCGCGCGCCAGCTCACCCGTCCGATGGTCGACGATCAGCCCCAGGCCGGCCCGCACGTCCTCGAGGGTGAGGTCGTGGCCGTGGTACGCGACGGTCTGATCGAGGAGGTTCACGGCGTCGCGCAGTGAGCCGGTGGCGTGCCTCGCGATGAGGTCGAGGCCGCCCTCGGCGATGCGGATGTCCTCACCGTCCGCGATCGTCCGCAGGCGCGCGATCGTCGCCTCGAGCGTGATCCGCCGGAAGTCGAAGCGCTGGCAGCGCGACAGGATGGTCGCAGGCAGGCGGTGCGGCTCGGTCGTCGCGAGGATGAAGATCACGTGCGGCGGCGGCTCTTCGAGGGTCTTCAGGAGCGCGTTGAACGCGGCATCGGTGAGCATGTGCACCTCGTCGATGAGGTACACCTTGTAGCGTGCCGCGTTCGGCGAGTACCCCGCGCCCTCCCGGAGGTCGCGAATCTCGTCGATGCCGCGGTTCGAGGCGGCGTCGAGCTCGATCAGGTCGAGCGCGCGGCCCCCGCGGAACGCCTCGCACGAGGTGCACTCGTCGCACGGTTCGCCCTCGGGCGTGGGCGCCGTGCAGTTCACGGCCTTCGCGAGGATGCGCCCGGTGCTCGTCTTCCCCGTCCCGCGCGGCCCCGAGAACAGGTACGCGTGGGCGGGCGCTGCCGCCGCCACGGCGTTGCGGAGCGTCGTCGTGACGGGGTCCTGGCCCGCCACATCGCCGAAGCGCTGCGGGCGCCACTTCCGGTAGAGGACTTCCTGGGGCACGGCTCTCCTGCGCACCTCGGGGGAGTTCGAGGGCGAAGTCCCAGTCTACATGAGCGACCCGCGAGCGGCCTCGAGTGCCTCCGCGCTCCTTACGTCTCCCGTGTGGGATCGATGGGGCACAACGTCCTACGACCGGCACCGCGTCGGGGGACTAAAGTCCCTCCGACGCAACACGCGAATCCCTGAGGCTTGTGACACGAGTCACGAAGACACGACTCGGGGCGAGAAAGGACCGGGAGATGAAGTTCGGGATGGCGGTCGCGATCGCGGCCTCCCTCGCCGCCTTCGTGATCGCGACCGTCGCGGTCATCGTGGCTGCGACGGCCACGGGCGGAGCGGTAGGTGAGGCGGCAGCGACCACCAAAGCGGCCACTGTCGACGTGGAGCTCGGCGAGTTCTACGTCAAGCCCGCCGAGATCAAGGTCGCCAAGGGCGAGGCGGTCACCCTCCAGATCAAGAACACGGGCACCGTGCAGCACGACCTCGCACTCGACAGCGAGAAGAAGACGCCGCTGCTGAACGCGGGCGCCTCGGGCACGCTCTCCCTCGGCGCGCTCGCCGAGGGGTCCTACCAGCTGAAGTGCACGGTCGCTGGCCACGCCGAGCTCGGCATGACGACCACCCTCACGGTCGGCGCCGCCGCGAGCGGCGACCACTCGACGGCGACCGGTGGCACGATGACGGCGGCCCAGATGGACGCCTCGTACATGGCACGCCTCAAGGAGTACCCGGCCAAGACCAGGGGCTCGGGGAACGCCGTGATGGAGCCGGTGCTCGACAACGGCGTGAAGGTCTACAACCTGACCGCCGACGAGATCGAGTGGGAAGTCGAGCCGGGCGTGGTGCGCAAGGGCATGGCCTACAACGGCCAGATCCCCGGCCCGCAGATCCGAGTCCGGGTCGGCGACCGCGTGCGCGTGAACCTCAAGAACGACCTTGAGGAGTCCACGGCGATGCACTTCCACGGCCAGTTCGTCCCCAACGCGATGGACGGCGTGGCCGGCATCACCCAGCCGCTGATCGAGCCCGGTCAGTCCTTCACCTACGAGTTCACGATCCGCAACTCGGGCAGCCACATGTACCACAGCCACATGAACGGGGCGCTGCAGATCCCCGCGGGCCTGCTCGGTGCGTTCATCGTCGAGGGGAACAACGAGCCCCAGTCCGATGTCGAGCAGGTGATGATCCTCAACGACGGTCCCCTCGGGTACACGATCAACGGCAAGGGGTTCCCCGCCACCGCTCCAATCGTCGCGAAGCCCGGCCAGAAGGTCCGGATCCGCTACATGAACGAGGGCCTGCAGATCCACCCGATGCACCTGCACGGGATGCCTCAGCTGGTCGTCGCGAAGGACGGGTGGCCTCTGCCGCAGCCCTACCAGGCCGACACGGTGCTGATCGCGCCAGGTGAGCGCGTCGATGTCATCGTCGATGCGACCGAGCTCGGCGTATGGGCCTTCCACTGCCACATCCTGAGCCACGCAGAGAACGAGCAGGGGATGTTCGGCATGGTGACCGCGATGATCGTCCAGTAGCCCTCAGGCGCTCGCCCGGCGCCGCGCCGAGGAGGCCACGAGCGCCACGAGCACACGAGATCAAGCGCGAGGGGCGGTCTCCGGACCGCCCCTCTTCGTGCAGGCGACCTCAGTCGTCGTGGCCTCCCGAGGCGTGCACGGCTGCCCCGAGGACCTCCTCCTCGCGCGTCCGCATCTCCGCGTCGTCCTCGGGCGCCTCATGGTCGTACCCCAGCACGTGCAACAGGCCGTGGAGCACCAGGTGCGACAGCTCGAGGTCGACCGCGAGGCCCGCCTCGTGGGCCTGCCGCACGGCGGTCTCGACCGAGATGGCGATGTCCCCGAGGTAGCGCCCGGGCTCATCCGCGTCGCGCGGGACCTCGGGTGGCGCGAACTCGTCCTCCCCGAGGCCCGACTCCCATGCCGGGAACGACAGCACGTCGGTCGGCACATCGAGGTCACGATGCTCCCGGTTCAGCGACCGCAGCAGCTGGTCGTCCGCGAACACGATGGTCAGGCTCGCGCCATCCTCGATCTCTTCCTCCTCGAGGACGCGCGCGCACAGGGCCCGCACGGCGTCGTCGCGCACCAGCGCGCGCGCGTCCCCCTCGAGGGCGTCCGCCTCGATGGCCACGACGTAGTGCGGCATGTGGGATGCCTCGGCTAGTGGAGGGCGGCCGCGGCGTGTTGCGCGGCGGTGATCAGCGGCGTGGGTGCCAGGCCAAAGAGCACGACGCCAAACGCGGCCACTGCGACCACGCCCTGCACGCCGGCAGGTACACGGAGGGCGCTCGTCTCGGGCGGCTCATCGAGGATCATCGTGCGCGCCCAGCGGAGGTAGTAGAACGCCGAGATCGCGGTGTTGAGCACGGCGACCACCACGACCAGCACCAGCCACCGCTCGACCACCCCATCGACGAGGTTTGCCACGAACGGCGGCGCGCCCACCATCTGCGCACCCAGGTTCGAAGTGAACTCGGAGGCGCCGGACGCCTGGATCGCCGAGTTGAAGATGTAGATCTTCGCGAGGAAGCCCGCGGTCGGCGGAATGCCGGTCAACGAGAGCAGGCACAGCGTGAGGATCCCAGCAAGCCACGGTGACCGCCTCGCGAGGCCCGCGTAGTCCCGGATCTGGTCCGATCCGATCCGCTGAGACACCGCCATGACACAGACAAACGCCCCGAGGTTCGTCGCGGCGTACGTGCCGAGGAAGAACAGCACCCCCGACGCACCGTTCGTGCTGCCGGCCGCCACCGCCGCGAGGCCCACCGCGATGTTCCCGGCCTGGGCAATGCTCGAGTAGCCGAGCAGGCGCTTCACGTCGGTCTGCATCAGGGCCGCGAGGTTCCCGAACGTCATCGAGAGCGCCGCGAGGACGCCGAACATGATCGCCCAGTCGTTCGCGATGTAGCTGTCCCCACCGCCGAGGCCGACGTAGAACACGCGCAGCACGATCGCGAACCCGGCCGCCTTCGAGGCGACCGAGAGGAAGCTCGTCACCACGGTCGGCGCGCCCTGGTACACGTCCGGGGCCCACGCGTGGAACGGCACGATCGCCATCTTGAAGCCGAACCCGGCCGCCACGAGGGCGAACGCGAACAGCAACGCGAGTCGACCGCCCTCGGGGGCGGCCGCGACGTACGCCGCGATGCCCTGGAGCGAGGTCGATCCCGACAGCCCGAAGAGGAACGCGAAGCCGTACAGCAGGACGGCCGCCGAGACCGACCCGGTGAGCAGGTACTTGAGCCCGGCCTCCGAGGAGCGCGCGTCGCGAGCGATGCCCGCGAGGATGAACTGCGCGATCGACGTGGTCTCGAGGGCCACGAAGATCATGATCAGGTCGTTGGACTGGGTCAGCAGCAGCATCGCGCCCGCCGAGGCGAGCATCAGCCCGTAGACCTCGCCACGCTGCGCGCGCGACTCGATCCACTCCGACCCACCGAGGATGACCGCGATCGTCGCGGCCACGATCAGGACGGCGAAGAACACCGAGAAGGCGTCCACGCGGACGGCGCCGCCGAACGCCTCGGCGTTCTGGCCGCCGGCGCCCTGCGCGAGGGCGAACACGCCCGCGATCACGAGCGCACCAAGAACCACGGGACGCAGCGTCCCGGGCCCGGAGATCGCCACGAACAGGACCACGCCAGACGCCAGCAGCAGGATGAGCGCCGGGGCGATGACTACGAAGTCGGCCATCAGGCAGCTCCCACAATCGCCGCGATCGGCTCGATGCCCGCCTCGATGACCCGCGTGACGACGGCCGGGTAGACCCCGACCACGACGATCGATGCCGCCATGCCGAGGACCGCGGTGCGCTCCCACCAGGCGGTCGCGTCGGGCATCGATGCCCAGCGCGTGCTCGGGGGACCAAAGAAGACGCGTTGCATCATCCAGAGGATGTACCCCGCGGCGAGCACCACGCCGAAGACCGCGAAGGCCGTGGCAATCGGGTGCGCGTCCCAGGATCCGAGGAACACGGTCAGCTCGGCGACGAACCCGGACAGCGTCGGCAGTCCGAGGGAGGCCATGCCCGCGACGAGCATGAACACGCCGATGAACGGCACGTGGTGCATCAGGCCGCCGAAGTCGGCGATCTGCCTCGTGTGCGCGCGGTCGTACACCAGGCCCACCATGATGAAGAGGAGCCCCGTGATCGTGCCATGAGTGAACATCTGGAGGGCGGCACCGGACATCGAGACGGGCGTGAGCGCCGCGACTCCGAGCAGCACGTAGCCCATGTGGGACACCGAGGAGTAGGCGATCAGCCGCTTCAGGTCTCGCTGCTGCAACGTGATGATCGCGCCGTACACCACCGAGAAGCCGGCGATGGTCGCGAGGAGCGTCGCGAAGGTGTGCGCCTGCTCGGGCAGCAGCGACACCGGGATGCGCATGATCCCGTACCCGCCCATCTTGAGGAGCACCCCGGCGAGCATCACCGAGACCGCCGTGGGCGCGTCGGTGTGCGCGTCGGGCAGCCAGGTGTGGACGGGGAAGACAGGCAGCTTCACGAGGAACGCCGCCATGATCATCCAGAACACGAGCGCGCCCGGCAGGATCAGCTCGGCGTCCGGGGTCCGCGCCAGGACCGCGATGTCGAATGTGCCCGCGGACAGGCCGATCAGCAGGAAGCCCACCGCCATCAGCGCGGACCCGCCGATGGTGTACAGCAGGAACTTCATCGCGCTGTATTCCTTGCGGCCGGAACCCCAGATCGAGATCAGGAGGTACATCGGCAGCAGCTCGAGCTCCCAGAAGAAGAAGAACTGGATGAGGTCCAGCGAGGTGAACACGCCCGCGACCGACGCCTCGAGGAGGAGCAGCATCGCGAAGTAGGCGCGCGGGCGCAGCTCGATGTTCCATGAGACAAGGACCGCCGCGAGCGAGAGCAGGCCCGTCAGCAGCACCAGCGGCGCCGACAGCCCATCGACGCCGAGCGCGTACTGCACGGTGAACCCCGCGCTCGACGCGTCGATCCAGGTGAACCGCTGGACGAACTGATAGCCCTCGCGGGCAGGGTCGAACAGCGCGAAGACGAGCACCGAGACGGCGAACGCGAGACCGCTGTAGACCAGCGCAATGACTCGAGGCTTGATCCGCTGGTCCTCGGGCAAGAGCAGCAGCGTCAGCGCGCCGGCGATGGGGAGCATCAGGAACAGCGTCAGCATCAGGGCCTCAGTGACTGCAACGCCTCGAGGGCTGAGCCCCCGAGCACGAGGATCGCGCCGACGATGGTGATGGTCCCCATGAGGAACGCCGACGTGTAGGCCTGGGGCTGTCCGAAGATGGTGCGCCGGAGGCCCTCACCGGCCATCCGCGAGGCGAACGCCACCCCGTTCACGGCGCCGTCGACCACCCACGTGTCGAAGAGCTGCAGGCCGCGCCCCACCCCTCGATGCAGGACGGTGCGCACGAGGCCATCCTCGGCGATCACGTCCATGTAGTACTTGTTCGCAATCACGCCGTGGATCGGTCGGAACAGCGCGAGCAGGCTCGCCGGCGAGGGCGTCCCGCCGTAGTACATCGCGGAGGCGAGCCCGATGCCGCCGAGCGCCGCAGCCAGCGACGCGACCACGACGATCGACTCGGGCTCCGGGTGATGACGCATCGCCTCGGGCAGTGCGCCCTGCACGAACTCTCCGAACCCACCGACGGTCAGCCAGCCGATGAGGATGGACGGCACAGCGAGGATGATCAGCGGGTATGCCATCGAGGGTGGCGACTCGTGGGGCCCGTGGTGCGCAGGCGCGTGGGCCGTGCCGTGCTCGGGCTCCGCGCCGCCCTTGTACTCCCCGAAGAAGGTGAGGAAGACCGCGCGGAACATGTAGAAGGCGGTCATGAAGGCGACCATCGTGCCGATGACCCAGAGGAACTTGTCCTCGTGCCAGGCGTCGAGCAGGATCTCGTCCTTGCTCCAGAACCCCGAGAGCGGCCACACCCCCGCGAGGGAGATCGACCCGATCAGGAACGTCCAGAACGTGATCGGCATCGACTTCCGCAGCCCGCCCATGAGGCGCATGTCGAAGGTGTTCGTGGCGTGGTTCACGGAGCCGGATCCGAGGAACAGGAGCGCCTTGAAGAAGGCGTGCGTGAACAGGTGGAACGTCGCAGCCACGTACCCGCCGAGGCCGAGCGCCATCACCATGTAGCCCAGCTGCGACACCGTCGAGTAGGCCAGCACGCGTTTGACATCGGTCATCACGAGGCCCATCGAGGCCGCGAAAATGGCGGTGAACGCGCCGGTGTACGCGATGAACGTCGAGACGCCCTCGGGGGCGGAGTGGAACGTCGGGAACATCCGCGCGAGGAGATAGACCCCCGCGACGACCATCGTGGCCGCGTGGATCAGCGCCGAGACGGGCGTGGGGCCCTCCATGGCGTCCGGCAGCCAGATGTGCAGCGGGAACTGCGCCGACTTGCCCATCGCGCCCATGAACATGCCGAGGGTGATCCCGGTGAGGGCGCTCGCCGCGATGTCACCGTGCTCGGCCAGCTCGTTGATGTGCGCGATGTCGAACTGGCCCTCGGTGTTGGCCCAGATTGCGATCACCGCGAGCATGAACCCGAAGTCGCCGAACCTCGTGACGATGAACGCCTTCTTGGCCGCCGCCGCCGCCGAGGGCCGGTCGAACCAGAACCCGATCAGCAGGTACGAGGCGAGGCCCACCAGCTCCCAGTGGATGAAGAGCTGGAGGATGCTCGAGGCCAGGACCAGCCCCAGCATCGCCGAGGTGAACAGCGCCATGTACGTGTAGTAGCGCGCGTAGCCGGTGTCCCCGTGCATGTACCCCGTCGAGTAGATCTGCACGAGGAGCGACACGCTCGTCACGACGACGAGCATCATCGAGCTCAGCCCGTCGAGGCGGACGCCAAACTCGACGGTGAGCTCGCCGAACTCGAGCCACGTGTGCGGCTCGAATCCCACGGCCTCGCCGTGGTTCGACATCGTGACGGTCATCGCCCACAGCGCGAGGACCCACGCGCCCCCAATCGCGAGGATCGTGACGGTGGCCGCGCCCCGCGGGTTCTTGCGCATCAGGCCGGCGTTCACCAGGAACGCCGTGACCGGCAGGAAGTAGATGGCCCAGACGGCTGCTTCGGGCATTAGATCTTGTTCAACACTTCCCGCGCGACGTGCGTCTTGCCGTTCGGCACCCAGATCTCACGCGCGTCCGACATCGCTCCCACCTCGATGGGCGGGACCACTCGCACGGACACCGCCTCGGCGCGCAACAGCTCGCGCCAGATCTCGGCCGCGTAGCCATCGGGCACGTCCATGAACTTCGTCCACATCCGCGTCGCCCTCCCCTACCAGCGCAGCAGGTTCAAGCGGTCGAGGTCGACGGTCTCGCGGCGGCGGTAGACCAGCACGGCCATCGCGAGGGCGACCGCGGCCTCGGCGGCGGCCACGGTGAGGATGAACACCACGAACACGTGCCCCGCGAGCGCCGGCGTCCCCTGCGCCTGCGGCACGAATCGGGTGAACGCGAGGAACGCGAGGTTCGTCGCGTTGAGCATCAGCTCCACGCCCATCAGCACGGCAATCGCGTTCCGCTTCGAGAGCGCGATCAGGATGCCGATCGCGAACACCTGCCCCGACAATGCGAGGTAGTGCGGCAGCCCGGGCACGATGAACGGCTTCAGCTCCTCGAAGGTCACGCCCGCTCCTCCTCGCGAACGAGGACGATCGCCCCGATCAGCGCTGCGAGCAAGAGCACCGACGCCACCTCGAAGGCGAGCACGTAGGGCCCGAGGAGCGCCTGGCCGATGTCCGCGATCGTCGTCGCGAACGAGCGGTAGCCCAGGTCTTCCTCGGCAAGCACATTCCAGTCAGTCGCCACCGCCACGAGGGCCACGATCGTCGCGAACCCGCCAGCCACCGCCACGCCCGGGAGCACGAACAGCGAGTTGGCGTTGTTGCGGTCCGCGAGCGGCGTCAGCATCACGGCAAACACGAGGAGGATCGAGACTGCACCGGCGTAGATGAGGATCTGCGCCACGGCCAGGAAGTCGGCCGACAGCGTGATAAAGATGCCGGCCATCCCGACGAACGCCAGCACGAGGAACACCACGGCATGGAGCAGGTTCCGCACGGCGAACACCGCGAGGGACGACAGCACCGTCACGCCTGACAGCAGGTAGAACGCCCCGACGACGCCCGGATTGTCCATCAGCGCGCGCCCTCGGCCTGGCGGAGCGCCTGCGCCGCGCGCAGGCCACCCACGCCCGAGGTCATCACGGGGTGGTTCGCCTGCAACTCGGGCTGGTAGCCGAGCACGGTCGCCCAGCGCCGCATCGCGATGCGCGCGAAGACGTAGTTCACGATGGCGAACAGCACTAGCGGCACGATCGCGGCCACGTCCCACCTCGCGAAGAGGGTCACCTCGAGGGCCACCAGCATGACGCTCGCGATCGACAGCGGGATGAGGTACTTCCACGCGAAGGCCATGAGCTGGTCGAGGCGGAAGCGCGGCAGCGTCGCGCGCATCCACACGAGGACGAAGTACACCACCGAGATCTTCAACCCGAGGATGACGTACGGCGGAATCCACGTCTCGAGGCCGAACAGCGTCCAGCCGCCGAGGAACAACGTGCTCACGAAGGCGCTCGTGGCGGTGGCGTAGCCCAGCTCGCCCGCGAGGTAGAGGCCCATCTTCATCCCGGAGTACTCGGTGTAGTAGCCGGCCACGATCTCGGACTCGGCCTCCGCGATGTCGTTCGGCGATCGGTTCAGCTCGGCGGTCGAGGAGAAGAAGAAGGTGAACAGCGGCAGCGGCAGCAGGAAGGCGAACCACGCGTTGTGCTCGGCCTGCCAGCGCACGATCTCGGTGAGCTGGAGCGATCCGGTGAACAGCACGATCGTGAGCAGCGAGATGGAGATCGGGATCTCGTAGGACACCATCATCGCGACGGTACGCATCGCGCCCAGCAGCGCGTAGTGGTTGTTCGAGCTCCACCCCGCGAGGAAGATCGCGAGCGTCGTCAGCGAGGTGACCGCCACGAGGTACAGCACGCCCACGTTGATGTCGGCGTAGGTCATCTTCGGGGCCCACGGGACGGCGCCCCACAGCAGCATCAGCGGGATGAACACGATCACCGGCGGCAGGTAATAGAGGAACCGGTCAGCCCCTCGAGGGATGACGGTCTCCTTCTGCATCATCTTGATCGCGTCGGCGAGCGGCTGCAGCAGGCCAAACGGCCCGACGCGGTTCGGGCCGCGTCGCACCTGGAATCGGGCGAGCAGGCGGCGCTCGGACCACACGAGGAGCACGAGGATCAGGCCGACGAACGACAGCACTCCGGTGCCGCCGATGACTGCCGAGGCGAGGTAGCCAACGTACGAGCCGGTCACGACGCAGGTCTCACCGAGGGCGAGCACGCACTCGGGGAGGACGCTGCGCAGGCCGTCCATCGTGTTGCCGAGGTCCCGGAAGTCGTACCACTTCCCATCGAGGGCGCCGCCGACCACGATCACGCCGATCAGCACGCTCAGCGCGATGACGACCAGCGCAACGACCGCACCGACGAGGCGCAGGCCCGGCACGGGCACCCGCACGATGCGCTGGCGCGTCCCGGAGGGGACCGACTCGGGCGCGTCCTTGGTCGTGTCCAGGAGCATCCCGAAGGGGAGCGGGATCCTCATCGGTCGATCTCCCCCACCACGATGTCCACGGAGCCCAGCGCCACGATCGCATCCGGCAACGACGACCCCACGGCCATCTGCTTCAGCAACGACAGGTTGATGAGGGATGGGGCGCGGATGTGGAAGCGCGCCGGCGCAGGCCCGCCATCCGAGACGAGGTAGAACCCGAGCTCACCGCGCGGGCCCTCGACGCGGGCGTACGCCTCGCCGGGCTCCGGCCGCAGCGCGAGGGGCACGTCGGTCTTGTGGGCGCCTGCGGGCATCCCGTCGAGGGCCTGGCGAATGATGGAGGCGGACTGCTTGACCTCCTCCATGCGCACCATGAAGCGGTCCCACACGTCCCCCACGCGACCGACCGGCACCTCGAACTTGAAGCGGTCGTAGATGCCATACGAGTCGGCCTTGCGGAGGTCCCACGGCACGCCCGAGGCGCGCAGCATGGGCCCAGCCAGCGAGCCGTTGATCGCATCCTCGGCGGAGATGGGCGCGACGCCCTTGGTCCGCGCGAGGAAGATCTCGTTCTCGATCAGCAGCGTGTGGTACTCGTCGATGCGGTCCGGCAGATCGCTGAGGAGCTGCTCGACGGCCGGGTAGAACTCGGGCGGTGGGTCGAAGGCGACCCCACCGATGCGCATGTAGTTCGTCGTCAGGCGCGCGCCGCACGTCATCTCGAACAGGTCGAGGACCTTCTCCCGCTCGCGCCACATGTACAGCAGCGGCGTCTGGAGGGCGCCCGCGTCCGACACGAGCTGCCCGTTCGCCATCGCGTGGGAGGCGATGCGCTGGAGCTCGGCGAAGATCACGCGGAGGTACTGCGCGCGCTCGGGCACCTCGACGCCCGAGAGCTGCTCGGCAGCCAGGCAGTAGCCGAGGTTGTTCGACATCCCCGCGAGGTAGTCGGCGCGGTCCGTGAACGGGATGTTCTGGGTGTACGTGCGCTCCTCGGCGAGCTTCTCCATCGAGCGGTGGAGGTACCCCACGATCATCTCGATGTCGTCGATGCGCTCGCCGTCCATCACCACGCGGATGCGGAACACCCCATGCGTCGAGGGGTGCTGCGGCCCGATGTTGAGGACGTAGGGCTCGGAGTACGGCTCGTGGGTGAGGAGTGTCATCGCGCCTGCACTCCCGGCTCCTCGTACGGGAAGCTCGGCAGGCCGGGGAAGCGCCCCTCCAGCTTCAGGAAGTCCTTGCGCAGCGGGTGCCCGGGGAAGCCCTCCCAGAGGAACAGCCGCTTGAGGCCGGGATGCCCCTCGAAGCGGATGCCCATGAGGTCGTACGTCTCGAGCTCCTGCAGCAGCGCGCCCGAGTAGACCGGGTAGCAGCTCGGCAAGGAGGGGGTGTCGTGGTCCTCGAGGACGGCCTTGACCTCGATCTGGTGGTTGTTGTCCATCGACTGCAGGAAGTAGACGACCTCGAAGCGGTCGTACTGGTCGACGGCCGTCAGGCACGAGAGCTGCGCGGCGTCCATCTCGGGGTCGTCGTGCAGCCAGCGCAGCACCTCGAGGATGCGCGGGGGATCCACCTCCACCCACTCGTCCGTGGCGTTGAGCACGACGCCGGAGAGCGCGGCGTTGAGCCGCTGCGCCACCGCGTGCCCCTCGAGCTGGTGCTTCGCTCGAGGCACCGCTACCGCCACTCGAGGGCGCCACGGCGCCACGCGTACGCGAGCCCGAACGCGAGCACGCCCATGAAGATCGCGGCCTTGGCGATGGACACGAGCGGCTCGGTGAGCGCCAGGCTCGCCTGGTTGACGGCCCACGGGTAGAGGAAGATCACTTCCACGTCGAAGATGACGAACCCCAGCGCAAAGAGGTAGTAGCGCGCGTTGAACTGACCCCACGCGGTGCCCTCGGACTCCACGCCGCACTCGTAGATCGCGTTCTTCACGGGGTCAGGGTTCTCGGGCCGCTGCTTCGCGCGAAGCAGCAGCTGCGACACCACGAGGGGCAGCGCCGGGAACGACAGTCCAAGGATGATGAGGAGCCCGACTCGTCCGAAATCTGCAGGGATCACCGCAGTGTTGCTCCCCCCGGAGAGTGGCGCGGACAGGCCGCGGACACGGTTTCCGGCATGACTCGGATGCGGCGGCACCGTAGCACGGGCCCATATGGGGCGCAACGAAATCTCGACGTGCCTGCCTCGACGACCACGCGCATCACGGCACGCATTCGACGACCTTGCGAGCACACCTCGCAGCCCCGAATGGCACTCGCCTCGGCTGACTCGACCAGCCCAACTCGACCGGCCTCGGGGCGTGCCCTCCCCGAGGCGGCACGCCGTTTGTCATCGCGTCGTACCATCACGATGCTCATCGGAGCAGCGAGGCTGGAAGCCGAGAGGACGCGTCATGGCCGTCGAGGCAGCAACCACCACCTACACGGACATCATCGTGGAGGAGCGCAGCAACGGGGTCGCCCTCGTCAGGCTCAACCGCCCGGAGAAGCTCAACGCCTTCGGCGGCACGATGAACGAGGAGCTGACGCATTACCTCGAGTCCCTGAACCACGGCGACTACCGCGTGCGCGCGATCGTCCTCACCGGGGAGGGGCGCGCGTTCTGCGCGGGCGGCAACGTGATGGGCTTCCCCGCCGCGGACCCCACGCGCGCCGCGGCGACCTGGCACCCGGGGCATCCGCATCAGCAGGTGGTCCACCAGATGCGCCACTGCGACATCCCGATCATCGGCGCGGTCAACGGCTACGCGGTCGGCGCGGGGTGGTCGCTGGCCCTCGCCTGCGACCTCCGGATCGCCGCCGAGGACGCCCTGTTCCAGGTGGCGCAGACGAAGCGCGGCATTGTCGCGGACGCCGGGCTGTCCTACTTCCTCCCGAGGGTCCTCGGCAGCCAGCGCGCCCTCGAGCTGATGTTCACGGGCCGCCGGATCACGGCGCACGAGGCCCACGAGCTGGGCGTGGTCCTCGAGGTGGTTCCGCCGGAGCTCCTGGTCTCGCGCGCCCTCGAGATTGCCGAGGTGATCGCGCAGGGCCCGCCGCTCTCGGCGGCCGCCCACAAGCGCCTCGTCTACGGCATCGAGGACGACGACATGACGCGGGTCCAGGAGCTGACGGGCCTCTTCGTCGGCAAGCTCTTCTACACGGAAGACGGCCGCGAGGGCGTCCGCTCCTTCGTCGAGCGCCGCGAGCCGGTCTTCGCCGGGCGGTAGCGGGGCGAGGCACCGCATCGCGGCGGGAAGCGACGGACGGCCCTCGAGTGACCGTTGTTGTTGACCCCCCACAGATTCGACCGATAGAGTGCGCGCGGTCGCGACTGCGGCGCGCGGATTGATCGTGCTTGCACGCTCCCGGCCGCCCTCCGAGGGCGCCCGGCCTCGCTCGACAGTTACGAACCGAGTGACACCCGGTCGAGCTGCCTCGTGATATCGAGGTGGCGCATCGCACTGTGAGGAGCAGTCATGGCCGACTACAACAAGCCCATCCCCGAAGCAGACCCGTACGTCACGCAGCCGTTCTGGGACGGCGCCAAGGACGGGAAGCTCATGCTTCCTCGCTGCACCGACTGCAGCAAGGTCCACTTCTACCCCCGCATCATTTGCCCCCACTGCCAGAGCTTCAACATCGAGTGGGTCGAGGCCTCCGGCAACGGCACCATCCACACCTTCGCCGTCCAGCAGCGCGCCTTCGGCGGCTGGGCCGAGGAGGTCCCCTTCACCACCGCCTTCATCGACATGGCCGAGGGCGCTCGCATGCTCACCGTCCTCCGCGGCGTCGACTCCACCAACCCCCAGTCGATCAAGATCGGCTCGAAGGTCAAGGTGGAGTTCGAGAAGGCGTCCGACGACATCTCGGTTCCCTTCTGGCGAGTCGTCGAGTAGCAGCGGTCTCCAGGAAGGAAGCAGCAGTGCCAAACAACCCCTCTATGGCCGCAGCGCTCGTCGGCGCTGGCGAGTCTGACAAGATCGGGTTCGTCCCCGAGAAGACGAGCCTCATGCTCCACGCCGAGGCGATCAAGAACGCCGCGGCCGACGCAGGCATCCACATCCGCGACATCGAGGCGGTCTTCTCCGCCGGTGGCGTCCCCGGCATGCAGTCCCCCGGTCTCGCCGAGTACCTGGGTATCAAGCCGAAGTGGTTCGACAGCACGACGGTCGGTGGCTCCGCCTTCGTCATGTACGTGCACCACGCCCTCGCCGCGATCAACGCCGGCATCTTCGACATCGCCGTCATCTCGCACGGCGAGTCGGGCTACTCCGGTGGCCGCCGCGCCGGCAAGGGCACGGGCCAGACCCGAGGCCAGCTCGACCCCTGGGCGCCCGCGTCCCAGTTCGAGGCCCCGTACGGCCTCGCCGGTGCCCCCTCCAGCTACTCGCACGCCATGAACCGCTACATGCACCAGTTCGGCGTGTCCAAGGAGGCATTCGCTCAGATCGCCGTCGTCACCCGCGAGTGGGCCGGCCTCAACCCGAAGGCCGTCATGCACTCCAAGGAGACCAACCCCAACGGTGGTCCCATCACCATCGAGGACGTGCTCAACTCGCGCGTCATCTCGTGGCCCCTCAACCTCCTCGACGTCTGCCTCGTCACCGACCACGGTGGCGCGGTCATCGTCGCCTCGGCGGCCGTCGCCAAGAGCCTGCGCCGCAAGCCGGTGTGGGTCGCCGGCGCCGGTGAGGCCATGAGCCACTCGAGCATGCTCGCGATGGACGACTTCACCCGCACCTCCGCATCCGTGTCCTCCGCCCGCGCCTACAAGATGGCGGGCCTTGGTCCTCGGGACATGGAAATGGCGATGATCTACGACTCGTTCACCTACACCGCCGGTGTCACCGCCGAGATGCTCGGCCTCAGGCCGCGCGGCGAGGGTCCAACGCTCTGGGCCGGCGACGACGCTCGCCCGGGCGGCAAGTTCCCGGTGAACACCAACGGTGGTGGCCTCTCGTTCAGCCACTCCGGCATGTACGGCATGATGCTGCTCGTCGAGGCGCAGCGGCAGCTCGCCGGCACCGCCGAGGAGCCGGGCATCGGCCTCCCGGGCCGCCAGACCAACGCCAAGGTGGCGGTGGTCAACGGCACCGGTGGCTCGCTGTCCACCACCGGCACGGTGGTCCTCACCGCGGACTCCTAGCCGAGTCGCTGCGCGGCAACTGTTCGATTCGAGGCTGCCCGATCCGAACGGTCGTGCGATGATTACGAAAGGGGCGGCCCCGGCCGCCCCTTTCGCTCAGAGGCAAACCCTGCCCTTTCGGGCGGCCGCATCGGTAGGTCCGAGCGGCACGCCCACGTCGAGGCGACATGCTCGTAGGTCTCCACACGCACACGCACCCCAACTCCTGGGACTCGTTCCTCACCCCCGATGAGGCGGTGGACCAGGCGAAGGAGGTCGGCCTCGACCTCATCGTGATGACCGAGCACGACTGGGCCTGGGACGAGCAGCAGTGGCGTGACCTCCAGAAGCGCCACGAGGACATCCGCGTCCTCCGCGCCATGGAGCTGAACACCGAGGACGGCCACGTGGTCTGCTTCGGCCTCCACGAGTACATCTTCGGGATGCACCGCTCGTGGGAGCTCGCCGGGCACGTCTACAAGCGCGGCGGCTGCATGATCGTCGCCCACCCCTACCGCCGGCAGATGCCGTGGCGCTGGGAGAACGAGGAGGACAACCTCGCGGCCCTGGTCAAGGCGGAGAGCAACCCGCTCTACCGCTTCGGCGTCGCCGTGGAGGTCGCCAACGGCCGAGGCGTCCTCAAGGAGAACACGTTCTCCCTCACCGTGAGCCAGAACCTCGGCATGCCGGGCACGGGTGCCGACGATGCCCACGAGATCAAGGACCTCGGCAAGACCGCGACCTACTTCGATGCGGACATCCGCACCGAGGAGGACCTCATCGCCGCCCTCAAGAGCGGCCGCTTCTGGCCGATCGACCGCACGGGCGGCACCAAGCTCGCCGACCCGCTCTACCACGATGTCCCCTCGGACATCGAGCACATCTGGCGCGAGCAGGCAGAGACCCGGCGACGGCGCCACTCCGAGGGCATGCCCGAGTTCCAGGGCCGCCCCGAGGACCATCCCCACGTCCTCGCGCTCAAGCACGCCTAGCACGCCCGGCACGTCCGGGCAGGCCCAGCACGCCTGACGCTCGTCCTGTCTCGAGGCGCTGACCTCGAGTGGTTGGCGCGCTCGCGGCTGCTCACCGCGTGCACCTCGAGGCGTCGCGGAGCTGTCACGCAGCGGCGACGAATGTCGGTCGTTCGTTGACACGCCAGATTCGCGCCGATATCGTTCGCCGCTGGTCAGCCTCGGAAACGGCGATATCACGCGCCGAGCACGAAGGCTCCGGCCCCCGACGCCAGTTGGGCGACACGGTTCGCTTGCCGCGGCGGCAGGTCGAGGCGTGAACGCTTGTGCCGACTCCAGGCCGTGCTGGTAGCAAGATGACCCACGATGGGTCGCAGGAAGGAACAGGCTCATGGGTGCGTTGGACGGCAAGATTGCCGTCGTCACGGGCGCTGGCCGTGGCATCGGCGCCGCGGTGGCGGAGTACCTCGCCGCCGAGGGCGCGAAGGTCGTAGTGAACGACCCCGGTGTGAACGTCGACGGCTCCGGCCAGGACAACGGTCCCGCCGACGAGGTCGTCGCCAGGATCAAGGCCGCAGGCGGCGAGGCCGTCGCCAACCACGACACGGTCTCGACGCTCGAGGGCGGCGAGAACATGGTCAAGCAGGCCGTCGACACGTGGGGCCGCATCGACATCCTCTGCAACGTCGCGGGCATCCTCCGCGACCGCATGATTTTCAACATGGCTCCCGAGGAGTGGCGTGACGTCATCGACGTCCACCTCACCGGCCAGTTCCACACGATCAAGCCTGCGTCCGTCCTCATGCGCCAGCAGCGCTACGGCCGCATCCTGAACTGGACCTCCACCTCGGGCCTCATCGGGAACACCGGCCAGGCCAACTACGGCGCCGCCAAGGCGGGCGTCGCTGGCCTCACCCGTGTCGTCGCCAAGGACCTCGGGCGCTACGGCGTGACCGTCAACTCGATCTCCCCGGGCGCCGCCACCCGCATGACCCAGTCGGTCCCGGACGCGGCTCGGCAGCTCCGAGCGCGCGCCGGCATCAGCGGTGCCGCCTCGGCCGCTCCGGTGGAGGAGAGCCTCTTCAGCGGCCTCCGCGGCCCCGAGCTCATCGCCCCGATGGTTGCCTACCTCTGCACGGACGAAGCCTGGAACATCAACGGCCAGATCTTCCACGTGAACGGCAACAACGTCTCCGTCGGCACCCACCCGATCGCCTACAAGACGATCTTCAAGCCCGGCGTCTGGACGATGAAGGAACTCAACGACGGGATGCAGAACGTCCTGATGGTCGGCGCGAACAACCCCGCACCGCCCGCCGAGGACATCGAGATCCCGGGCCGCAACACCCCCGGCCAGGCGCTGGAATAAGGGAGTCGACGAACAAATGGCAGCATTGACGGGACGCAACATCGTCGTCACCGGTGCCGGCCGCGGTATCGGCCAGGCCGTCGCGAAGTCGCTCGCGGCGCACGGCGCGAACGTCGTCGTGAACGACCCCGGTGTGAACGTCGACGGTTCGGGCGCCGACCAGGGCCCCGCCGCCGACACCGTAAAGCTCATCACCGACGCCGGCGGAACCGCTGTCGCGAACTTCGACAGCATCGCCACCGTCGAGGGCGGTGAGAACCTCATCAAGCAGTGCGTGGACACCTGGGGCCGCATCGACGGCGTCGTCCACGTCGCGGGCATCCTCCGCGACCGCATGGTCTTCAACATGGCCAAGGAGGAGTGGGACGCGGTCATCGCGGTCCACCTCGACGGCTACTTCAACGTCGCCAAGCCCGCCTCCATCCTCATGCGCCAGCAGCGCTTCGGCCGCATCGTTGGCTTCTCCTCCGGCTCCGGCCTCAACGGCAACGCCGGCCAGGCGAACTACGGCGCCGCCAAGGCCGCCATCGCGGGCATGGGCAAGTGCCTCGCTCGTGACCTCGGCCGCTACGGCGTCACCGCCAACACGATCGCCCCGGGCGCCAACACCCGCATGACCCAGTCCATCCCGGAGTCCGCGACCCAGCTCCGCGCCCGCGCCGGCATCGCCGTCCAGGCCCGAGCCGTCACCGACCTCCGCGGCCCGGACGTCGTGGCCCCGGTCATCACCTACCTGATGACCGATCAGGCCTGGAACATCAACGGCAAGATCTTCCACGTCTCCGGCGGCAACGTCGCCATCGGTCACGAGGAGAGCCCCCTCCGGACGATCACGAGCGTCGGTCAGTGGACCGTGGACCAGCTTCGCGAGAAGGTCCCGACCCTCATGGCCGGCCTGGCCAACCCGGCCCCCCCGGCTCCGGACATCGATGTCCCGGGCCGCGGCGTGATCGCCCGCTAGCGGGAGTCACCCACTCGATTACTACCTTCGAGACGGCGAGCTCGAGCGCTTCTCGATGACAGGAGGACCGCTGGGAAACCAGCGGTCCTCTTCTTTGCCCTCGGCACCCGCGTCTCGAGGCCGACCGTTCCGATGGCAGATGCAGAACGACCGCCTCGAGGCGGTCGTCCGGCATCGTCCCTGGTCACGTGCTCGGCGCTACGAACCGGCACCTACTGAGGCGGGCGTGGACGCCTCGGACGCGGGGCTCGAGGAGCTCTGCCCTCCGGCAGAGCTGCCCCCGGACGCCCTCCCGGAGCTGGCGGGGGCCGGCGTCGCGGGCTTCGGCACCTTCCACTTGATCTCGAATTCAAGCTCGAGCTCGTTCGTCGACGACTCGATCTCAAACTCGATCGTCACCATGTGGTCGAGCTTCACCTCGTTGTCTCCAACGGCCACGGAGCCGTCGGACAGGTGGTCCAGGAACCCCTGGATGATCTCGACGGCGTCCTTGAGGCTCACCTCACGCGTAATCTGCATGCATCCCCCGCTCTCCTTGCGCCGTCCTTATGACGCGCTGCGTCGAGGAGGGTAGCGGACTCGCCCTCAAGGCGTGCTCGTTACGTCAAGGCCACGGCATTTCGAGGGCATGCCACCGCTGCCAGATGGCTTACGAGCTGGACTCCGCCGACTCCTGCGCCTCGAACTCCTCGCGCGTCAGCTCCATGCGAATGAAGTCGTACCCGGCACGATGCACCTGCGCGACGTCCTTGAACCCGGCTCGCCGGAACGCCACCTGCGCACGGTCATTCCACGTCAGCGTGTGCAGATAGACCTTCCGCAGGCGCATCGTGCCGAAGAGGTGGCGCACCATGGTGCGCACGGCGTCCGTCCCAAACCCCTTCGACCAGTGATCGCGGTCTCCGATGGTGATGCCCAGCTCGGTCTGCCCGCGCTCACGCTCGTAGCCGTAGTACATGACGTTGCCAATGTGGACCGACGTCCCCGCATCCTCGATGGCGTACGTGCGGCGGTACGGACTCGGATGCGCCAGCTCGTCGGAGACGGTCTGCACGTATGAGCGCAGCGACATCGAGATCGGGCGGGCCGCGTCGTACTCCGCCAGCTCCTCGTCGCGGCGCCAGCCGTAGTCGCGCTCAGCGTCATCGATGTGCTTCTCGCGGAGGACGACGAGGCGGCCGCGGGCAACCACGACGGGGCGCGTCTCGGTCACGCCGCGCCGCCCCCGGCCACCAGCTCGGCGAGGCGCGCGCCCGCGCGTTCCACCACCGTGCGTTCGTTCTCGTAGGTCATCAGCCGCAGCGCCTCCGGCACCCCGTACCACGCCACGAGGTCGTACTCGTGATCGTGCCTGTTCACGTCGCCGCCCGTCGCCTGCAGGAGGTAGTGGTGCACCACCTTGTCGACCTGCACGCGGCCGTCGGACAGGTGGAACCGGTACGAGATCTGGATCAACGGTTCGACGATCTCCACCTCGAGGCCGGTCTCCTCCGCGACCTCGCGGACGGCGGTCTGCTCGATGCTCTCGCCGGCCTCGGGCGTCCCCTTCGGCAGCGCCCACAGGTTGGTCACCGGCCGCGCCACGAGGACGATCTCGACGCGCCCGTCGCGCACGCGGTACACGACGCCACCCGCGGAGACCGCCGCGCGGACCTGAGGCCCTCGCGAGCCTGGACCGCGCGCCATCAGGACTCGTCCTCGTTGTCGATGTAGTCAATGCCGATGAGCTGCGCGGCGATCAGCGCGTCGCGCGCGGCATCGCGGATGTGTGGCTCCTGCCGCCCCATGAGGTCCGCGAGGATGCGCTCGGCGCCCTCGCCGGCGATCTCACCGATCGCCTTCACGGCCGCAACGCCCACCTCCTCGTCGGTGTCGTTCACCAGCTCGAGGAGGGCGTCGATCGCCTCCTCCATCAGGAGCTGGCCCGAGGCGGCGGCGGCGGCCGCACGGACCTGCGGCTCTTCGTCATCGAAGTTGTGGAGGAGCACCGGCAGCCACTGCTCGTCGGCGTTGCGCCCCATCGCGAGGAGCGACGCGACGCGCATGCGCACCTCGCCGCTCTCGTACTGGTCGCCGATCAGCTCGGCGACCCAGTCCTCGGAGCTGGGTCCCAGCGCCGCGAGGGCGGCCGCGCGGACCTCCTCGGCCTCGTTGACGTCCTCCACGGACTCGCGCAGCGCCGAGGTCAGGTCGTCGGTGGCCTCCTCGCCCAGCAGTCCGAACTCCATGCTCAGCACGAAGTTGCCGAGGACATCCGCCACGGCCTCGCGGACGGCGGGCTCCGGATCGTTCTTCAGCTGCTCGAGCAGCAGGCGCATGTAGTCCTCGCGCTCCTGCTCCCAGAGGCCCCGCACCGCGAGGATCCGGGTCGCCGCATCCTCATCCCGCAGTGCGCTGAGGTGGATGCGATGGAAGTCGAGGGTGACATCGTCGTTCGCGAGGTGCTGCAGGGCCGCGAGCACCTCCCGGCGCCGCTGCGGCTCCAGCGCTCGCCAGAGCGTGAGCATGCGGCCCACCACCTCGTCCGAGGGCGACGAGAGGGCCTTCAGCCGGTCGTGGTCGAGCGTCTCGCCCGCGGCGATCGATCGCACCACGTCGAGCGGGTCGACCGCTACTCGGGGGGCGTCATCATCCAGCTCATCGAGGGGACGTTCGTCGTCTGGCCGCTGGTCGTCAGGCAATGGGCACTCCCGGCTCCCAGTGTACCAGCAGCGTGTGGACGCCCGAGGGCGCACTCAGCCAGGCGGGCGGCCGCCGGGCACGAGGATCACTGCGTCCTGCCTCGGTGCGGGACGCCCGGGCTCGAGGCCGTTCGGCGGGAACGAGGTGATCGCGTCGACGCTCACGCCGTAGCGCTCGGCAATCTCGGAGAGCGTCTCGCCGAGACGCACGCGGTGCAGGATGCCATCCACCGAGGGGATATCGAGGAGCATCCCTCGCGCGGGCTCCCCGCCGGCGAGCGCGGCCTGGTTGTTCCACCGCACGGTCTCCGGCCGGATCGTGAACTGCCGCGCGATGGACTCCACGGTGTCGCCCTCGCGGACGGAGTAGCGGTAGAAGAGCGGCACCTGCTCCGGAAGCCGGAACGGGCTCGCCGATGCCTGCACGCGCAGCACCTCGGCGGCCTCGGACGGGGTCAGCCACTCCACGTGCTGCACCGGCCGCGGGAACCCGTCGGAGGCATCCTCGTCGGCGCATGCCACCATTGCCAGCGCCATCATCCCGATGAGGACTCCGCGCACGCGGCACCTCCTAGGGGTGCATCTCCGAGGTCGGCTCCCGCTCGAGCAACACCTCGACGGCGGCCCGCGCACTCAGCTCCCCATCGAGGATGGCGCGGAGCGCCTGCGTGATCGGCAACTCGACGCCGTGCCGGCTCGCGAGGAGCAGCGCGGCGGGAATCGTGCGGGCGGCCTCGGCGGTCTCGCCGATCGTCGCCAGCGCCGCCTCGAGCGTTGCCCCACCACCGATGAGCTCACCGAGCCTGCGGTTCCTCGACAGGCGGCTGTACGAGGACGCCACGGCGTCACCCACGCCCGCGAGGCCCTGGAACGTCAGCGGGTCGGCGCCGCACGCTACCCCGAGGCGTGTGATCTCCGCGAGGCCCCTCGTGATCACGGCGGCCTTGGCGTTGTCGCCGTACGCGAGCGCGTCGGTGATGCCGCCGGCGACCGCCACGATGTTCTTCAGCGCCCCACCCAGCTCGACGCCCACCACATCGTCACTGGCGTACACGCGGAAGCTGCTGCTGTGGAAGGCCGCGCGCAGCCTCGAGGCGCGCGCATCCCTCGAGGCGACCACGGTGGTGCCGGGCAATCCCGCCGCCACCTCCCTCGAGAGGTTGGGGCCGGAGAGGACCGCGAGGCCGCGCCCGGGGAGGGCGGCCGCGATGAGCTCGCTCATCCGGAGGCCGCTCGTGAGGTCGATTCCCTTGGTGGCGCTCACGATCATCGCGTCGGGACGGATTGCCGGCGCATAGCGCACCAGGTTGTCGGACATCGTCGACGACGGTACGCCGAGGACGACCAGCTCGGCCTCGGCGAGCGCACGGTCCTCCGCGGACACGGTCAGCGCGGGCGGGAAGGCCACGCCCGGCAGTCGCGAGGGATGCGCGCGCGCCCGCTCGAGCGCGGACGCCTCGGCGCTGTCACGGGCTACGAGGGTGGTCGGGATGCCGTTCCGCCCCAGCAGGATCGCGAGTGTCGTCCCCCACGCGGTGGTCCCGATGACGGCCGCCCGCGCTGTGCCCCCGGTCACCTCGAGGCGGGCATGCGCCGCCCACCGCCCTGCCCGAGCTTGGGCTCGGTACCCGCGATCAGCCGTCGGATGTTCCCGAGGTGATTCAACTCGACGGCGGCGAACACGGCGAACCCGAACACGAGGTACGCGGTGTGCTCGCGGTGCATCATCACCAGCCCGACCAGCACGACGAACCCCGCCGCCACCCCGAGCACGGACATCAACGAGACGTAGCGCGTCGCGGCGAGGATGGCGCCGGCCGCGGCCACCACCACGATCGCGGCGAGCGGGCTCACGGCGAGGAAGGCGCCGAACGCCGTGGCCACACCGCGGCCACCTCGGAAGCCGGCCCACACCGGCCACGTGTGGCCCACGACGGCAGCCGCGCCTCCGATGGCCGCCGCCCATGGCTCGACGAAGAGCCACTCACCGAGGAGGACGGGAACCACGCCCTTCAGCACGTCACCGACGAGCACCACGGCCGCCGCCGCGGGCCCGATCGCTCGCAGGGTGTTCGTAAACCCGGTCTTGCCAGATCCGTACTCGCGGACATCGATGCCGCGCCAGACGCGACCCACGATGAGGCCCGTCTGCACGGAGCCAAGCAGGTACCCGACGAGCCCGCAGAACACGATGGTCATCGACGATGTCATGGGCGGACCTCTGCCGGGAGCGTCACGCCGACGCCTCGTGCCTGTCCTCGGAACGTCGGCGGAATACTAGCTGAATGGCCGTTCCACCGAAATCGAACGCCTCGCGCAAGCGGTTCTCGAGGAACCGGCGGTAGCTGAAGTGTACGAGCGCCGGGTCATTCACGAATAAGACAAAGGTCGGCGGTGACGCGCTCGCCTGGGTCGCATACATGAGCTTCAGGCGCCGATTGCCGACCGTGGGCGGCCCGTGCTCCTGCATCGCCTTCTGGAGCACGCGGTTCAGCTCCGAGGTCTGCACGCGCCTAGTGCGCACCTCGGCGATGTGCAGCACCATCTCGAGGACGTCACGCACGCCCTCGCCAGTCAGCGCCGAGGTGAACAGCACCGGCGCCCACGGCGCAAACGCATAGTGCCGGTCGAGCAGCCGGCCGATGTGGTGGCGGTCCTCCTCGGGCGTGGCGAGGTCCCACTTGTTCACCACAAAGATGATGCCCTTGTGGCGCTCGTTCGCGTACCCCGCGATGTGCGCGTCCTGCGCCGCCAGCACCTCGGCGCGGTCGATCACCACGAGCACGACGTCGGCACGGTCGATCGCGCGCTCCGCGCGCTGCACCGAGTGGCGCTCGACCCCTCGCTCGATGCGCCCTCGACGCCGGATGCCGGCCGTGTCGACCAGCATCATCGCGTGCCCCTCGAACTCGAACGGTGTGTCGATGGCGTCGCGCGTGGTCCCGGCCACATCGGACACGACCGCGCGCTGCTCGCCGAGGATGGCGTTGACCAGCGACGACTTGCCGACGTTCGGCCGCCCGACGACCGCGAGGCGAATGCGCTCGACGGGTGGCGGGCGGCGCTCGGCGTCCACGCGGTCCACGATCTCGTCGAGCAGCTCGCCGACGCCCTGGCCGTGGTACCCGGACACCTCGATGGGTTCGCCCATGCCGAGGCCGTAGAACTCGGGGATCCGGTCACGCGCGCGACTCACGTCCGCCTTGTTCGCGACCAGCAGGATGGGCTGCGGGGCTCGTCGCAGCAGCGTCGCAATCTCCTCGTCAGCCGCGGTCAGCCCGTCCGAGGCGTCCACGACGAACAGGATGAGCTGCGACTCGGCGATGGCCGTCTCGACGCCCTCGCGGACGAGCGGTGCGAACGGGTCCTCGTCGGGCTCGGCGAGGCCGCCCGTGTCCACGAGGCGCACGTGCCGTCCTCGCCACTCGAGATCCCCGTAGTTGCGGTCCCGCGTGGTCCCGGGCAGGTCCTCGACGAGCGCACGCTGGCTCCGGGTCATCCGGTTGAACAGCGCCGACTTGCCCACGTTGGGGCGGCCCACGATGGCTACGAGCGGTGGTCCGTCGGTCATGCTGCTCTCGAGGCGAAACGTGGCGCGAATCGCGCGCGGCCTACTGCGGGGAGGGGCTGGGGCTGGCTGCAGGGATCGTAACGGACGCGGTGTCGGGCTGCACGACCACCACGCGCGTGTTGGCCGGCGGGTCCACGATCACGGGGAGCTGCTGCGTGCCCGAGGCGCCACTCCCCACTTCGACGCGGGCCTTGATGTCCGATGGCTGGATCGCGTTCAACGTCGAGAGGCTGCCCGCGAGGGTGACGAGGGTCGCCGCGGGCGACAGTCGCGCCGAGGGTGACCCGCCCTGCATCACGATCGGCACGGCGAAGCGAGCCGTCCCCACGATCGGCTGGATCTCCACCGTGACGGTGACATCGAGGACGGCCGGCGTGGTCACCCCTCGAGGGGGGGTGACGCGCAGGATCCGCGTCACAGTCTCGTTCGCGCCCGCGACGTCCACGGCCGGGAGCACCCACGAGTCGAGCCCCTGGAGTGCCTCGATCGAGCCCTCCAGCGTTGCGGCCGAGGGCTGAGAGCTCACGCTCGCCACTCGGAACCCCGAGGCGGGTTCGCCCGCGTACGTCGCCTGGAGCGGCACCTGCCGGCGCAGGGTGCTCTGCACAATCTTCACCTGCACCCGCACGGACTCCGGGTCGAGGCGCACGTTGGGAATCACGGTGCCCTCGTCGCCCCGGGCCACGAGGGGGACCGTATCTACGAGCTCCACGGTCAGGCCGCTCACGTTCACCTCGGCGGCGGCCTCCATCACGCGCTCCACCAGCGAGGTGGCCCCGCTCACGGTCACCTGTGCCTGCGAGGGCGTCGTGCCCGTCACCTCGTAGCCGAGGGGCGGCGCCCCTCGATAGCCGGGAACGACGGGAACGCGCTTGCTCGTGACGGGCTCCACGTTCACGAGGACACTCGGGGGGCTGGTGCGCGTCACGTTCACCCCGGCGATCCCGCGCACGTCCACCTGCACCGGCAACATCTGCTCGCGCGCCTCGACACCGCTCATGTCGATGTAGGCGCGCAGGTTCTCCGAGGTCAGGCGCTGCCACCGGTTGTCCGGCGCGGACACGGTCACCTGCACGCGCTGCAGCGACGTCGTGATCGCCAGCGCCGGGTCGAGGCCCACGAGCTCCACGGGGATGCTCGCGGGAAAGACCTCGACGCGCGTCGGGTTCTGGAGGTCGCTCACCGCCACCCAGATCGCAAACCCGAGGAGCAGCGACAGCGCGGCCAGGCCCGGCGTGGCGCGAGCCGCCGCCCACGCCCGACGCTGCAGGTCGAGCGCGATGTCGATCGAGCCAGCGGCTCCGCTCCGAGGCAGCGGGCGGCGATACATCGTCAGCGCACCCGGCTCGGGGTCACGAGCTGCGGCGCTCGAGCTGCGCGATCTCGGCAGCCGCCACGGGCCGCTCGGCCGTGCTGTCGACCAGATCGAGGTCGAACAGCCGCAGGAGCTGCCGCGTCAGCCGCGCCTCGTCCAGGTCGAACACCATCCGCCCGTTCGAGCAGACGGAGACCTCGCCGCGCTCCTCGGAGACCACCACGACGATCGCGTCCGTGCTCTCCGTGATCCCGATCGCGGCACGGTGGCGCATGCCGTACTCGGAGGGCAGCGGCAACGCAGAGAGCGGCAGGGTGCAGCCCGCGGCCACGATGCGGTTCCCGCGGATCACGACTGCCCCGTCGTGGAGCGGCGAGTTGGGCACAAACAGGTTCACGAGCAGCTCGTACGACACCTCGGCGTCCAGCGGCACACCGGTGTCGACGACCTCACCGGTGCCCGTGTCGCGCTCGAGGACGATCAGCGCGCCGTGCTGCTGCCGCGCCAGCCGCATCGAGGCGCGCACGACCACATCGAGGGTGTGGCGGCGCTCGGGCCGCTGGAGGAACGATCGGAATCCGGTGCGTCCGATCCGCTCGAGGCCGCGCCGGATCTCAGGCTGAAACACCACCGCCATCGAGAGCACCAGTCCGGCCACCGAGTTCTGCAGCACCCAGCTCAGCACCTGCAGGTCGAGCGCGCGGCTGAGGAGGAACGCCCCGGTGAAGATCACGGCCGCGCCTCGCAGCACGGTCATCGCGGTGGTGCCGCGAATCAGCAGCAGCACCCAGTAGATCGAGATCGAGATGAGCAGGATGTCGACGACGGCGGAGAAGTCGAGGCGTGCCACGACGTCCTGCACGCCCTGCGGAATCCCCGGCATCTGCGCTCCTCCTCGCGAGGGGCGGCGTCAGGCGAGGCCCTCAGCCAGCAGCATCGAGAGTACCGCCTGCTGCGCGAACACGCGGTTCTCAGCCTGATCGAACACGACCGAGCGCTCGGACTCGATGGCCTCGCCGGTGATCTCCTCCCCGCGATGCGCGGGCAGGTCGTGCATCACGAGGGCAGCCGGCGCGCGGGCCAGCAGATCGGCGTTGACCTGGAACCCATCGAAGTGCTCACGGCGGTCATTCGCCTCGTGCTCCTGGCCCATCGAGGTCCACACGTCGGTGTAGACGGCGGCCGTGCCGCTCACCGCCTCCGCGGGCGAGCGCGTCAGCGTCACGCTGCCGCCTCCCGGGAGAGCGCGCGCACGCTCGATGTCCTCCGGCGTCAGCTCGAAGCCCTCGGGCGACGCGCAGGTGAAATCCATCCCCGCCAGCACGGAGGCAAAGGCGAGCGACCTCGCAACGTTGTTGCCGTCGCCCACGTACGCCAGCCGTGCCCCGCGCAGCGCACCGAGGTGCTCCCGCAGCGTGAGGAGGTCCGCCAGCACCTGGCACGGGTGCTCGAGGTCCGAGAGCGCGTTGATCACGGGGATGTCCGCCCACCGCGCGAGGTCGAGCACGGTCTGGTGCGCGAACGTGCGCGCCGCGATGCCGTGCACCATCCTCGACAGCACGCGCGCGACATCCGAGATCGGCTCGCGATCACCCATCTGCACCTGGTGGGCCTCGAGGTAGGTCGCGCGCCCACCGAGGTTGGTCATCGCCACCTCGAACGAGACGCGGGTGCGCAGCGACGGCTTCTCGAACAACAGCGCGAGCGTGCGCCCTCGGAGGACCGGCGCCGACCCGTCGCGCTTCATCGCGATGGCCGTCTCGACCACCCGCTCGATGTCGTCCGGGCTGAGGTCAAGGATCGATGTGAGGTCTGGCGACTGCACCACGGACTCCGCTGGGGCTGGGCCGAAGAACGCGGTCCGGCCCTGCTGCGCAGTCCCGACGAGCCCGGCGCTACTGGGTCGAACCTCCGGAGTATAGCCCGCTCCGTCGGCGCCGCGGTCGGCGCCGCGGTCCGCGCGCACACCCTCCCGCGCCCCTGTCCCGCCCCGCGCCTATCATCGAGGGCGCCCCGCGGTGACTCGTGCGTCCCCGCCGCCGAGGCGCGCCCGAGGTCCGCACGGAGAGTGAGCCCCGATGTCGTTCCGCCCCGATGCCCAGCTCGATCCCGAACAGGTACGTGATGTCCGAGGCCGCCGCGGCGCCGGCCTCGCGGTCGGCGGTGGGGGGATCGGCGTGGTCCTGGTCGCCCTCGCGATCATGCTGCTGGGCGGTGACCCCTCGGTCATCCTCGAGGGTGGCGGCACCTCGGCGCTCCAGCCCGCCCTCGAGGGCACCTCGGCGATCGAGTCGTGCCAGACGGGCGCCGACGCGAACAACCGCGCGGACTGCCGGATCGTCGGCTACGTGAACAGCATCCAGGCCTACTGGACCACGGAGTTCCAGCGCAGCGGCTCGCGCTATCCGAGGGCCGAGACGGTGCTCTTCAGCGGCTCGACCCAGAGCGCCTGCGGCACGGCGAGCTCGGCCTCGGGGCCCTTCTACTGCCCGCCGGATCGCTCGGTCTACCTCGACCTGTCGTTCTTCCAGGAGCTCCAGGGGCGCTTCGGTGCGCAGGGCGGCAACTTCGCCGAGGCGTACGTCGTGGCCCACGAGTACGGCCACCATGTCCAGAACCTCACCGGCGCGCTCAACAACCGTGGAAACGACACGGGCGCAGACTCGAGCGCCGTGCGCGTCGAGTTGATGGCCGACTGCCTCGCGGGGGTCTGGGCGCATCACGCCGAGAGCACCGGCTTCCTCCAGAAGCTCACCCGCGAGGACATCGCGCAGGCCCTCGATGCCGCGGCCGCCGTCGGTGACGACCGCATCCAGCGGTCGACGCAGGGGCGCGTCAACCCGGAGAGCTGGACGCACGGCTCGGCCGAGCAGCGGCAACGCTGGTTCCTGGTCGGGTGGGAGCGCGGCACCTTCGACGAGTGCAACACCTTCGCGGCGGCGAACCCCTAGCCCGGCGGCCTCGCCCCGGCGCCCGAGGCGTCTGACGGTAGGCTGACGACGGCGTAGGATGCGGGCCTGCGCAAGGAGGCCCGCCGATGCGTCCTCGGACGGACGCGCACGCGCGCCATCCGCTCCCACCGCTGGTCCTCCTCGCCGTCGCGACCCTCGGGGGGACGGCGGCGGCCAGCGCCGGAGCCTCCGAGGCGTGGCCGCTCGCCCTCGGCGGTGCGTGCCTGGTCCTGGTCGCGATGGTGCGCCTGCACCTCACGCGTCCGCTCATCGCCGCGGCGGCGCTCGCCCTCGCGATGATCGCTGTCGCGCGCTACGACGAGGCAGCGACCCGCCCTCTTCCCTTCGCGGGCCTCGAGGGCCACCGCACCTTCGAGGGGTTGGTCGCCGGCGACCCGGTCCCTCGAGGCCGCTTCGGCACGCTGCTCCTCGACGTGGACCGGCTCGACGGGGCACCGTCCGAGGGCAGGCTGCGGGTGCGCTACGTCCTCGGGCGCTCCCCACTCCTCGAGGGCGACCGGCTGCTCGTCCGAGGCGCGCTCGAACCGCCCTCGGAGCGCACGCCCAACGCCTCGGGGGAGCTCGCGTTTCCCGATGAGCTTCGCGTGCTCGCGCGTGACGAGGGCGGCACGCTCACTCGAGGCCTGCGCGCGCTCCGCCGCCGCGTCATCGAGCACATCGAGCGGTCGCTGCCGGAGCCGGAGTCGTCGCTCGCCGTCGGGATGCTCATCGGCAGGCAGGGGCGCCTCCCGGATGACCTCAACGAGGCGTTGCGCGCCACGGGCACGACGCACCTCGTCGTGGCCTCCGGCCAGAACGTCGCGCTGTTCCTCGGGCTGCTGGCGTCGGGCCTCGGCGTGGTGCTCTCGAGGCGTGCCGCCGCGACCGCCGCCCTCGCGCTCGTGCCCGCGTACGTCGTGCTCCTCGGCGCGGAGCCTCCGATCGTGCGCGCCGCGCTCATGGCCGTCGGAATCACCCTCGGCGTGGCGCTGGGACGGAGGACGCCCGGGTGGGTCTACCTGCTCTTCGCGCTCGCCGCGATGGTGGCCGCCCAGCCAACACTGATCGACGACCTCTCGTTCCAGCTGTCGGCGAGTGCAACGGCGGGCGTCATCCTCGTGGCGCCCGTGCTTACCGAGGCCGCCACGCGCCTCCTGCACGCCCCGACGCGCGGCCCGGTCGCCGCGCTCATCGAGGCGTGGGCGACGGCGACCGGCGCGCTCGCGACGATCCTGCCCGTGCAGGCGGCGGCCTTCGGGTCAATGCCGGTGGCGGCGATCCCCGCGAACGTCATCGCGGCCCCGTTCTACCTCGCGACGCTCTTCGTCGCCCAGGCCACGGCGCTCCTCGGCTGGCACGATGGGGTCGCCGACCTCGCATGGTCCGCTGCGGTCACAGCGCCGCGCCTCTTCGTGGACGCGATGCAGTTCGTCGCACGCGCCGGCACCGCCGAGTTGCCCTCGGGGCATCCGATGCTGCTCGCCGTCGGCTGGTACGCGATGCTCGCCGCCACGGGCTGGCTGCTCTCAGACCCCGCACCGCGCCGCCTCGAGTCGTTCAGCGGCCACCGAGCCCTGCTGCCGCTGGCGCTCGCTGTGCTCGTGTTCGGCGGTTGGATCGCCCGCCCGACTCCGGCCGTCCCGAGCGTGACGGTCCTCGATGTCGGCCAGGGGCTCGCCGTGCTGGTCCGCGAGGGCGACCGCGCGGTCCTCGTTGACGCGGGGCCACCGGATGGCTCCGCGATGCGCGCCCTCCCTCGAGGCGTGCCGCGCACCCTGCAGGCGCTCGTCGTCACGCACGCCGACCTCGATCACGCGGGCGGCGCCCTCGAGGTCCAGCGGCGGCTGGGTGTCGCGCGCACGCTCGGGGAGGCGCCACCACCCCTCGAGGCTGCGACGCTCGACCAGGGCCAGCGCATCGCGCTCGGTCCGCACACGGCGCTCGAGGTGCTCGCACCGCCCCGCTCTCGCCTCGGCGGCGCGGAGTCCGAGAACGATCGCTCGCTGGTGCTGCTCGTCCACCTCGGCGCGCGGCGCGTGCTGCTCACGGCCGACATCGAGGCCGCCGCCGAGCGCTGGCTGCTCGCGTCCGGCCAGCCGCTCGCTGCGGACGCGCTGGTCGTCCCGCACCACGGCTCCCGCACGTCCTCGACGCCTGCCTTCATCGAGGCGGTGTCGCCCTCGGTGGCGGTGGTGTCCGCGGGTGCGAACAACCAGTTCGGCCACCCGCACCCCGAGGTCGTGCGCCGCTATGAGGATGCCGGTGTCCGCCTCCTCACCACCGCCGAGCACGGCTCGGTCACGCTCCACCTCGAGGACGGCGAGTTGCGCGTGACGACGGCCCGCTGACTCAGCGCCCCTGCGGCACGGCGGCGCCATCGAGTGCTGGCAGCCCGAGCTCGCGCACGGCCCACGGCAGCGCCGCCTCGAGCTGCGCGCGCTGGATGTCGCGCACTCCGGGCGCGGTGGGGATCGGCGGCAACCCCGCCTGCGCCGCGAAGTAGCCCGCCAGGAGCGTCGACAGGCCCTCGCTCTCCGGCAGCACCTCCCACGGAGACGGCCCGCCCTCCCGCCAGAGCGAGGGCAGCCACGACGCGAGGTCGAACAACGCGTTGCCGCGCGCGTATCCCGGCCAGTCGATCAGCAGCGCGCGACCGGCGCGCAGACACAGGTTGTCGCTCCGCACATCGAAGTGCACGAGGCTGTCCCCGCGCAGCTCGGTGCGCGCGCTGACGTCGAGGAGCACCGGGAGCGCCCGCTCGAGCCACGCCTCCGTCACCAGGCCCAGCCCGAGGAAGGGCGCGCGGTCGCTCGCGATGCGCGCCCACCCGCTGAGGCGCTCGCGCTGCGCCTCGAGGTCCGGGGCGCCGGCCGGTACGGCCGTCCCCGCGACGCTCGTCAGCGTGCTCCGCACGGCCGCGATGGCCTCAGCGGTCCACGGAGGCGGCCAGCGGGCGTCGCTCAGGTCCTCCAGCACGAGCAGCGGGGCGACGCCGTCGTCCTCCCACCCGAGGAGTCGAGGCATGAAGTCCGCCTCGATGTGCGCGTACGCCTCGTGTTCCCGCCGCAGCCAGGTCGCCACTGCCGAGGTCGCGGAGTCCGCCCCGCTCTTCGCGAAGACCCGCGCGCCGCCCTCGAGGTCCACGACCCAGCGCTCGGCAGGCGTGTAGCCGCGGTGCACAGCGGTCGCGCCGATGACGGCTCGGCCCATGAGCCGGCCGAGGCGTCCCGCGAGCTCGGTGGGAATGTCGGGCATGCGTGCGCCTGATGCCTAAATGATCGCCTCGAAGCCGGGGTACTCGCCGGTGGCGTCCTCCCAGCGGAAGCGCACGCCGTCCACCCGCGCGAGGGCTGGCCCCTCGCGGAGCCGCTCCACGAAGGTGCGCAACGTGGGCTCGTCCCCCTCGGCGATCACCTCGACGGTGGCCCCGTCATCGAGGTTGCGCGCGGATCCGGTGACGAGGAGGCGCACCGCCTCGTCGGCCGCGAACGCGCGGTAGCCCACGCCCTGCACACGTCCGGTCGCGCGCGCGACGATCCGCCTCGTGCGCCCGGGCATCGAGGGCCTACGCCCCGACCAGCACGCGCACCACGTCGTCGACGAGCGCGGGCTCCACGTCGTCGTGCAGCCGCGCCACGCCCACCTCATCGAGAAGGACGAAGCGCATCCGCCCCCCGCTCACCTTCTTGTCGAGGCGCATCGCCTGGAGCACGGCGCGCGGGTCGACGCCCGGTGCGGTCAGCGGCAGGCCGAAGGCGTGCAACAGCGCGGTGAGGCGCGCCGACACGTCCTCGGGGGTCACGCCCATGCGCGCGCCGATGCGTGCCGCGCCCGCCATGCCCACGCTCACCGCCTCGCCGTGCAGGTACTCGCCGAGGCCGGCCGCGGTCTCGATGCCGTGCCCGATCGTGTGGCCGTAGTTCAGGATCGCGCGCAGCCCTCGCTCCTGCGGGTCCGCCGAGACGACCATCGCCTTGAGGCGCGACGAGCGCGCGATGATCACCGACAGCAGCTCGGGGGGCGCGGTCATCGAGGCGAGCGCGTGCGCGTTCCGCTCGAGCAGCCCCAGCAGGTCCTCGTCGAGGATGAACGCGTGCTTGATCAC
>JADLFF010000073.1 GCA_020845735.1 Dehalococcoidia bacterium
GGGCGGGCTCGGAGGATTCGGCGGGGCGAGCGGCCTCGGCGGGTTGGGCGGACTCGGAGGCCTCGGCGGGATGCTCGGAGGGGGCGGCGGCGCCCTCTGACGAGCGAAGCGTGTTTAACCAGACTTGAACGCCTGTGCTGAGCATGTTGTTAAACTGATAGGCGCGAGCGGCGGGCGTCTCTCGGGTGCACGCACCTGATGCACTCGGGGCCCCCAGAGGAGGCCGTACGTGGGCAACCAACCCAGCGCTGACCGGGATCACGATACCGATCCGGTAGCGGTGGTATTCCCCGGACAGGGTTCGCAGGCCCCAGGGATGGGGCGGCTGGTCTACCAGCACTCGGCGCGGGCCCGCCAGACCTACGAGGAAGCCAGCGACGTCACCGGGATCGACCTCGTGAAGGTCTGCTTCGAGGGCGACGCGGACGACCTCGCGGAGACGACCTACACCCAGCCGGCGGTCCTCACGACCTCGGTCGCAATGGTCGAGGCGATGCGCGAAAAGCTGTCCGAGACGGGGAAGCGGCTGCGCCCCCGGCTCTTCGGCGGCCACTCGCTCGGTCTGTTCTCGGCCGCCGTGGCCTCCGAGGCACTCACGTTCCGCGATGCGCTGATCGTGGTCGCGGAGCGCGCGCGCCTCATGAGCTCCTTCAACGCCGACCGGCCGGTCGGGATGGCCTCGATCATCGGCCTAGACAGCGCCGCGGTGGCGCAGCTCTGCGAGGAGGCCACGCGCTCCGCGCTCGACCGCGTCGATGTCGCGAACCACAACCTTGACACGCAGACGGTGATCTCGGGTGACGTGACGGCCCTCGAGCGGGCCATGGAGCGCGCTCGCGAGCTGCAGGCCCGCGTCATTCGCCTCAAGGTGAAGGTGTCCTCGCACACGCCGCTCCACGAGGAGCAGGCGCACGAGTTCGCCCTCCACCTCGACGAGATCCCGCTGGCGGACCCCCTCGAGCCGATCATCTCGAACATCAGCTCGAGGGCGCTCCGCACCGCCGAGGAGCTCCGCGAGGAGTTCCGCGCGCAGCTCCGCTCCCCGGTGTTCTGGGCGGAGAACGTCCGCGAGATGGCGCGGCAGGGTGTGGACACCTTCGTCGAGGCGGGGCCCGGCCACGTCCTCGCGCGGATGGTGAAGCGGATCCAGGACTCCCTCACGGCGGTCTCGCTCGACGACGCGACGGAGCCCCCGATTCCCATCTCGGCGCTGCCAAAGGACCTGTCAGCTGAGGGCTCGCGCTAGGCGCTGGCCCTCTCCACCCTCATACTTCGTCAGCAGGACGTGCTTCGTCAGCAGGACGCGCATGGGCGCGCGCGCCGAGGGGTTGTGATGCCTCGAGTGGTGGTCACGGGACTGGGCATGCTCACGCCGCTCGGCAACGATGTCGAGTCGACCTGGAGCGCCCTCGTCGAGGGCCGCTCGGGGATCGGCACCATCACCTGCTTCGACGCCTCGGCATACGAGCAGGCGATCGGCGGCGAGCTCAAGGACTTCGACCCTGAGCAGCACGTCGATGCGAAGCTGCTGAGGCGGATCGACCGCGCGAACGTCCTCGCGATCACCGCGACGCAGCAGGCGGTCGCCGACGCGCGCCTCGATGTGGCCGCCGAGGATCCGGAGCGGGTGGGCGTCATCCTCGGGACGGGGATGGGCGGCGCCCACCTCATCGTCGAGCAGCAGGACGTGCTCAACGCGAAGGGGCCGCGGCGCATCTCGCCGTTCCTCGTCACGCAGATGCTGCCGGACACGGCGACCGGCCTCGTCGCGATCGCCCTCGGGGTGCGCGGGCCAAACTTCGCCGTCACCGCAGCCTGCGCGACGGGCGGCGCAGCCCTCGGCGAGGCGGCCGAGATCATCGCGAGGGGTGACGCCGACGTCATGATCGCCGGCGGCTTCGAGGCGCCCCTGCGTCCGATCTACTACGCGGGCTTCTCGGCGATGAAGGCGATCGCCTCGCACCCCGACCCGACCAGGGCGGTGCGGCCCTTCGAGGCGAATCGCACGGGCTTCGTCGTGGCCGAGGGCGCCGGCGTCATGATCCTCGAGTCGCTCGAACACGCGCAGGCCCGAGGCGCAACGATCCATGGCGAGTGGCGCGCGGCCGGCTCGGCGAACGACGCCTTCGACATGGCCGCCCCCGAGGACGACGGCGCCGGCATCATCTCCGCGATGCGGCGCGCCCTCGCGCGCTCCGGCCTCGAGCCCGCGGACATCGACTACATCAACGCGCACGGGCCCGGCACGCCGGTCGGCGATCGCATCGAGTCGCGCGCGATCCGCCGCTTCTTTGGCGAGCACGCCGATGCCCTCATGGTGTCGTCCACCAAGTCGATGCACGGGCACATGATGGGGGCCGCCGGCGCCGTCGAGGCGATCGTCGCGCTCCTCGCCTGCCAGCGCGGCGTCGTGCCCCCCACGATCAACTACGACGAGCCAGACCCCGAGTGTGACCTCGACTTTGTGCCGAACGTCGCGCGCTCCGTGCCCGTCCGCCGCGCGATGAGCACGTCGGTCGGCCTCGGTGGGCACAACTCCGCCATCATCTTCGAACGCTGGGAGTCAGCATGACCTCGATCACTCCGCCCCACACCGGGTTCCCGCGACGCGTGGTCGTCACGGGCGTCGGGATGATGACGCCGGTGGGCGTCGGCCGTGACGAGTCGTGGCGCGCGCTCCTCGCCGGCGAGAACGGGATCACGGGCGTCACGCTCTGCGATGCCCACGACATCGCCTCGAGGGTGGTGGGCGAGGTGAAGCAGTTCGACGCCCTCAACTACGTCGACCGCAAGGAGGCGAGGCGCATGGACCGCTTCACCCACCTCGCGATCGCCGCCTCGCAGGAGGCGCTCGACCAGTCGGGCCTCGATGTCACCGCCGCCGCCGAGGAGATCGGCGCCATGATCGGGTGCGGCATCGGCGGCCTCGCCTGGCTCGACGAGGGCTACAAGACGCTCTTCGACAAGGGGCCGGATCGCGTGTCGCCGTTCCTCGTGCCCGCGTTCATCCCGGACATGGCGGCGGGCCAGGTCTCGATTCGCTTCGGCCTCCGCGGGCCGAACTACAACACGATCTCGGCCTGTGCCTCCGGCGCCGACGCCGTGGGCACGGCCTTCGAGGTGATTCGTCGCGGCGATGCGGTCGCGATGTTCGCCGGCGGCGCCGAGGCGCCCATCACCCGCATGGGTCTCGCGGCCTTCCACGCGGCGCGCGCGGTCTCGACGGACCGCAACGACGACCCCGAGCACGCCTCGCGGCCGTTCGACCTCGAGCGGGACGGGTTCGTGCTCGCGGAGGGCGCCGCGACGCTGATCCTCGAGGACCTCGAGTTCGCCCTCGCACGGGGCGCCACGCCGATCGCCGAGATGGTGTCGTACGGCCAGTCCGCCGACGCCTTCCACATCACTCAGCCGTCCGAGAATGGTGAGGGTGCCGCCCGCGCGATGAACGTCGCGCTGCGCAAGGCGGGGCTCGCGGCCAGCGACATCGACTACATCAACGCGCACGGCACGAGCACACCGCTCAACGACAAGTTCGAGACGCTCTCGATCAAGCGCGTCTTCGGCGAGTCGGCGGCCTCCATCCCGATCTCGTCCACGAAGTCGATGACCGGCCACACCCTCGGGGCGGCGGGCGGCATCGAGGCGGCGGTCGCCGTCCTCACCCTGCGCGACCAGCGCATCCACCCGACGCGCAACCTCGTGGTGCCGGACCCCGACTGCGACCTCGACTACGTGCCCGGCACGGCCCGCGACGCCGAGTTGCGTTACGTCATGTCGAATTCGCTCGGGTTCGGCGGGCACAACTCGAGCCTGATCTTCAAGCGCTGGGAGGGCTAGCCCGCCTCAGCAGTCACGCAACGCAGCAGCTATCCTGCCTCTACTCCCCACCCGTCGAGGGTGACACGTGACCGTTCAGTTGCATGGTCTGATCGCTGAGCCGGCCCGCATCGAGGCGGGGTCCGGCGGTCGTCGCTGGCGCATCCGCGAGCAGCCCGACCTCGCCGTCTTCGCCGGCGCGGCCTGGCCGCCGCTCGTCTCGACGCTGCTCTGGCATCGCGAGGCACGCACCGTCGAGGACGGCGTCGACTACCTCGGCGACCCGCACGAGCTGCTCGACCCGGCGCTCATGCCCGACCTCCACGTCGCGGTGGACCGCCTCGCGAAGGCGTGCCTCGGCCGCGAGGTCGTAGCGGTCCTCGGTGACTACGACGTCGACGGAGTCACGTCGACGACCATCCTCGTCGAGGGGTTGAGCCAGCTCGGCGCGCGGCCCCTGTCGTACCTCCCCCACCGCTTCACCGAGGGCTATGGACCCAACGCGAACGCGGTGCGCTTCCTGCACGGACAGGGGGCCACGGTCCTCGTCACGGCCGACTGCGGCACCTCGGCGGTCGCCGAGGTGGCCCTCGCCAACGAGCTGGGCATGGACGTGCTCATCCTCGATCACCACACGGTGCCCGAGGAGCTCCCGGACGCGCTCGCCCTCGTCAACCCGAAGCTCACCCACTCCGAGTACGGCTCGGAGCCCGCCGCGTGCGGCGTCGCCTACAAGGTGATCCACGACCTGTTCGACCGCCTCGGCGTCCCGTACGACCCCTCCGAGCACCGCGCGCTGGTCGCCCTCGGCACGATCTGCGACCTCGCGCCGCTGGTCAGCGAGAACCGTGACCTGGTGCGCATCGGCCTCGAGGCTCTCGCGCGCTCGAGGCGGCTCGGGCTGCAGGCGCTGGCCGCCGAGGCGCGCGTCAACCTCGAGGAGGTGGACCCGGACATGTGCGGCTGGGCGCTCGGCCCGAGGCTGAACGCGGCCGGACGCATGGACCACGCCCAGCACGCCCTCGAGCTGCTGCTCACCACCGATGAGTGGCAGGCCAAGCAGCTCGCGATGAAGCTCGAGGAGCTGAACCGCCAGCGCCGCGAGGAAACCCAGCTCGCGTTCCAGCGGGCCGCCGAGCTCCTCGGTCCCGAGGGCGGTCGTGGCCCCCTCGTAGTGGTCGCCGACGAGGCGATCTCGTCGGGCATCGTGGGGCTCGTCGCCTCACGCCTCGTCGAGCAGTACCACCGCCCCTCGATCGTCATGCAGCTCGCGGATGGCGAGGGGCGCGCGTCCTGCCGCTCGATCCCCGACTTCGACATCACGGCGCTGCTCCGACGCCACCCGGACCTCTTCAAGCGCTTCGGCGGGCACCGCGCCGCGGCGGGCTTCACGATCGACGCCGCACGCCTCGAGGAGTTGCGCGACCGCCTCACCGAGGACGCAGGCACCTGCCTCGACGTCACGGCCCTCGCCCCCACCATCGAGATCGACACGGAACTGCCGCTGCACCTCGTCAACGGCGACCTGCTGCGCTGGCTCGGTCGCCTCGGACCGCACGGGCAGTCCAACCCGAGCCCCACGTTCCTCTCGAGGAGCGTCGAGATTCGTCGGTCGCGCGCGGTCGGGAAGGACGGTAGCCACCTGCAGTTCCAGCTCAAGGAAGGCCGGGTGACCTGGAGCGCGATCTCGTTCCGCAACGCCGAGTTCGCGGTGCCCGACGGTGAACGCGCGGACATCGTGTACACGTTCCGCCGCGACAACCTGCGCGGCACCCTGCAACTCGAGGTGCTCGACCTCCGACCCGCGCGCTGACCAGTGCCTTCCGGCACCCCTCGTGACAGGCCGATGGGACTTGCTCCGGGCAGTACCATCGGTTCATTACGAAAGGGGTAGTCGCCTTGAGAGCCTACACATCGCAGCAGCTTCGCAACGTCGTCCTCATGGGACACAGCGGTGCGGGGAAGACCGCGCTGGCCGAGGCCATGCTGTTCGCTTCAGGCGCGACCTCCCGCATGGGCCGAGTGGAGGACCACAACACGGTCTCCGACTTCGACGAGCAGGAGCACGCCCAGTCGCACTCGGTCTCGACGAGCACCCTGCCGATCGAGTGGTCCGACGTGCGCGTCAATCTCCTCGACACGCCGGGGTACCCGGACTTCCTCGGCGAGGTGGTGGCAGGAGTCACCGCGGCCGACGCCGCGCTGATCGCGGTCGATGCCGCGGGCGGCGTACAGGCCGGCACGGAAACAGCCTGGGAACTGGCCTCCGAGGCAGGCCTGCCGCGACTCTTCCTCGTCACCCGGCTCGACCGCGAGAACACGAGCTTCCAGGATGTCCTCGAGGCGCTGCGCGCACGGTTCGGCAACCGCGTGGTGCCCCTCGCGATCCCCGTGGGGAGCGCGCACGACATCTCAGGCACGATCGACCTCCTGTCCGGGGAGCTCCGAGGCAAGGACGGCTCCTCCGGTGCAGCCTCGCCGGACCTCGCGAGCGCAGTCTCCGCGGCGCGCGACACCCTCGCCGAGTCGGTCGCCGAGACCGACGATGCCCTCCTCAACAAGTACCTCGAGGGCGAGGCGATCTCCGACGACGAGCTCGCACAGGCCCTCCACGATGCCTTCGCTCGAGGTGAAGTCGCGCCCGTGCTGCCCGTCGCCGCGCTCAGCATGGTCGGCGTGCGCCCGCTCCTCGATGACATCGCGCGCATCTTCCCCGCGCCCGTCGGCCGCGAGCTGGCCCTCGAGGGGGGCAAGGTCGCGCTCTGCGAGGGCAACATGCCCCTCGTCGTCCGCGTCTTCAAGACCACCGCCGACCCCTTCGTCGGGCGGCTCACCTACATGAAGGTGCTCTCCGGCACCCTCACCGCCGATGCGCACCCGCACAACGTGCAGCACAACGTCGCCGAACGCCTCGGGCACCTGTACCTGCAGCGCGGCAAAGAGCAGATCGAGGTGCCCCAGCTCGTCGCGGGCGACATCGGCGTCGCCGCGAAGCTGCAGGCCACCCTCACCGGCGACACCCTCGTCACGAGTCCGGCCCAGGCCGTGAAGGCGCTGCCGCTCCCCTTCCCGAGCCCGACCTACCGCTCAGCCATCCACCCACGAGGCAAGGCGGACGTCGACAAGCTGTCGAGCGCCCTCGCGCGCCTCATGGAGCAGGACCCCACCATTCGAGTCGAGCGCGACCCGGACACCGCCGAGCTCATCCTCACGACCGTCGGCGAGGCGCAGGCTCACGTCGTCGCCGCACGCCTCGAGAAGAACTACGGCGTGGGCGTCGACATCACGGTCCCGCGCGTCCCCTACCGGGAGACGGTCACCACCGCCGCCAAGTCCGAGTTCAAGCATAAGAAGCAGACCGGCGGCCACGGCCAGTACGGCCACGTCGTCATCGAGATCGAGCCGGCCGCTCGCGGCACGGGCTTCCAGTTCGCCGACAGGGTGGTCGGGGGCACGGTTCCGAAGAACTTCATCCCCGCCGTCGAGAAGGGGGTCGTCGAGAACCTGCCCACGGGCCCGCTCTCGAAGTCGCCGATCGTCGATCTGCGCGTGACGCTCCTCGATGGGTCCTACCACGCCGTCGACTCCTCGGAGATGGCGTTCAAGATCGCGGCCGCCCAGGCGCTGCACCAGGGCGTCCTCAGCGCGCGGCCGGTCCTCCTCGAGCCGGTGATGAAGCTCCACATCCGCGTGCCGAGCAGCTACGTCGGCGATGTGATGAACGACCTCAGCGGCCGCCGCGGTCACGTCCACGGCGTGAACCCGATGGGTGACGTGAGCGAGATCGACGCCGAGGCGCCACTCGCCGAGGTCCAGCGCTACGCCACCGACCTCCGCGCGATCAGCCACGGACGCGGACGCTTCTCCATCGAGTTCGACCGCTACGTCGAGACGCCGCCGAACGTCCAGGACCAGGTGCTGAAGTCGCTGGCGGCCATCCAGTAGCGAGCGGCAAGGCACGCGCGCCCGTAGGATCGAGGCATGCGTGAGGGCATGACCTACGGGCGCGCGCTCCGGCTCCTGCTTGCCGGCTTCTTCCTCGGGCGGTGCCCGGCCTGCGGGCGCGCCTCGATGTTCCGCAGCGCCTTCGAGCTGCACGACCGCTGCCCCGAGTGCGGCGCGCGGCACTCCATGGAGGAGGGCGCCTGGCTCGGCGCGGTCGCGATCGGGTACGGGATCGCTGCCCTCTTCGCGTTCGTCCTCACGCTCATCGAGTTGAACGCCCACCCCATCGCTCGCGCCGGCCTCGATCCGACGTGGACCATCGCCGCCGTGAGCGTGCCCGTAACCATCCTCGGGTACCGGCCCGCGAAGGGCCTCTGGTTCACCCTCCTCTACCTCTACGGCCTCGGGGGTGACCAGGACGAGCCACGCCAGCCTACCGAGGCGTGAACGTCTGGCTCTTGTCGTTCACCTCGATGGTGTAGGTGCCGCCGACGGCGAACCCACCACCCAGCGCGACGTCATGCGTCGTGTAGCCGTAGATCATGGTGCAGGCCACGTTCCCCACCGGGAGGTGGTTGTAGACGGTCACTCGAGCACCATTCGCGGTCCGCGTCACCTCGGCGCGCGAGTACACGGCACACCCGCTCGGTAGCCCCGAGGTGATCCGCGCGGTCGCGTTGCCGCTCCCATCGCCAAACACCTCGATCCCCTCGATCGGCGCGAGCTGCTCTGCGCGGCCCGGCGGGACGGTCGGTGGGGGCGTGGCCGTCGAGGTGGGTGGCGCGGTCGTCGGTGAGGCGGTCGGAGGCACGGCCGTCGCGGTGCTGGTCGGTGGGACCGCCGTCGAGGTGGCACCCGGAGGCTGGGTCACGCTCGGCGGCGGCGTGGCCGAGGCGGTCACACTCGCCGGAGGGGTGCGCGTGGGCGTCGGATGGGGCACGGTGACGCCCGCGCACGCGCTCCCAAGGGCGATCGCGAGCGTCGCGACGATGAACGGCACGGTGATGCGGAAGGCGGCACGCATCCTGTCCTCCTTCCTTCGGGTTACCCCGATAGGACGCCCGACCGGGGCGCGCGGTTCCCTCGTTCCGCCTCGCGATTACGTATGCATATCATTGGTCCATCGACCGGCATTCGCCTTCTGAGGGATTTCAGCTTCCCGCTTTACGTCGCAGGCACATCCCGCCTCAAGCATCACTGGCCGGTGCCGATGATCCGGTGAAGGCCCTCGATGGCAGAAGCGAACGGGAACGCCTGCGGTGCGCACGATCCTGCATTCGGCACTCCGGCGGCAGCGCACTGCCGACACCGAACACGGCCAGTCGCTGGTCGAGTTCGCGATCTCGCTGCCGCTGCTCCTCACCCTGATCTTCGGGACGGTCGAGATCGCCTCGATGGCCCACTCACACCTGATCGTGGTCGGCGCGGCGCGCGATGCCGCACGGCTCGGGTCCCGAGGCGGCACCGACAGCGAGATGCGGACGCTCGTCACCGCCGAGACCGGCGATCTCTCCGGCGGCGTCCCCACGAGCTGCAACGCGGGCACATCCGCCGGCATGTGCATCACGCGCGCCTCGACGCCCGGCCCGAGCTCCGTGAAGATGCAGGTCTGCTACAGCCACGCGCTCGTCGTCGGCTTCCCCGGCCTGCTCTCGAACCCGAAGTTGCTGTGCTCGTCCACAGTCATGCGCGTCCTGATCGTATGAACCACCTGAGGTCGACCATATGAAGCGAATCCTGCACCCCGTCAGGCGCGAGGACGGCCAGATCTTCGTCCTGGTCGCGCTCTGGATGGTCGCCCTGTTCGGGCTCGTCGGGCTCGCGGTGGACGTCGGGCTCATGTTCGTCGCGCGCGCGGAGCTCCGACGCGATGTCGACGCGGCAGCACTCGCCGCCATCGTCGAGATGCCGAACACCACCAACGTGACGAACCGCGCCAACGAGTACCTCACGGCGAACGACCCCGCAGCCACCCTCGTCAGCGTTCAGCCGAACGTGCCCGCCGCGGGGCAGGTGACGCTGAACGTCAGCAAGAACGTCCGCCTCGTGTTCCTGCCGCTCGTGCCCGGCGTCGCGGCACAGCTGATCAGCGGCACCGACGTACAGGTCACGGGGTTCGCGGTCGCGGGCGCGGGATCGGCGATCGACCTCGCGATGTCGGTCGACGACACGGGCTCGATGAACGACGGCTGCAATGGCTCGCAGAGCGACACCGACGGCTCGTGCCCGATCAAAGAGGCGCGTGACGGCGCGAACGTGCTGCTCAACGTCATGGGAGTGGGCGATGGCACTGGCGTGGCCGCGGCGTCGCTCGTGCCCTCGCGCGGCTGCTACAACACCAGCGGCTCGAGCGGTTGCGTCGACTACAGCGGATCCGGAAACAAGGTGGTCGATTTGACGACCACGCTGGCAACGCTGCAGACAGGCATCGCGGCCATGGTCGCAGGAGGTGGTTCCGGTACCAACATCTGCACCGGCACGCACTACGCCGGTGACCGGGTCAAGAACAGTCCTGCCGCGCGCACGAACGCCCGCAAGGTCGTCGTGATCATGAGCGACTTCGACAACAACGACTCCAGTAGCACGGCCCCGTTCCCGAGCGGCAGCACCTGCACCCAGTCCGGCTCGACGACCAACGCGCACATCAACACGCGCGACGACAAGACGCTCGCCGCCGCCGATGCGTGGAAGGCGCAGAGCGTCGAGATCTTCGTGATTGGCTACAGCGTCGAGGGCACCAACGACGCCAACACGTGCTCCTCGAGCTGGCGCACCACCATCGACACCGACACGGCGCGCAGCCGGACCAGCGGCACCGACGTCTGGGACCGCCGCCTCGCGAAGTGCGTCGCCTCCTCGACAGCCGGCACCAACGACCACTACTTCGAGGCGCCCACGTCGGCGGACCTCAACGCGGCATTCACCCAGATCGGCCGAATCATCTCGACCAGGCTGCTCAAGTGAGGCGGCTCGCTCGATGGCGCCAGCGCTCGGCGCAGGACGAGCAGGGGCAGGCGATGGTCGAGTTCGCCATCGTCTCCACGCTCTTCCTCACCCTCGCCATGGGCATCATCGAGTTCGCGCTCGTTGCCCAGGCGTGGGCGACCCTCCAGCACGCCACCCTCGAGGGCGCTCGCTTCGCCTCGACCGGTGAGGTGGACTGCCCCGGCATCACCGGCAACCGCATCAACTGCATCACCAGCGTCACCAAGACAGCCACCGAGGGCATCCCCGGCGGCGGCTCCGGCACCACCCTCGTCACCGTCAGCGTCGAGTCGTGGCAGTACCCGACCTACGCCAGCCCCTCGACGGCCGGTGACGCGGGAGGCGCCTGTGATGCGATGCAGGTCACCGCGACCTACACGCACAACATCATCATGCCCCTGCTGTCCTTCATGGCGCCCTCGGGCATCGTGATGACCGCCCACAAGCGCATCATGGTCGAGCCGATCAACATGTGCGGCGCCTGACCCCGGCATCCATCGAGGGGTTCAGCGCGCCTGGAAGATCGGGTCCCGCCGCTCGATGAGCGCCTGCCGCGCCTCGTTGGCGTCCTCGGACGTCGCAAGGATGCCCGAGGCGTTCGAGGTCAGGACCGCCGTCGTCTCCAGTGACGCGTCGAGCGCTGCTCGGATCACGCGCTTGTTGATCCAGAGCGTCATCGGTGGCATCCGCATGATCCGCGCGCACAGCGCCCGCACCTCGGTCTCGAGGTCCGCCGCGGGCACGAGGCGGTTGAGCACGCCCCACTCGTACGCGCGCTGCGCATCGAGGTGGCCCGTGAACGCAAACTCCAGCGCGCGCCCCAGCCCGGCCAGCCTCGGGAGGTAGTACGCCCCGCCGTTCTCGATGATCTGCCCCACCTGGTGGTAGGTGATGAACTGGGTGTGCTCGCAGCCGTACCGAATGTCGCACTGCAGGGCCATGTCCATCCCGAAGCCCGCCGCTGGTCCGTTCACCATCGCCACGGTCGGCTTGCGCACGAACGACAGGTCCTTGATGAGCTTCGTCAGGCCGTAGTAGAAGCGCTGGCGGTTCTGGTCCGGGCCGGGCTGCGCCGGCGCATTCCCGAGGTAGTTGTCCCCCGGCACGAAGCCCTCGGCGCCACGCACATCGACGCCCGCACAGAACCCGCGACCCACCCCCGTGAGGACGATCACCTTGACCTCGGGGTCGTCGTCGGCCGCGCGCATGTACTCGCCGACCTTCGCGAGCGTGCCTGTCCGCTCCGACCCTCCGACGGCCGCATTGAGCCGCTCCGGCCGGTTGAACTTGATCCAGAGGATGCCGTTGTCCTCCTTCTCGTAAAGCAGGTACGGGACTCGCTCGAGTTGTTGCACGCGGCACTCCTCACGCGGTTCGATCGTCGACAGCGCACGTTGTACACCCTCTGTCGAGTCCCGACTGCTGCCTCGTGCCCCCGGGGGCTCCCTCGTGAGGACGTTTGCCACGATGATGGCGGCGACGTGGACCGGGAGGCGTCGTGCAACACACCTCGAGCATTCGCCTGTTCGCGTGGTTCTACGCCGCGCTCTTCCTCTCGGTCGTCGTGGTCGGATACATCCCGTTCCTCAACGACGAGGAGGGCAACCTCCTCGGCCTCTTCAGCCTCCAGCTCTACGACGACGCACTCCACCTCGGCTCGGCGATCTGGGCGGCCTTCGCCGCCTGGCGCTCGGACGCCGCCTCGAGGGCGTACTTCCGCATCTTCGGCCCCCTGTACTTCCTCGATGGCGTCGTGGGGCTGCTGACGGGCAACGGCTACCTCGACCTGGGCATCCTGCTCCAGGGACCCATCGACCTGCCGTTCGCGATCCGGCTCGCGGCGAACACGCCGCACCTCGTCATCGGTGGGTTCGCCGCGGCGATCGGCTACCTCCTGCCGGGCCGGCCCCCGGCCACCTCACGACTCGCGCAGCGGTGACGCCTCGATGAGGCGGCACTGGCGGCGCTGGCGGCTCGTGGCCACCGTGCTGCTGACGCCGCTCCTCGCCCTCGGGTTGTTCGTCGCCGCCTTCGAGGTCGCGTGTGGCGGCTCTGCCTCGGCGGCCAGCGCCCCCTACGAGGCGGTGTGGGCCGCCCCCGAGGACCGTCGCCCCGAGGCCCAGAGCTGGCTCACCTACCCCGAGTGGCACATCGTCTACTCAGCGGAGGGATACGCGGCGACGCTCGCATCCTCCCGCCCGAGCCAGTACGGGTACGTCGCCGACGTCGCGGCCTTCTGGCGCAGCTACTGCGCGGTCAACCGCGCGACCGCGGGGATGCCGGACCGCACGACGTACAAGGTCACGATCTACACCATCGGGGTCTCGTACACGGCCGAGATGCTGCTCAAGGCGGGCTACGAGTGGACGCTCGGGCGGGTCTTCGAGTGGGTCGGCGGCTACCCGAGCGCGGCGGACATCGAGAGTGCGCGCGTGCAGGCCGACTACGGTGCGTTCCTCCACGAGACGCCCTGGTACGAGTACCCGTTCACGGACGCCCTCGCCAGCCTGTGGGACGTCGAGGTGGGCGTGCACCCGCTGCGGCACGGGGAACGGCTCGTCGTGCTCAGCGCCGAGTACGCCTCGAAGGCTGGGTATGGCCGCCTGCTCGCGGCGGTGGTCGGCGCCACAGGGCACGATGAACGCACGATGCGGCTGGTGGTCCGCGGCGACCCCACCACGATCGCCGCCGTCGACCGGCGGCTCACCGTCCGGCAGGGCCTCGGCGGTGGGCTCGTCCTCGTCGAGGCGCCCCGCTACGAGCAGTTCACGGACCTCGTGCGGACGATGGCCGCCTCGGACCTCCAGCTCGTCGAGGTCGCGGGCAACGACGACATCTTCGTGACGCTCCTCGGCGCCCGACACGCGGTGCCTCCGAGCGGCGTGCTCCTGTTCGCGAATGACACGCCGGCGCCCGGTGTCGAGCGCATCGGGCTCACCGTGAAGGTCGCGGACCTCCTCGAGGCGATCCGCGCCGCCGAGGCAAGCGGCGCCCGCCTCGAGCACGTGTACGACTACTGACCGCGGGCCTCGGGCGCCCGCGCCGCGAGGGTCCCCGCGACCTGCGGCGCGTAGCGCGCGTACCAGGTGTTGCTGAACAGCCCATCGGGGTCCCACTGCCGCTTCACCTCGAGGAAGGCGGGCAGCTCGGGGTACGAGCGCACCAGCTGCTCCGCGGTGTAGTGAAGCTGGTAGGGCAGGAAGAACCGCCCTCGATGCCGCGCGGTGAGGTCGATGAGCTCGCTCGTCAACGCGGCCATCCGATCGTTGCCCTCGGCATCGGTGGACTGGTTGATGTACAGCACGACGGAGAACGCGGGCTCCGGCGCATACGTCAGTGCGTTCGCCTCGCCGTGCACCACTCGCACCGAGGCGTTCAGCAGGTTGGCCTCCCGCCGCTCGAGCACCTCGCGCAGCTCGTCGAGGAAGCCCACCAGCTCGGCGCGGGGCAGGAAGTACTCGTGGAGGATGTCGGTCTCCCGAGGCAGCGCGTTCCTCAAGTAGGGCACGCTGTCGTGCATCGGGTCGTTGCGGCTCACGAGGCAGGCCTCGCCCTCACCCATCGCCTGCGCCCGCGTCACCGTGCACGACTCGAACCGCGGCTCGAGGTGGCGCTCGGCCCACCACTTCGTCGTCTTCAGGAAGTCGTTGCGCTTCGACAGGTTGAGGAGCAGGCGCCGCAGCTTCGTCGAGGACGCCTCGGCCAGCGGCTGGCGCTCGAGGCCGGTGTCGTCCACGCGCCGGTACGTGTAGACGATGCCCTCGCGGAGCAGCGAGCCCGGCGCGGTCGAGAGGTGCACGTACATCAGCCCGATGTCGCGGTCGGCCTCAATCGACTCGAAGAGCCGAGGAAAGTCGCGGTACTCGATGACAGTACGGTCCGACTCGTAGATGTCGTTGGGCACCACGTCGAGCTCGGCGGTCAACACGATGCCGAACAGGCCGTACCCTCCGACGACGTGGCGAAACAGCTCGGGCCGCTCCGAGGGCGACACGGTCACGATGCTGCCGTCGGCGAGCATCAGCTGCAGGCTCCGGATCGAGCGCATCAGCGCACCCGCCTGGTGGTCCATGCCATGCGCATTCACGGCGATCGAGCCGCCCACGCTGAAGATGTCCGAGGACTGCATCGCCTTCACCGCGAACCGCGGGTGGATGGCCTCCTGGATGGCGTGCCACGTCGCGCCCGCCCCCACCGTGACGGTGCCGCGCGCCTCGTCGAGGCGCACGTCCGCCAGCTGGGTCATGTCGAGCACGATCCCCCCTCGGCGGAACGCCTGGCCACCCATCGAGTGCTTCACCCCGGCCGCGGACACCGTGAGCCCGCGCTCGCGCGCATATGCGAGAACCTGCGCCACCTCCTCGGCACTGCGCGGAGAGACGATGCCCGCCACGGTCGTCTGGCTGAGGCAGCTCGCGTCGTTGATCGTGCCGCCGCGCTGCGCCCAGCCGGGCTCGGCCACGCTCCCGGCGTTCGAGGTGGACACGGAGCGCAGCGGCAGCGGCGCCACCACCGGGAGCGCGTCACCACAGTCCTTCGGCCCCTCGGGTTCCGCGGAGTCCTCGAGGACCACGCGCGTCGCGACGGCCCCGCTCCCGATCAGCGCGAGGGCTGCCACGCCCGCCAGTAGCCGTCTCGGTCCCACGTCGCACCTCCAGAGCACGCCAGCCAGCGAAAGCTGCGCGTAGCATCCGACAGGCACAGACTGTAAGCATGTCACGCTGGCTCCAGGTCCTGCGGCGGCTTCGCTGGCGTCATTACGTCGTGTTCGTCGCGCTCCTCTTCTTCCTCGCGTTCGGCATGATGCAGATCGCCCGCGCCTTCGGCCACGCCCGAGGATTCCGCGAGCCGCCCGATCTGCCGGCCGCCGAATGGATGACCATCCGCCAGGTCTCGCACATCTACGACGTGCCACCAGACCTCCTCGAGCGCGCACTCGGGCTCCCCGAGCGCCAGCCCGACCGCCGTCCGCTCGGGGTCATCGCGCGCGACCAGGGCCGCTCCTTCGAGGAGGTCCGCGACGTGGTGATGCAGGCCATCGCGGCACACCACGCCGCCGAGGCGCCGCCGAAGGGCCCCACCCCGCCAGCGCCGGACAGACCTCGGTGAGCGATACCGTCCTCGGGCTCGTGTCGACGTACGGCGCTCCCGCCCTGTTCCTCGCCCTGGTCGCCGGCGCCGTCGGCATCCCGCTCCCAGGGACGCTGCTGCTCCTCGGCGCCGGTTCGCTGGTCTCGAGTGAGGACCTCGATCTCTGGCAGGTGCTGATCTTCGGGACCTGCGGCGCGGTCCTCGGGGACCAGCTCGGGTATGTCCTCGGGAGGATCGGGGGCGTTCGCATCATGCACTGGCTCACCCGGCTCACCCACGGCGAGGACCGCGTGGACCGCGCCCAGGCCTCGGTGGTGCGCTGGGGCGGCGGCACGATCTTCATCACGCGCTGGCTCGTCGGCCCCCTCGGCCCGTGGGTGAACCTCAGCGCCGGCAGTCTTGCGTACCCGTGGGTCCGCTTCCTCTTCTGGGGCATCCTCGGCGAGATGGTCTGGGTCGCGATGTACGTCTCCCTGGGCCGCCTGTTCGCAGACCGCATCGAGGTGCTGGCGGACCTGGTCGGCAGCGTCGGGTGGGCCCTCGCGAGCCTCGCCGTCGCCGGGCTCCTCGCCTACCTCCTCTACCAGTACATCCGAGACCTGCTCCACGAACGCAACGGAGGAGGACAGCCGCCCGAGGTACCCTCGAGGCGATGAGCCGCCGCGGTACGATCTGACCCTGTCCGCGCGTCGACGGCCGTCACGACGGGATGGTGATGTGCCCGCAGTGACTCTCGAGGACCTCCCGCCCGGCCTGCGCGAGCGACACGCCCGCGCAGGGACCTCCGCCGAGGCCGACGTCGCCCTCCTGGACCGCATCGCGACGCACACCGACGTCGTCGTGGAGCTGCGGCCGCTCGAGCGCGATCGCTACGCGCTCACCATCGCGGCACCCGACCAGCTCGGCGCCCTTGCGGTGCTCGCAGGCACGTGCGCCGCGCATCGCCTCGACATCCGCGAGGCCGACCTGTTCACGGTCGTACTCCCGCTCGAGGCGCCACCCGCCACCCGAGGCCGGCGGCCGCCTCCTCGACGGATCGCGCCCGCCTCGACGCGGCCGCGCCGTCTGCTCCTCGACCACTTCCTGGTGCAGGTCACCGCCCCCTTCGGCCCGGGCGAGCAACAGGCATTCGAGGACGACCTCCGCTCGACGCTCACGCTCGTGACGCAGGGCAACCTCGAGGCCGCGATGGAACACGTGATCGAGGGGGTGGCACGCCACGCCCGGCGCACCGCGGGGAGCGAGCCGCTCTACCCGGTGACGGTCCACCTCGAGCCGGACGCCGACGCCACGCGCCTCGAGATCCAGTCCGTGGACTCGGCCGGGTTCCTGTTCGAGTTTGCTGCCGCCCTCGGAGCGCTGCGCGCCAACGTCGTGCGCGCCGAGATCCGCACCGTCGATGGCGAGACGCGCGACCGGTTCTGGCTGACCGAGGCGGATGGGCGCCCCATCACGGAGCACCATCGCCTCGAGGAGCTGCGCGTCGCCACCACCTTGATCAAGCACTTCACCCACGTCCTCCCGCGCGCCGCCGAGCCCGCGCAGGCGCTCCACCAGTTCGGCGCGCTGGTGCGGTCGCTCGCGGCACGCCCGCAGGGAGTCATCGGCCTCGGCGACCTGTCCTCGCCGGAGGTCCTCGAGACCCTCGCCGACCTCCTCGGCGTGAGCCGCTTCCTCTGGGAGGACTTCCTGCGGATGCAGCACGCCAACCTCTTCCCGGTGCTCGCAAACGCCGGCTCCCTCGGTGCGCGCACCCCTCGAGGGCAGCTCATCGAGGAGGCGCACGCGACGATCGAGCCGCGCGCCGGCGAGCCGCCTGAACCCGCAGAGGGGCCACGCCGACGCCTCAACGACTTCAAGGACCGCGAGATGTTCCGCACGGACCTGCGCTACATCACCGGGCGGATCGGCTTCCTCGAGTTCTCCCGCGAGCTTTCGGACCTCGCCGAGGCCATCGTCCTCGGGGCAGCCGCGCTCACCCACGCCGAGCTGCGCGCGGTCCACGGCGCGCCCCGCCTCGAGGATGGCCGCGAGTGCGGCTGGGCGATCGGGGCCCTCGGCAAGTTCGGTGGCCGCGAGCTCGGATATGCCTCAGACATCGAGCTGCTGTTCGTCTACGAGGGCGACGGCCACACCGAGGGGCCACGTCATACCTCGAACCATGAGTACTACGAGGCCTTCGTCCGCGGCGTACGCGACTCGATTGCCGCGCGGCAGGAGGGCATCTTCGAGCTCGACCTGCGACTGAGGCCGTACGGCGCGAAGGGCGCGCTCGCCACCTCGCTCCGCGGCTTCGCCGACTACTACCGCGACGGCGGTCCCGCCGAGCAGTTCGAGCGGATGGCCATGGTCCGCCTGCGCCCCTTCGCTGGCTCGGCGTCCGTCCGCGCCGAGGCGGGCCGCCTCCGCGACCGCTGGGTGTACTCGGGGCGCCGACTCGACATCGAGGATGTGCTCCACCTTCGCCACCGCCAGGCCACCGAGTTGACGCGCTCGGGCAGCGTGAACGCGAAGTACAGCCCGGGCGGCGTCGTGGACCTCGAGTACTTCGTGCAGGCGCTCCAGATCGAGCACGGCGCCACCCACCAGGACGTGCGCGCGCCGGGCACGCTGGAGGGCGCGGAGCTCCTCATGCGCGCGGGGCTGCTCCCGCCGCTGCTCGGCGGCAAGCTCCAGGACGCCTACGGCTTCATGCGGCGGCTCATCGATGGGCTGCGCGTCGTTCGAGGCAACGCGAAGGACCTCGCGATCCCCGAGCCGGGGACCCGCGCGTTCGCCTACCTCGCGCGCCGCCTCCACTTCCTCAACCCGGCCGACCTCGATCGCGCGATCCAGGTGCGCATGGAGTTCGGCCGCTCGCTGTGGAACCACTTCGAGGACTACCGGCCGCCCGCCTCGTCACCGGGCCCGTAGCGCCCTCGCTCAGCCCCCCGGACTTCGGAGGCGGACCGCGACGCTGTAGACGGCGGCGACCACGACGTACGCGGGAATGACCAGCGTCGCGAGGATGAAGAAGACGGGCTCGTCCCAGCCGTCCGCGAAGAGCCCTCGGACGAGGCCGTACACGAGATTGTGCGCGATCACCGCGAGCACCCACGCCGCTGCGATGAGCCCCAGCCGCCGAGGCGTCAGCCAGAGGTACCGATGCCACAGCGTCTCACCGGGCGCCATCGCGGCTCCTCCACCGGCGCCCGAGCCCACCTCGGCCGGTGCCTACTTCGCGAGCGATCGCTCGTAGGCGCGCACCGCGAGGGGTGCGCAGATCACGATGATCCCGATCACCCACAGCGACGTGTACACGATCGGGTGTGCGATTGACCACGGATCATCGAGCGCCGCAGGGGTGTTCGGATTCCCGAAGAGAATGCGCAGCGCGTCCGCAAGCGTGGTCACGGGGTTCCACTCGGCGAACACCCGCAGCAACGAGGGCATCGTGCTCGTGGGCACGAACGTGCTCGCGACGAACGTGAGCGGGAACAGGAACGAGAACGCGATGCCCGTCACGCCCTCCGGAGTGGCGATCACGCTCCCCATCAGGATGCCCACCCAGATCATGGCGAACGAGAACGACGTCAGCAGCAGATAGCCCGCCACCGCCTCCGGCACACTCGAGGTGATGCGCCAGCCGATGAGCAGTCCGCACAGCGACATCAGCACGATCGGCAGCAGCGCCTTGATCAGGTTCGTCAGCGCGTGCCCACCGAGGAGCGCCCCGCGCGCGATGGGGAGCGAGCGAAAGCGGTCGACGGCGCGGTTCCGACGGTCGGACGCCAGCGACATCGCGACGCCGAACGCGCTGAACACGACGGTCTGCGCGAAGATGCCGCCCATCAGGAAGTGCCGGTACTCACCGCCCCCGGGCACGTCGATCGCACCTCCGAAGACGTACGCGAAGAGCAACACGAACATCACCGGCTGGATCGTCGCATCGCTCAGCTGCTCCGGCTGCCGCCGCAGGTGCAGCAGCCCGCGCTGCGCGATCACCCACGTGTCATGGAAGAAGCCACGACTCGGGTGGACGGCGTCCGCCCCGGCGTGACCCATCGAGGATGCGGTCATGACGCCTCCTTCCCACCGTCCCGAGGTGTGTCCTCGGCGGGAGAACCTGTCAGCGTCAGGAACACCTCGTCGAGCGACGGCTGGCGCAGCCCGAGGTCCTCGACGCCGACTCCCGCCTCGGAGAGGGCGGACGCGACGCGGAGGAGCGCCGGCAGGCCGTCCATCGTGGGGGCCACGACGCTGCGCGCGCCGCGATCGACGGACACGTGCCCGCCGACCACGCCTCGGACGGTGCGCTCCACGGCATCGAGGTCCGCGGGGTCCACGACGACGACGTGCACCTGGTCGCCGCCGAGCTCGCTCTTGAGCCGCCGCGCGTCCCCTCGAGCGATGACGCGTCCGTGGTCGATCACGATGATGTCGTTCGCCAGGCGCTCGGCCTCGTCCAGGTACTGGGTCGTCAACAGCACGGTCGTGCCTCGGTTCACCAGCGTGTCGAGGACCGCCCACAGCTCGCTCCGCGCGCGCGGATCGAGGCCCGTCGTCGGCTCATCGAGGAACAGCACGGAAGGCCGCCCGACAAGCGTGGCCGCGAGGTCGAGGCGCCGTCGCATCCCTCCCGAGTAGGTCCCGGCCAGGCGGTCCGCGGCATCGGCCAGCGCGAAGTCGGCGAGCAGGTCCTCCGCGCGCCGCCGCGCCTCCGACCGGTCGAGCTGGTGGAGCTGGCCCAGCATCACGAGGTTCTCACGCCCCGTCAGCAGCGGGTCCACCGTCGCGTCCTGCGCGGTCAGCCCGATCCGCCGTCGCACCTCGCGAGCGTGCGTGCGGACATCGAAGCCCGCGACGGACGCCGAGCCCTCGTCGGCGTCGGACAGCGTGGTCAGGATGCGCACGGCGGTGGTCTTGCCAGCGCCGTTGGGCCCGAGGATCGCCGTCACGGTCCCGGTGGGCACCTCGAAATCCACGCCCCCCAGCGCCGTCATCGCGCCGAAGCGCTTCACCAGGCCGCGGGCGACAATCGAGTGGGCACGTGCCGCCTCGACGGCCATCGGGCGGGCGGTCTCAGGTGCAGAAATGGTCATGAAACCTCCGACGTCAGCTCGCGGGCCGTCAGCGGGCAGGCCTCGCACGGGCGTTCTGTGACGGGAGTGCGCGCGCCCCGGTCAAAAGGCGACTCGATCTACCGAACCACAGCAGCGCCAAATCCGCCACCCTCGAGTGGCACGACGTGCGCCCATATGGTCCACGTCGTGCGGAAGCTAGAATCGAGGCGGAACGCGCGCGCGGAGTCGAGACCGGATGGCACTGTGACCGCTCTCCCGCGCTGCTGCTGATCACCCGTGGGTACATTTGGCACCCCGTTCCTGCTCATCGAGCTGGTCTGCGTCGCGGTCGCGATCTTCATCGTCATGGAGAACCGCTCACCGCAGTCGACGTTCGCGTGGGCGATGGCTCTGATCGCGTTCCCCATCGTGGGGCTCGGGCTCTACGTGCTCTTCGGACGCGACCTCAAGGCGTTCAGCCGTGCGCGGAAGCTCGTGCGGCAGGACGTGCACACCGAGTCGTCACTGGCCCCGGCCGAGCAACACGCGCCCGCGCACGCCATCGCCCAGCTCGAGGACGAAAGCCGCACGGTCTACAAGCGGCGGCTCCTCCGGCTCGCGCGCAACAACTCGAACTCCGCACTCACGGTCCGCAACCGGCTCGCGCTGCTCCAGGACGCTGACGAGGCGTATCCACAGCTCGTCGCCGACATCATCGCGGCGCGCCACTCGATCCACCTCGAGTTCTACATCTGGGCCTCGGACGCCTTCACGGAGCGCCTCAAGGTGCTGCTCGCCGAGAAGGTGCGCTCGGGCGTCGAGGTGCGCCTGCTGTTCGACCCCATCGGCAGCTTCACCGACCTCAGGCTCACCTACATCAGGGAGATGCGCGCGCTCGGCATCGACATGCGCCCGTTCTCACCCCTCTACCGCATCCACACCGTCGGGTACCGCAACCACCGCAAGATCGCGGTCATCGACGGGCAAGTCGGCCACCTCGGTGGGATGAACATCGGCCAGGAAACCATCGACGGCGGTGGCGAGTTCGACCGCTGGCGCGACACCCAGGTGCGCATCGAGGGCGACGCGGTGATCAGCCTCCAGAACGTGTTCGCCGTCGACTGGTACAACGCGACCGGACAGCGCATCGAGGTCGTCTCACCCCCCGCCGACAGCGCCCTCGACGAGGCGTACCTGCCCGTCCAGATCACCACCTCGGGCCCCGACTCGGAATGGGAGGCGATCCGCCAACTCTACTTCTACATGATCCTCTCCGCCGAGCATCACGTGTACCTGCAGTCGCCCTTCTTCATCCTCGACACCAGCATCGCCGAGGCGCTGAAGGCCGCCGCGCTCGCCGGCGTCGACATCCGCATCATGATCGCCGAGCGCGGGGCCTACTACCAGGTCCCCTACTGGGCCGCGAACACCTACGCACGTGAGATGGTGGCGGCCGGAGTGCGCGTCTACCTCTACCGAGGCGGCTACCTCCACGCCAAGGCGATCAGCATCGATGGCGAAATCTGCTCGGTGGGCTCCGCAAACATGGACAACCGCAGCTTCAGCATCAACTACGAGATCAACGCGATCATCTACGACCGGGCCGTCGCGGAGCAGCTCGAGCGGACGTTCACGAGGGACCTCGAGCGCTGTGTCGAGTTCGACGGCGACGACTACGACGCGCGCAACGTGCTCGTACGCCTGCGCGACTCGACCGCCCGGCTGCTGTCTCCCCTGCTCTAGTCGCCCCGCGCGGAACCGCGCGACTCAGGCGGTCGCCGTCACGCGTCGCACGTGCTCGCGGAGCAGGTCCGTCGAGATCGAATCGCCGATGATCTGCAGCACCAGCCGCGCAAACGCGATGTCATCGAGCTGTCCCAGCACGGGGATGAAGTCGGGCACGAGGTCGATCGGCGACGCCAGGTAGGCGAGGACCAGCAGCGGCAGCAGGCGCACGCGGAGCGGCAATCGCGGATCACGAGCCAGCCCGCTGATCAGCGCCACGCGCTGACTCCACGTGAGCGACTTCACCGTCGCGAGCAGGTCGAGCACCGGCCTGTTCCGGCGCAGGTCGCGCGCGATCAGCAGCCACTTCAGCCAGCTCAGCACGGGGCCCACCCCCTCGAGGCACGCGTCACGCCGAGGTCTGCCAGCGCCCGCTCGAGGCGTTCGCACTCCTCGGCGGCGGCGCCCACATCCGGCGTGTCGCCACAGCCCATGATCGCCTGCGCATCACGCAACCGGCGTTGCAGGGCCTCGCGACGCGCCTCGTGGCCGCGCTGGAACGAATCGAGTTCCCCGGGCGCCCCGCCGGCCATCGCGACCTCCGTGCCCGCTCGCGTGGGTGTGCGCTCGCGTGGGTGTGCGCTCTCAGCCTAGCGTGCCGTCGGGACCTCGACACTGTCATGCTGGCACGGCCAGCGCGGCTGCCTTCCGGGCCACCGTGCCAGCCGTCCAGCTTGCCGGGTCACGCCGCCGAGGGCGCAGGCCGTCGTCGGGTCGCCCCCAGCACCGCCGAGGTCGCTCGCCCGGCGATGGCCCCGCCGAGGATCGCGGCCGTCACCGCGTAGAGCGCCCGCACCGCGAGCACGCTCGTGTCCGTGCCGGCCATCACCGAGTGCACCAGCGCGAGCAACATCGTGCCGAACGCGAGGCCGTGAATCGCGCGCCACGCGCCATACGGCACGCGCCGCTGGAGGAGCGACGTGGCCTCGACCAGCACCAGTCCCCAGAGCGCGAACACCCCGACGGCCGTGGCCCCGGTGAGGCGCTCCGCGGTGAAGGGAACCACCGAGGACAGCCACGACAGCTCGGAGTGCTCGTTCACCACCAGCAGCACGATGTGCGCCACGGTGGCAATCACCGCCGCGAGCGACCACTGCCGGTGCAGTTCCATCGTCAGCTTTCGGTCGAGCAACGTGCTCTTCGCCGACGCCAGCGTCCCGAACAACATCGACAGCCACAGCGCGAGGTACGCCACGAACCCACTCGACCGCCCGGCCCACCACAGCACCGGCGCGTCCGTCGAGGAGATCGTCGTGGCCGTCTGCGCCGAGGCCGTGAAGAGGAGCATGCTCGCCGCGAGGATGAGCAGGGCCCATCCCGTGGCCCGCGCGAACGCGCGAAGCGCGTCGCCAAACGCAGTGCTCATCTGAGGTACCTCGTCATTCCCGTGGTCATCCGCCACGTCCCCGCACCGTCGCGCACCATCGCTGCCCCGCCGCGGACCTCGGTTGCCGCGAGGGCGTCACCGGGCGACACCAGCACGGCCGTCGCGAGGGCATCGGCGGTGCTGGCCTCGGCGGCCACGACCACCGCATCGGAGAGCCCGCACGCCGCCGCTGTCCCGGTCCTCGGGTCAACGATGTGGTGGAACTCGCCCGTCTTGGCCTTCCACCGCCGCTTCCGCGTGGACGAGGTGCACACCGCGCCGGTGCGCAGCTCGATGGCCTGTGCGTCCCCGACGCCGATCCGCCAGGGAGTGTTCTCCGCGCGCACGCGGATGTCGCCTCCCCCATCGACCACGTAGGACTCGACGCCGCGTGCCTCGAGCCATGCGGCCACCTCGTCGACGGCCCAGCCCTTGCCGATCCCGCCGAGGTCGACGAGGCCCAGGCCCTCGAGCACGACTTCGCCATCCGCGACCCGCACCGCGACGGTCGCGCCGCGCGAGGCCTCCAGTGCTCGGACGCCACCGTCCGAGGTGCAGTCGCGCACGGCCTCGAAGCTGCGGTCGTAGCCGGCGTCCACCAGCGCCTGGCCCACGCCGATGTCGAACGCGCCGCGCGAGGCGGCCCGCAGTTCGAGCGCCCGCGCGACGACGGTCGCCAGCATCGGGTCCGCGCTGCGTCGCTCACGGTTGAGCCGGCTCAGCGCCGAGTCGGGCCGGAAGCGCGTCAGGCGTGCCTCGACGTCCCGCACGAGCGTCTCTGCCTCATCGAGCGAGACCGCCGCATCAGCGCGGATCCACCACTCGGTGTTCATCGCACGAAACGACCGTTCCACCATCGATGTCTCCCGTCAGGACGCCCTCGAACGGCGCACGGGCTGCACGGACTGGGTCGGCGCCTGCGTCTGCGTGGGAACCGGCACGAGCAGCGTAGCCGTGGCCGTCGGCGTGGCAGTCGACGTGGCCGTGACCGCGTTGGCGGCCGCCGTCGGAGTCGCCGCCGTGGAGGTCGCACCGCTCGACGCCTGCGCCTGGGCCGCGGGCGCTCCCGTCGAGGCCGCCACGCTCGTCGTGGGTGCGCTCGCCACCGTGGTCTCGACGGCCACCTCGGACTGAGCCCCATCCACCGCGGCGATGCCTACCCACGTTGCGGCCAGTGACAGCGCGGACCCCGCGATCACCGAGAGCGTCACGAGCTCCTTGCGACGGCCGCGCTCGCTGTCCTGCCCGCTAGTCATCGTCGTCCTCGTGCTCGTCATGGTCCTCGTGGTCCTCGTGCTCGTCGTCGTGAGAGCGCGCGTCCTGGCGCTCGGCACGAACGAGCACGCCGCGGTCGGTCTGCCGCGCGAGGGCGACCGGGGCGGTCGCGGCGGTCGAGGCCGCGGCCCGCGCACCCGCGCCCACTGGCGCGACGCCTCGGCCAAAGCCCACGGTGGTCGCGGTCACCGCGATGACACTCGCGGCCACCGCCGTGCCGGCAACCCCATAGGCCAGTGCAATGCTCCGTTGCATATCTCCTCCACTCACCGTCATCGAAACCTGATCCATCGTCGGAGGGGGACCGGCCCGCTACCTGTGAGGAAGATGAGAAACCGAGGACAGACAGCGCAGCATCACGTCCGCGATGCGGCACCTGCCGCGATTCATGCGCGTTCCCACAGGCCCACTCGCCGAGGGGCAACGTGTGTCGAACGTGCGTCGGCCGTGGCGTGCGCGGCTACTCGAAGGCCGCGCGCGCCGGACTAGTCGATGTCGGCCAGCCAGTAGCGCATGCGGTCGTCGAAGACGATGTGCCCGGTGTACTCGGGCGGCTGCCGTGCAATCCAGACAGCAGCCTTGCCCATCCAGTCCGCGTCGTCGAACTCGAGATTGGGCTGCTGCGGATCGTTCTGCGCCCAGACGTTCCCCGGCGTGTGGATCACGTACCCGAGCGAAAGGACGTTCGCGGCGATCCGGTCGGCCTGCAACTGGATCGCGAGGCCCTGCGTGAACCGCTCGAGGCCTGCCTTCACCATGCCGTAGAACAGGCCACCGCTCCCGGCATCCGCGCCGTAGGGACCCGGCCCCGGGAACTTCGCCACGCCCGAGGAGATGTTGATGATGTGTCCACCTCCCGCGGCCCGCAGGTACGGCACGGCGTACTTGCACATCAGCACGGGCCCGCGGAGGTCCACCTGCCACATCAACTCGATGTGGCGCTCCTGCACGCTCTCGATGTCCCCGGGGACGAGGATCGCGGCGTTGTTCACCAGGATGTCGAGGCGGCCCAGCTCACCGACGGTGCGCTCGATGCAGCCCCGGATGCTCTCGGAGTCACGCATGTTCGTCGGGATCGCGAGGGCCTTGCCGCCCGCCCCGCGGATCGACTCCGCCACGGAGTAGATCGTGCCGGGCAGCCGAGGGTCGGACACCTCCTCAGACCGCGCGGCGATGACCACGGTGGCCCCCGCCTGCGCGAGGTGCCGCGCGATGTACTCGCCGATGCCACGCGAGGCGCCCGTCACGATCGCCACCTTGCCCTCGAGCGTCTGTCCGGCCATCGCGCCCCCCGAGTCGCTACGTGCGTGGCCCCGGCCGGGCCGCGCAGCGCCTCTGTACAGGATGAGCAGGCCAGCCCGCAACCGCACGAGGCGGGCCTGCTCAGAACCTGCGTAGCCCCGTTCATCCGAGGGTCATCGCGCTGCCATCACCGCGTAACGACACCCGCGTAGCCTGCGCCTCGAACCGGCTGGTCCACGGAGCGAGGAGTCCGCCATGGTCGTCATCGACAAGACCGACATCGCCTACCTCTCCATCGGCGAGGCGAGCACCCAGATCGAGGCCGGCGAGCTCTCGCCCGTCGATCTCACGCAGGCAGTGCTCGACCGCATCGAAGCGACCGACCACCTGACCAACTCGTACATCCTCGTGACGAAGGAGGCCGCGCTCGCCCAGGCGGAGGCGGCGGCCGAGCGTGCACGGTCGGGCACGCGCCTCGGGCCCCTCGATGGCGTCCCGATGGGGATCAAGGACATCATCGACACCGGCGGCGTGGTGACCACGAACGGCACGGGCGCCTATCGCTTCCGCGTCCCCACCGAGGACGCGACGTGCGTCGCGCTGCTCCGCGCGGCCGGCGCGGTCATCCTCGGCAAGACGAACACGCACGAGCTCGCCTACGGCGGCACGACGAACAACGTGCACTTCGGCGCCGCACACAACCCCTGGGGCCTCGACCGCGTCCCGGGTGGCTCCTCGGGCGGGTCCGGCTCGGCGCTCGCCGCGGGACAGGCACTCGGCGCCCTCGGGACCGACACGGGCGGCAGCATCCGAGGCCCGGCGTCCTTCTGCGGCATCACGGGGATCAAGCCCACGTGGGGCCTGGTCTCGCGGGCCGGCGTGTCGCCGCTCTCGCACACCCTCGATCACGTCGGTCCGATGGCTCGCTCGGCGTACGACGCGGCACTGATGCTCAACGTCCTCCAGGGCTACGACCCCAACGACCTCGACAGCCTCGAGCACCCACGCGAGGACTACACGCGCGGCATCGATGACGGCATCGCGGGTCTGACGCTGGCGGTGATTCCCTCGCTGCTGCGCTACTGCACCCCGGGCGTGCTCGCCGCCTTCGAGGCGTCGCTCAAGACGCTCGCTGCACTCGGCGCACGCATCACCGAGGTGGAACCGACCGCCGGCGTCGACAACCCGCGCGCGCTCACGACGGGCATCGTGCAGGTGGAGTCCTACGACTACCACCAGTCGATCTTCCACGACGACCCGCCCACGATGGGTGCGGCGGTGCGCACGAGGATGGCGCCCGGCGAAACGGCGCTCGCTCACCGCTACGCGCACGCCCTCGACGCGCGCAAGGCCCTCGAGCAGCAGTTCGACCGCACCCTCAAGGACAACGGCATCGACGCGTACATCGTCCCGACGACGCCGTACCCGGCCTTCCCCATCGACTCGGACCCGGACCGCGACGAGTCACCGCCGATGTGGATGGGCCACACGTACCTGTTCAACATCTCGCGCCAGCCAGCCATCTCGGTCCCGAACGGGTTCGACGCCGACGGTCTGCCGACGTCGCTCATGATCGCCACCGCGAAGTGGAAGGACGCGCTCGCGTTGCGCATCGCCCACTCGTTCCAGTGGGCGACGGACTTCCACACGAGGCGCCCGTCGCTCTAGCCACGAGCCAGCCTCGCCAGTGCGCGCGCACGCCGAGGGCGCGCCGCGCACAGACGGAGGGCCGGGCGTACACCCGGCCCCCGTTCGTCGAGCCGTCCTCGGACGTGGGTCAGGCCGGAGGGAGGCGCCGGGCGGCGCACGAGGCGCACTCGCCCCGGATCGTGAGGTGCCCGAGCCAGGGCTGGAACGCCGTGCTGCGCGTGATCGACGCCTCGATGCGCCGTTGCACGGCCACGGGCAGCATTTCCTCGAGGCCGCAGCGCTCGCACAGCAGGTGCGCGTGGCTCTCCTGCGCACCCATCCACTCGAACGTCGTGGGCATGCCCTGCCGCCGCACGGCACCCACGAGGCCACACACCTCCAGCGCGTCCAGCGTCCGGTAGATCGTGGACACGCTCAGCGCGACGTGGCGGCCGGGCTCACCGTCGATCCACTCGATCAGGTCCTCGACGCTGCGGTGGCCCCCCGCGTGCCGCAGCGCGGTCACCACCGCCGCGCGTCCGTTGGTGGCGCGCAGCCCCGCCCGATGCAGCAGCTCGATGGTGTCCGCCGTACAGCTCATCGGTAGCAGCGTAGTCCTCGGACGGGCCGCGCAGAAGGGAATCCCGCCCGGTCGGGCAGGCGGCACACCGCCGAGCCCGGGCGCTCACGGCGCGCCATCGAGGAGCATCGGGCGGGTTCGAGCGGCATCGGGGCTATGCTCGTACCGGCGTCCGGCGCCGTTCGAGGTCGATGCTTCGAGGTCGATGCGATGCCGTGGTTTCTCGCGTGGCGCCTCCGTGCCCTCGCCTTCCAACGAGATGCGTTCGCACTCCTGCTGTCCTCATTCGACCGTCGCGTCCCGCTGCCGCCGAAGCTGATCACGGCGGCACTCGTCCTCTACGCGCTCAGCCCCGCCGACCTGCTCCCCGACCCGCTGCCGCTCCTCGGCATCGCCGACGACATCGGGGTGGGCGCGCTCGGCATCGCGCTGGCGCGGCGCCTGGTCCCCGGGCCGGTCTTCGAGGAGCACCGGGCCACGGCCGCTCGGCGCGTGCGCTCGCTCCGCACGATGCTCGTCATCGCGATCGCCGTGCTCGTCCTGTGGTCGATCGCGGTGGCCGCCCTCGTGTGGCTGGCGGTCCGCTGACTCGCGTCGCGGGCGGTCAGCGGTCGATCGTCAGGTAGCTCTCGGCTGCCGAGGCGGGGTCGCCGAGCAATCCCTGCGGCGGCTCCCAGCGACGGAAGGTCGGCGCCTTCACCGCCGACGCGGACCGCGCGGCACTGGTGCGCTCCACCTCGAGGACCTGCGCGGCCAGTCCGGCCACCATCACGCCGCACGCCACGGCGGTGCTCACGGTTCGATACAGGGGGAGGTGCATGGTCCCTCCATGTGCGCACCCCTCGTGGCCACCCCTCCAGGCGAGGTGACGCCCTGTATCACATCACATCTGTCAACCTCAATCGTGCTGTCGATGCGCGTGCAGGTCCGAGGCAGGCACACGGACCGCCGAGGCCGGGGCTACTTGCTCGGGGAAACGGGCGCGCCGAGCTTCGAGAAGGCCTGCTCGATCCACTCCGCAGGCAGCGCGTCAATCGAGGAGCGCAGGCGCTCCTGCCACCACCTCGATAGCTGCTCGAGGTCTTCGCGCGCATAGCGGTGCTCGACGAGCTTGCCGCTGTTCTTCACGTACAGCACCACGTCGATCGGGAAGTCGACGTCGGCCGCGCTGATCCTCGTGGAGTCGAACGCGAGGCAGCCCACCTTGAACGCGAACCGCATGCTGTCCTCGAACTTGAGCGTGCGGTCGAGAATCGGCTTGCCGTAGCCCGTCTCGCCGATGATCTGGTATGGCGTCCCCTGCCCCACCTCGACCCAGTTGCCCTCCGGGTACACGAGGAACAGGCGATGCACGGGGTCTGCGCTGAGCTGCCCACCGATGAGCGTCTGCGAGTCGAAGCGGAAGCCGCTCGCCACCAGGGCAGCACGGTCCTCGTCCGCGACGCGCCGCACCTGCTGCGCGTACAGGTTCACGGCCTTGAACACCCGGTCGATGGGCTCCGGCTGGGTCGCGAGCGACTCCTCGAAGTACGTGACGACCTTGTCACGCACCGAGCGCAGTCCCGAGCTCATCAGGAAGAACGGCTGCTGAGGGTCCGGCGAGGTCCACAACTTCCGCGAGGTGATGCGCTCGGTGCCCGTGACCACGCGCGTGTCCGCGATGCCGATGAGGCCACTCGCCAGGTTGATGCCCAGGCAGAACGTCACGATCGTCTCCTCGAGCGGCCGCTGGTCCCCTGCCGGCCGTCCCGGTCCGGAGCATACCCGCGAGTCCGCAACCGGCCAATGAGGGGATCCCGCAGGCGCATCACCCGCTATACGGCGCTACTGCTGCTGCTGTTGCTGGGCCGCGACGGCCACGCGCGCCTGCCAGTCCTGCTCCGCGGCCCCGCGGAACGAACCTCGAAGCGGCGGCACGTCGTCGTAATCCCGCCCGACGCCGCTCACCACGTACCGGGCATCCTGGTGCTGGCCGTTCGAGGGGTCGAACCCGTGCCATGCGCCATCCGAGTACACCTGCACCCAGGCGTGGCTGGCATCGGCCACCGCCTCACCACTCGACGGCGCGAGGTAGCCGCTCACGTACCGCGCAGGGAACCCCCCCATGCGCAGGATCGCCAGCATCAGGTGCGTGAAGTCCTGGCACACGCCATGCCCGAGGTCGACCAGCCCGAGCGCGGTGTCCTCCACCGAGGTGTGCCCCACCTCGAACTGGAAGCGGTCGTTCATCAACGCCATCACCCGATTCGCCACGCTGAGCGGACCACCGTGCGCTCCCGCCTCGCGGAGCAGCGCGCCGATGCGCGGATCGAACGGACAGCGCACAGTCGGCTGCCGCATGAGGAACTGCGTCAGCTCCGAGGACGCCGGGTCCCGCACGAGGTCCGACGCAGTGTCCACGGTCGCGCGCAGCGTTGCCGTGAACTGGGTGATCTGCCCGAGCAGGTCGAAGTAGTGGTACTCGTTGCCGAACGCATCCGTGAGCAGCTGCAGGCGTGCCGGCGGGTCCGTCGTCAGCGTGTACTCGAGGCGTCGCTGCCCATCGCGGATGGCGGGCAGCACCCGCAGCTCGTTGTGCACCTGGCGCACGGCACTCGAGTAGCGGTACGTGCTGTGCCACTCCACTGCGACGATCATGCGACTGACTCCGGGATCGCTCGAAAGATCTGGTCGGTCAGGCCGCTCTGGACCTCGATCAGCCGGCGCTGGAAATCGTCGAGGAACTCGTGGAGTCCGATCGCGAGCACGCGGTTGATGTCGAGCGCCGCCATGTCCAGCTCGAGGAGCGCGAGCGACCGCTCCGCCGGCAGGCGGTCCATCGCCGGCGTGAGCACGGCGGCCTGCCGGAAGTGCTCGCCCAGCGCGCGTACGCAGAAGCGCAGACTCCGAGGAAACACGGGGTGGAAGATCAGCATCTCCGCCACTCGAGGGCCGCTGATGTCCTGGTGATACACCTTGCGGAAGGCCTCCCACGCGCTCGCCGAGCGCAACACGGCCATCCACTGGAACCGGTCGAGCGGACCACCCACCTCGGAAACCGCGGGCAGCAGCACGTGGTACTTCGTATCGAGGATGCGACTCGTCATGTCCGCACGCTCGATGTACAGCCCGCAGCGGAACCACGCGCCGCCCTCGTCGTGCAGCACGGTGTGGTCGTACAGGCCGATGATCGTCTCCACCGAGCGCTTCACCGCCCGGCAGAGGTCATAGAGATCCTCGTCACGCACCTCGGCGCGCCCGAGGAGCGAGAGGTGCAGCTCGTTGATCTCCTCCCAGACCTCCCTCGAGATCAGCTCGCGCGCCGCGCGCGCCAGCCCGCGCGCCTGCACCACGCTCGACCGGACGGAGTTCGGGTTGTCCTCGGACAGGATGAGGAAGTACGCGGGCGAGAGGTCCGAGTCCTGCTCGACGGCGATCCGAAAGGCGTGCGCGGCGCCGCTTGCGCGCAGCAGCGGCTCCCAGAACGAGCCGCCATCGCCGGTCTGCCCGCCGCGCTCGATGGCCGCGAGGTACTCGACGTGCGCCATCCGCGCCGCGTTCTCCGCACGCTCGATGTACCGACCCAGCCAGTAGAGGTTCTCCGCGACGCGACTCAGCATCAGGAGGCCGCCACTTCCTCGACGCCCTCGACGCCCTCCGCGTCCCCCGCCTCGAGCACCCACGTGTCCGTGCTCCCACCGCCCTGCGAGGAGTTCACGATGTACGAGCCCTCCTTGAGCGCGACGCGCGTGAGGGCGCCTGGCAGCACCCAGGGCGTTTCGCCGGTCAGGACGTAGGGCCGGAGGTCGGCACGCCTCGGTTGCAGGCGGCCATCGACGTAGGTGGGGACGGTGCTGAACTCGACGAGCGGCTGCGCGATCCAGTTCCGCGGGTTCTCGGCAATCGCGCTCGAGGCAGCCGCAAGCTCCGCATCGCTCGCCTGCGGCCCGATCACGATGCCGTACCCACCCGAGGCGTTCGCGGGCTTCACCACCAGGTCCTTGAGGTGCGCACGGATCTGCGCGAGGTCCTCGGGCAGCGCGCCCACGTACGTCTCGACGTTCGGGATGATCGGCTCCTCGCCGAGGTAGTACCGGATGAGGTCGGGCACGAAGCGGAACACGACCTTGTCGTCGGCCACACCGGTGCCGATGGCGTTCACGACGGTCACGTTCCCCGCTCGATAGGCGTTGGCGAGGCCGGGCACGCCCAGCATCGAGTCGGGCCGAAAGGCGATCGGGTCGAGGAAGGCGTCGTCGACGCGTCGATAGATGACGTGCACCCGCTCGAGGCCGGACGTGGCCCGCAGGTACACCACCGAGTCGTGCACGATCAGGTCGGCGGCCTCGACGAGCTGGATGCCCATCTGCTGCGCGAGGAAGGTGTGCTCGAAGTACGCCGAGTTGTAGGCGCCCGGCGTGAGGATGACGGCGTTCACGTCCCCCGCCGAGACACCCGCCGGGCGCACCTCGTTGAGCATGTTGCGCAGCCGCACGGGGTAGTCGCTCACCGAGGCGACCCGCGCCTCGGGGAACAGGTCGGGCGCGACTCGGAGCATGACGGTGCGGTTCTCGAGCACGTACGAGACGCCTGAGGGCGTCCGCAGGTTGTCCTCGAGCGCCACGAACCGGCCGTGCTGGTCGCGCACGAGGTCGGTCCCCACGATGTGCGCGTACACCCCGAGGGGCGGGCGGAAGCCCACCATCCGCAGGTTGTACCCCTCGGACCCGAACACGATGTCGGCGGGAATCACGCCGTCCCGCAGCACGCGCTGCTCGTTGTACACGTCGCCGAGGAAGAGGTTCAGCGCGCGCACGCGCTGCACGAGCCCCGCCTCGATCCCACGCCACTCCTGCGCACCGACGATCCGAGGCACCAGCGAGAACGGGAACACGCGCTCGGTGCCCGCCTCGTCCGCGTACACGGTGAACGTGATCCCGGCGTTCAACAGCGCGAGGTCGGCGCGCGCCTGCCGCGTCTGGAACCCCTCGGGCCCCCACCGCTCGAGGCGTTCGAGCAGGTCCGCGTAGGCCGGGCGCGGCAGCCCCGAGGCCTCGAGCATCTCGTCGACGCCGGGCGGCCGGTACCCCTCGATCAGTGAGTACGACATGACGGCACGATAACTTGCCCGTGTTTCCGCAAGGTTGCAGAGACTTGCCGGGAAGATTACCTCCCCGGAACGCACCCGAACACAGCGCGAATACGAGCGCACTCGCGATACACTGCGCTCCACCACCCGTCCCGGTCCACCCTTCCCGCGCCCGCGCGGCCGAGCATACGCCGGTCGCGCACGTAACCATCCGCTGCCATCCTCTGAGCAAGGGGGCTCCTTGGCCTCGATCCTCCGAGGGGCGCATGTCCGGCAGCCATCGCGGCTGCGCCAGGGCAGCCTCCTCGAGCGGCACCCGCTGCTCCGCTACATCTGGCTCTACCGCGGGCGCTACCTCGTCGGCCTCGTGTCGCTCCTCGGCGCGTCCTTCGCAGTGATGGTGCCGCCCGTCATCCTCCGCGACGCGGTCGACGCCATCGCCGGCGGCGCGCGCGGCTCCGAGCTCCTCCGCTACGTCGGGTGGATCGCGCTGTTCGCCCTCGTGGAGAGCGTGCTCCGCTTCCTCTCGAGGCAGCTCGTGTCCGGCTCGGCCTACGTCGTCCAGTACCATCTCCGCAACGACCTCGCCGATCACCTCCTCATCCTCGATCAGCGGTTTTACGTCGCGTCGAGGACGGGCGACCTCATGTCCCGCGCCACGCAGGACCTCCAGTGGCTGCGCGACCTCACCGGCCCCACGCTCATCGATGCGGTGCGCACCGTGATCATGCTCGCGCTCGGCGTCGGATTCCTCCTCACCATCGATGTCCGCCTCGCGCTGATCTCCCTCGGCTACTTCCCCTTCGTGGCCATCGCCGTCTGGTACTTCCAGTCCGAGATGGATCGCCGCTACACAGCCGTCACGCAACAGTTCGGCGAGCTCGCCAACCGCGTGCAGGAATCGATCTCCGGCATGCGCTCGGTGAAGGCGCACGCTCTCGAGGACATCGAGCAGGAGTGGTTCACCCGCGACAACCACGAGATGATGCGCCGCTCGATCTCCCTCGCGAGGTACACGTCCGGCCTCTTCCCGATCATGGTCCTCGCCACCGGCGCCTCGACGGTGCTCGTGCTCTGGTTCGGCGGCCGCGACGTGGTGAGCGGCCGCATCACCATCGGCCAGTTCGTGCAGTTCTCGGCCTACCTCGGGCTGCTCGCCTCGCAGCTCGCGGCCCTCGGCTGGACGATCGCCTCCTGGCAGCAGGGCGTGGTCTCCCTCAAGCGGATCAACGAGATCCTGCGCACGGTGCCCGGGATCGCCGATCCGGTCGAGGCGCGCGCACCCCTCGCGCCCGCCACGATCCGCGGCGACATCGAGTTCCGCGATGTGAGCGCTGCCTTCGATGACCGCCCGGTCCTCCAGCACGTGAACCTGCGCATCGAGGCGGGCACGACGGTCGCCCTCGTCGGCGCCACGGGCTCCGGCAAGACGACGCTCGCTTCGCTCGTTCCGCGGCTCCTCGACGCCACCTCGGGCGCGGTCCTCGTCGACGGCGTGGATGTCCGCGACTGGCCGCTCCACCGCCTCCGAGGCGCCATCGGCTTCGTCCCGCAGGAGTCCTTCCTCTTCTCGGACTCGCTCCGCGACAACGTCCGGTTCGGTCGCGCCGAGGCCACCGACGCCGATCTCGCGACGGCCCTCGATGTCTCTCAGCTCGTCAACGACCTCGAGCAGCTCCCCCACGGCCTGGAGTCGACCATCGGCGAACGAGGCGTGACGTTGAGCGGCGGCCAGAAGCAACGCGCCGCCCTCGCGAGGGCGCTCCTCAAGGACCCACCGATCCTGATCATGGACGACGCGCTCTCGCACGTGGACACGCACACCGAGGGCGAGATCCTCCACCGCCTGCACCGCTACATGGAGGGCCGCACGACGCTCCTCATCGCCCACCGCACCTCGACGA
>JADLFF010000074.1 GCA_020845735.1 Dehalococcoidia bacterium
TCGTGAGCGAACAGCGCTGGCAGTGGGTCCGTGAGCAGATGCCCGTCACGCGCGAGTTCGCGTACATGAACTCGGGGTGGTCCGGCCCGCTCAGCACGCCAGTCGTCGAGGCGATGCAGCGCCGCCTCGACCTCGAGTACCGACTCGGGCCGACGACGCGCGCGGTCATGGACGACCGCATGGCCCTCGGCAACAAGTTCCGCCGCCTGACCGCCGAGATGATCCACGCGGACCCCGACGAGATCGCGATCATGGGCAACACCACCGAGGGCGTGAACGTGGCGATCAACGGCCTCCGCTACGCCTCCGGCGATGTGGTCGTCACCTCGAACACCGAGCACTCCTCGGGGCTGGTGCCCGCCTACTACCTCCGCGAGCGTCACGGCGTCGAGCTGCGGATCGTGCAGCTCGCCTCGGACGACTCGCCCGGCGCCATCGTCGAGGCGTACGCGAGCGCCCTCGGAGGCGGCCGCGCGCGGCTCGTCGTGATCTCCGAGATCTCGTACTCGACGGGCCAACTGCTGCCGCTGCGGGAGATCGTCGAGGCGGCGCACCGCGTCGGCGCCGAGGTGCTGGTCGACGGGGCGCAGACCGCCGGGCACGTGCCGATCGACGTGCGCACGAGCGGCGTCGACTACTACGCCATCCCCTCGCACAAGTGGCTCTGCGGCCCGGACGGCCTCGGCGCGCTCTACGTGCGGCGGGACAAGATCGCGACGCTCGAGCCGCAGAAGGTGGCCGGCCGCGCGGCGGTCTCGTACGACTACGAGGGCGGCTTCGAGCCGGAGCGCGAGAAGATCACCAAGTTCGAGCTGACCACGATCTCGGGCGTGCTCCTCGCGGGGACGAACGCCGCCACGCAGCTCTACCTCGATTCCGGCCCCGAGGCCGTGTTCGCGCGCGCCCAGGAGCTGAACCGCTACGCCGAGGCGCGCTTCGCCTCGATCCCCGGCGTGCGGCTGACCGGCCCCACGCACGACGCGACGCGGAGCGGGCTGTTCCTCTTCGAGGTGGAGGGCGAGACCCCCGCACGCGTCTCGGCGTTCCTCCAGCGGGAGGCGCAGGTGGTCTGCCGTGCCGTCGCGCAGTTCAACTCCACACGCCTGTCGCTGCACTGCTTCAACACCGAGGCCGAGGTCGACCGTGCCGCCGAGGGCGTCGAGCGCGCGCTCCGCGAGGGCATCCCGGACGACGTCGGCGCTGCCGTCACCGCGGAGACCACCGCCGCCGCGGCCACGTAGGAGGCCCGGCCCACCTCGGAGGCACGGCGCGAGGTCGGCGCGACCGGCCTCGGTACCGCGTTACTGCGTTACTGCGGCGCCTGCTCGTGCACCGCCGAGGCCGAGTTCACGCTGACCACCTCGCGCGCGCCCTCCCGGCGGTGCAGCAGGCCGGTCAACCGCTCGATGCGATCGATCGCGCACTCGATGCGCCCCTGGACCGGGAACGCCTGGCGATGCTGCTCGAGGGGGTCGCGACGCGACTCGCGCAGGCGGCGCTCGTTGACGTACGCGCCGACGCCCGACAGCACGGCCGCGTCGCCCGTCTCGAGGTCCGGCACGAGCAGCGCGACGCGTCCCGTCGCCCGGACGTTGCCGGCGCTCTTGAACACCCCATCGCCGATGAACTCCGCCCACCCGAGGCGTCCCGTCGCCGGATCAAACTCCAGGAAGCCGGGCGGGCCGCCGCGGTGCGCGACGTCCGGCGCGCCATCGGGCGCAACGCTCGCGAGGAAGGATGTCTCCGCGCGCGCGAGCACGTCGCGCAGCCAGGGCGAGTCGGCGGCCAGCGCGGCCGTGGCCCTCGGGCCGACCTGCGTCTCCGTGCCCAGGGAGACGGACCGCACGAGGTACTTGCGGCAGAGCGTGAACGCCTCCTCGATGGCGAGCAGGCCACCCTCCCCGTCGAGGGCGAAGGTACCGTTCAGCCGCACGCGGCGCGCCTCCGCGAGGTTGATCGCGAGGCCCCCGGCCGGACCGTCCGCGAACGCGGGAGCGGCGGCCGCATCGACACGGATCGCCGATCCCCCGGCGACGTGAGCGAGCGGCGGCGGGCCGGACACGGCGACGAAGCGCAGGCGCTCGGCGTCCGCGAAGGCGAAGAGCAGGAGGTCGGCGCGCTCCGCGAACTCGCCAGCGGGGCCGACCCAGCCGGCCATCCGGTCTGCGAGGGCCCGCGAGTTGGCCTCCGCCTGCACCTCGAGTTGCCCGGCGTGGTACTGGAGCGGTCTCACGAGGCCTCCTCGGTTATCTGCCTACCAGTGGATAGACATACCACATTGGTAGTGTCGATGTCCGCTCGGGCCGGGCAGCGCCCCGCTGCCGTGTCTGCACGTGGCCCCCGCGCCTCGAGGGGACGTACACTCGGGCTGATATCCCGACCGGGGCTTCCCAGGTGCTCGCCGGAGCGCCCGTATGGCGACGCGCCGCGACAGCGCGTAGAGACTCGAGGGCCACGTGACCACGACCGCCACCGACGCACAACCGGCTGCCGAGCACCCGCTCGACCCGATCTGGCGCCCGCGCGCCACGGCGATCGTCGGCGTCTCCTCGCGGCAGAGCGGCAATCGAGGCGGCGGCTTCCTCCAGTCGATCATGGAGCAGGGCTACCACGAGCGGCACGGGCTCTACCCGGTGAACCCCAAGATGACCGAGATCAACGGGCTCAAGGTGTACCCCTCGGTCCTCGACTGCCCCGATCCGGTCGACCATGTCATTTCGCAGGTGCCCGCCCCCGTCGTGCCCCAGCTCGTCGAGGAGTGCATCCAGAAGGGCGTGCGCTCGATCCACTTCTTCACCGCCGGGTTCTCCGAGACGGGTGACCCGGAGCGCGCCGCCCTCGAGCGGCAGGTACTGGCGAAGGCGAAGGCCGCGGGCATCCGCGTGATCGGTCCCAACTGCATGGGGCTCTACGTGCCGGGCGTCGGCCTGGCGTTCATGGGTAACTTCCCGAAGGAGCCGGGCAACGTCTTCCTGCTCTCGCAGTCCGGCGCGAACGCGGGTGACATCGTGGGCGGCCTGGGGAGGCGCGGCGTGCGCTTCTCGAAGGTCGTGTCCTACGGCAACGGCGCCGACCTCGATGCGCAGGACTTCTTCGACTACGCCGCGTGGGACCCGCAGACCGAGGTGGTCACGGCCTACATCGAGGGCGTGAAGAACGGCCGCGCCGTCTTCGAGGCGATGAAGCGCTGTGCCGCGGTCAAGCCCACGATCGTCCTCAAGGGCGGGCTGAGTGCGGCCGGCGCGCGCGCGGCGAGCTCGCACACCGGCTCCCTGGCCGGATCGGTCGACGTCTTCGAGGCGGCGTGCCGCCAGGCCGGGGCGATTCGCGCCGAGAACATGGACGAGCTGCACGACCTCGTGGTCGCGATGACCACCCGGCTCCGCACCGTGCGAGGTCGGGGCGTGGCGCTCGTCGGCGGCGGTGGCGGGTTCGCCGTGCTCTCCGCCGACGCGATCGCGCAGAACGGCCTCGACACGCCTCCGCTGCCCGAGGCGACCCAGGAGAAGCTCCGCGAGTTCATCCCCGTCGCGGGCACCTCGGTGCGGAACCCCGTCGACACCAACGTCATGGGCGGGCCCGACGGCCGGCGGCGGATGCGCGACACCCTGACGATCGTCGGCCAGGCCGAGCCGATCGACACGCTCCTCGCCACCGTCGGCGGCTGGGACGACTGGCGCGACGACAGCGCCTCGGCGGATGGCGCCGGGTCCGGCGACGCCGACCCCGCGCTCCAGGGATCGAGCGGGTCACGCGTCGAGCGGGCGCGCGAGGCTGCGGGCGACCTCGGGGCGCTGCAGGGCCTCGTCGCGAAGCCGTTCGTGGCCGTCCAGCGCGACCGCACGGGCGGCGACCGCGACGCCTCGCGCGCCTTCCTCGACGAGGCGTACTTCCAGGGCGTGGCCGTCTTCTCCACGGTGCACCGCGCCTCGAGGACGATCGGCCGCATCCTCGACTGGCGCGCGCGTCGCGCGGGCCTGCCCGAGATCTTCTGACGCCGCCCTCGGCCGCGCGCCTCGAGCGGCCCGTCCTGCTGATCGAGCAGGGCCTCGAGCTGTGGCGCGCGCCGTTCGCGAGCCTCCTCGCGAGTCACGACGACACGGCGCTGGCCACGTTCGTGCGGCCACGCCTCGAGGCAGGCGCGCAGGCGCTGGACCTGAACGCGGGCATCGAGGGCGGCGCCCGCGCGCTCCTCGATGCCGCGACCCGCGTCCGCGCGCTCGCGCCCGGCACGCCGCTGTTCCTCGACACCGCCGACCCCGCCACCCTTGCCGGCGCAGTCACGAGGGCGCCCGCGCCCGTCGTCGCCAACGCCGTCGTGCTGGGGGACGCCTCGGAAGGCGCGCTCCTCGACGCCATCGCGAGTGTCGGGGCAGGCGCCGTGCTCAGTCCTCGGGCGCACGACACTGGGGACGCGCTCCCGGCCCGCGCGCTCCTCGAGGTGCTGGCGTCTGGCCTCGAGCGCGCGCGCACCGCCGGTGTGCGCGGCCCGCTCTACCTCGACGCCCTCGCGTACCCGCCCGCGATCGATCGCAGGCGCTGGCACCGTGCCATCGAGGTCGTCCGCGCCGCGCGGGAGGTCGAGGCCATCGCCCTCCTCGCGATCGGCAACGTCGGCCACGGCGCGCCGGTCAAGCTGCGGCCGTGGCTGCGCCTCGTCACGTGCGCCCTCGCCGTCGGTGCCGGCGCCCGGGCGCTGATCCTGCCCGTCCTTGAGCGGCCGCTCATCGAGGCCGTGCACCTCCTCGAGGGCAGGCGCGCGCCATCGAGCGAGCTCGACCCCTGGCTGCTCGCACTCGCGAGCGACGGCCCCACCTCGCCCCCGCCCTCGGCACCACGCCCGCTCATCGAGGCGTGGGCGGTCTGCCTCAGCTGACTGCCCCGCCCTTCGCACGCTGGTCCACATCCCGGCACCCGCCTTCATCCGTTCGTGGTGAGCCCGCCCATGGTCCGCCATTCGGAGGTGAGCCTGTCGCCCTCGAGCCGTTCGGTGGTGTGGGTGCGGTGATCCCCTCGCAGTGCGGTGTCGTGATCCGCTCGCAGCGCGGTCCTCCGGATCCGCCGTGCGGTCCCCTGATCCGGTGGCGCCCGCCTTCATCCGTTCGTGGTGAGCCCGGCGAACCACACCGCCGACCTCGAGGAGTGCGAGTCGTGCTCATCCGACGCCGGACGCTCACCGTGCGGAGCCGACCTCGAGGGCGGGCTCGTCGGACTGCACGATTCGCACCTGCCGATGCAGGCGGTGTGGTTCGCCGGGCTCACCACGAACGGTGGACGGTGACGGCACCCGCGCACGTGGCAACGCGGACACCGCAAGGCAGCTTCGCGCGGTCGGCGTTCGGCCTCGGACTGCACGATTCGCGCGTGCCGATGCAGGCGGTGTGGTTCGCCAGGCTCACCACGAACGGGTGACGGCGACGGCACCGCGCACGGAGCAACGCGGACACCTCGAAGTCGGCTGCGCACGGTGAGCGTCCGGCGCCGGAGGAACACGACTCGCACTTTGCGAGGTCGGCGCTGTAGTTCGACAGGCTCACCCCGAACGGTTGACGGCGCCCGCACCACGAACGGATGAAGGCGGCTGACCGCCTCAGCTACTGCGCACCCTGGCGTCGGCGCCCACGCTCGGGGCGGCCGAACGCGCGGTCGAGCGCCTCGTGACCGAGCTGCAGCATCGTGGGGCGGCCGTGCGGGCAGGTCTGCGGCTGCTCGACTCGCTCCAGCGCCTCGAGGAGTGCGCGCTGCTGCGGCAGGTCGAGCCGGTCGCCCGCGCGCACCGCGGCCTTGCAGGCGAGCGCCGCGACCGCCGCGTCCGCCGTCGCGCGCCGCCCCTCCGCCTCCA